>DXIG01000120.1 GCA_019112985.1 Candidatus Butyricicoccus stercorigallinarum | reverse complement strand
TCCTCCAGGGGATCCTGGGCGATCAGTTCTTTTGGCAGTTCATAGTAAAAATCACTTGTCTTCATCGTTTGTTTTTTGGCGCGAGTACAGCGCGCCCGCCTCCTTATCCCCTGGCAGCAGCGTGTCATCCTGCCCGGAATGATATGGCTCTTATCATATCGCAAAGCGCAGACGAAATCAAGTGCGGGAAAATCCGTTGTTTTGTGCGATTTCTCCAGCAAAGCGGCTTGACAAAGTTTTTTGCAGCGTGATAGAATAAATAGAACATAATTTCATAGTACGATTGAGGCGCGGCTTTCATCAGTACTGTCCGAACAGGAGGCGAACGCTCCGGGGACCGGGCAGGAAAGGGTCTGCCGCCGAAGAGGGCGTTTCGTTCGCTTGGCGCCTGTCTGGACGGGTACGAGAATATCTGCCCGGCTGTCACCGGTTTGTGCCCGTGATGCGCTATCGCTACTTGTTCCCTGCACCAGCTGCGTGCAGACGCTTTGTTTCGCATCTCCGGCCGGCTTTTCCGACCGGCTTTTTGTTGCTCAAAAACGCGCAGCCCGGAGAGGCGGATCATACCATCGAAATATCATTTGCTTTTCAGGAGGATATCCCAACATGAAGAATTACAAAGTCGGCATCATCGGCGCAACCGGCATGGTAGGCCAGCGTTTTGTCACGCTGCTCGCCGACCATCCGTGGTTTACCATCACCGCCATCGCCGCCAGCGGCCGCAACAAGGGCAAGACCTACGCCGAGGCGGTGGAGGGACGCTGGAAGATGTCGTCTCCCATCCCGGAACAGATCAAGGACATGGTTCTGTATGACGCGGAGTCCGATGCCGCCGAGTTTGTCACCAAGGTCGACTTCACCTTCTGCGCCGTCAACATGAAGAAGGACGTCATCCGCGCGCTGGAGGAAACGTATGCGAAGCTGGAGTGCCCGGTCATCTCCAACAACAGCGCGCACCGCTTCACCAGCGACGTTCCCATGATTATCCCGGAGGTCAACGCGGACCACGCCAAAATCATTCCGGCGCAGCGCGCGCGTCTGGGCACCAAGCGCGGCTTCATCGCCGTCAAGTCCAACTGCTCCATCCAGTCCTACGTCCCGGCGCTGACCGCGCTGCAGGAATTTGGCATCGAGTCGGTCGCCGTCTGCACCTATCAGGCGATCTCCGGCGCGGGCAAGACGTTCGAGAGCTGGCCGGAGATGGTGGACAACATCATCCCCTATATCGGCGGCGAGGAGGAGAAATCCGAGAAGGAGCCGATGAAGGTCTGGGGTCACATCGAGGGCAACGAAATCGTCGCGGCGTCCGAACCGGTCATCTCCGCGCAGTGCCTGCGCGTGCCGGTCAGCGACGGCCACACCGCCGCCGCGTTCGTCAAGTTCAAGAACAAGCCGACCAAGGAGCAGATTCTGGAGGCCTGGGCAAACTACAGCGGCCGCGCGCAGGAGCTGAACCTGCCGAGCGCGCCCAAGCAGTTCCTGCACTACTTTGAAGAGGACGACCGCCCGCAGGCGCGTCTCGACCGCAACCTTGAGGGCGGCATGGCCGTCTCCATCGGCCGTCTGCGCGACGACGTCATCTTCGATTACCGCTTTGTCAGCCTGTCGCACAACACGCTGCGCGGCGCGGCGGGCGGCGCCGTCGAAATGGCGGAGCTGCTGTGCGCCGAGGGCTATATGGACTGAGGCTTCGGTCCGTTTTCCGCAGCGAAACGCAGCGTCACAGAGAAATCTGAGAAATAGAGAGCTATCACTTTTGATCGGAGGGAATTTTTCATGAAACAGCCTATCTTTACCGGCGCGAACGTCGCGATTATTACACCGATGACCGCCACCGGCATCAACTATCCGGAATTCAAGCGCATCATTGACGACCAGATCGCCCGCGGCATCGATTCCATCACGATCTGCGGCACCACCGGCGAAGGCTCTACCCTGACGGACGCGGAGCACAAGGAGGCCATCCAGTTCTGCATCGACCACGTCAACGGCCGCGTTCCGGTCATCGCGGGCACCGGCTCCAACGACACGCAGTACGCCATCGAGCTGAGCAAGTTCGCCTCGCAGGCGGGCGCGGACGGCCTGCTGACCGTCACGCCGTACTACAACAAGGCGACGCAGCAGGGTCTGGTCAAGCATTTCTATGCGCTGGCGGACGCGACGCCGACGCCGATCGTCGTCTACAACGTGCCGAGCCGCACCGGCATGACCATCAAGCCGGAAACCTACTATGAACTGTCCAAGCACCCGAACATCAACGGCGCAAAGGAAGCCTCCGGCGACTTCTCCCTGCTGGCGGAGGCCATGCGCCTGTGCGGCGATGAGCTGAACTTCTGGTCGGGCAACGACGACATGATCGTTCCGCTGATGGCGATGGGCGGCAAGGGCGTCATCTCCGTGTTCGCCAACGTCGCGCCGGATGCGGCGCACGCCATCGCGCAAAAATGCCTCGACGGCGACTACGCGGCGGCGCGCGAGCTGCAGCTCCGCTATCTCGAGCTCATCAACGCGCTGTTCCTCGAAGTGAACCCGATTCCGGTCAAGATGGCGATGCGCTTCCTCGGCTGGGATGTCGGCGAGCTGCGCATGCCGCTGTGTGACATGACTGAGGCGCACGTGGCGCAGCTCAAGGCCGCCATGACCGCCGCCGGTCTCAAGCTGGCGGAGTGAGGAGAACAGACAGATGTTGAAAATCGGACTTTGCGGCTGCAACGGCCGCATGGGCAAGGTCATCACCGACATTGTCTCCAAAAAGGAAAACATGAAAATCGTCGCGGGCTTTGACGCCTACGCGGAAAAGCTGTCGGACTACCCGGTTTACGCCGACCCGCACGAGTACGCCGGCGCATGCGATGTCGTCATTGACTTTTCCAACGCCAATTCGCTGGAAACGCTGCTCGACTACTGCACGAAGACCAAAACGCCGGTCGTCATCTGCACCACCGGCCACAGCAAGGAGCAGCTGGCCGCGATGCGCGCTGCCTCCGCGAAAATCCCGGTCTTCCGTTCGGGCAACATGTCCATCGGCATCAACCTGATGATGGATCTGCTGCGCAAGGCCGCCTCCGTGCTCGGCGACGGCTACGACGTGGAGATCACCGAAAAGCACCACAACCAGAAGCTGGACGCCCCGTCCGGCACGGCGCTGATGCTCGCGGACGCGGTCAGCGAGGCGCTCCCCTACGACGCCGAATATGTCTACGACCGGCACGAGCGCCGCATGAAGCGCCCGGCGCACGAAATCGGCATCCACACGGTGCGCGGCGGCACCATCGTCGGCGAGCACGAGGTGCTGTTCGCCGGCCGCGACGAGCTGATTGAGATCCGCCACGTCGCGCTGTCGCGCGAGGTGTTCGCCGTCGGCGCGGTCGACGCGGCCGCCTACCTCGGCGCGCAGACCCAGCCCGGCATGTACGACATGTCCGACGTCATCGCCGCAAAATAACGCGCCCTCCGCAGCCGTGCGCAAAAGCGCGTCCATTTCAGATAGGATCGACAAAAAGACCGCCTGGGCGCCTGCCCGGGCGGTCTTGTCAGTTTGGCCGCGCTGCAATCCCCCGGATCGCCGTCCGGGGGATTGGCTGTTATCGTGCTCTGCGGATATATTTGCGGTACAGACCGCCGTCTGTGCAGTAGGCGTACAGTGTCCCCATACCGATTCTGGGAAACCGCGCCGCTGCATCCCCTTCCGGATACAGCCGGTTGAGATACAGCTTGTCCCCCGTCAGGCAGGCGAAAAACGAGATGTAGTGCGCTTTACTCATCTCGTGCTGCATGCTGACATAGTATTCGCCGTCCATCGTCTCCACGGAAATGGTGTGCGCGCTGTCCTCCGGCTTGGCCTCCAGCGGCGAAAGCGGCGCGCCGCAGCAGGTCAGCTGCGCCGCAGATGACGCGGTCAGAATGTTGCCGCAGTGCGGGCAGACATAAAATTTGGTACGTTTCATATTTCCTCCATCCTTTGGGTTGATGGTCCGTTCCCCGGCGAGCAGATCGCGCACCGAAATGCCCAGAATCTCTGACAGATCGCTCCACAGCGAGACGTCCGGCGCGCCCGCGCCGCGCTCCCATTTGGACACCGTGCGGTCGCTTAGGCACAGCAGCTGCGCCAGCTCCTTCTGCGTCATGTTCTGTTCTCTGCGCAGCGCTGCGATCAGGCTGCCGGTTTTTCTGACGTCCATGTTCTCACCTCCCGTCTATCATACCGGATCTTCTGCCCACATGCAACAAACGCATCGTAGAGTCTGCCCGCCACCTCTGCGCCCCGCTATTGACATCATGCGCAAAATGAAATAAACTAAACAAGTGCTTTATTACAGCAAAGAAGAAAGGAATCCGGAAGGGAGGCGCTGATGTAATCAGCAGTTTTGCAATGAAAAAGAGAAAATGTATGAGTGTATTCCTCTCCGCCTGTCTGTTGCTGGGCGGCATCCCGCACCCGGCTTCCGCCGCCGGGCACTACATGGAGGGAGAGGAAGACGTGAGCCTTGCACCGAAGGAAGTGGAGGCGGGCAGCAGGCAGGAATCCTTCGGCAGCGACGGCAATCTGATCGTCACGCTGGATCCCGGCCACGGCGGCGAGGACTCCGGCGCATCCTACGAGTGGGACGGCCTGACGGTCGACGAAAAAGACCTGAACCTGAAAATCGCGCTGGCCTGCAAGCGGGAGCTGGAGCAGTACGACGGCGTCACGGTCTATCTGACGCGGGAGGACGACACCGCGCTTGCGCTCTCCGACCGCGTCGTCTATGCGGATTCCGTCCAGTCCGATCTGATGGTCAGCCTGCACAACAATGTCCAGGCGGACGAAGACGACCCTTCGCCCACGGCCATCGGCGCGCTGGTCATCCTGCCAAACGGGAACTACCGGCCGGAGCTTCTGCCCGTTTCTGAAAAAGTAGCCGGCAACATTCTGGACAATCTGTCCGAGCTGGGGATCATCAACAACGGTTACCTGCAAAGGGACAGCACGAGCAAGAGCTATCCGGACGGCTCCGCGGCGGATTATTACAGCATTGTCCGCAATGCCACGCTGAAAAACATCCCCAGCATGATCGTCGAACACGCCTTTTTGAGCAATTATGACGACTATATCAATTTCCTCTCCACCGACGACAAGCTGGAGGCGCTGGGCGTCGCCGACGCGCAGGCCATTGCCAAAGCCTACGGGCTGAAGCTGACGAGCCACTCGGCGGCGGCGGTCGGCGATGCGCCGTTCACCGACGTCTATCTCGAGGACTATTACTACGACCCCGTGGTCTGGGCGTTCGAGAACGGGATCACGAGCGGCACCTCCTCCACCACCTTCTCCCCTGCCAACGCCTGCAACCGGGCACAGATTGTCAGCTTCCTCTGGAGCGCCGCTGGAAAGCCGGAGCCGGAGAGCCAACAGACGGCATTCACCGACGTCGCGGCGGACGCATGGTATGAAACTGCCGTGCGCTGGGCAGTGGAAAACCAAATCACAGCCGGAACCTCCGAGACAACCTTTTCGCCCAACGCCGCGTGCACGCGCGCACAGTGTGCGGTCTTTTTGTGGAAAGCGGCAGGTGCGCCGCAGCCCGGCGAGGACGCCCCCACCTTTGCCGACGTCGCGCCGTCCGATTACTGCTACACCGCCGTGCGCTGGGCGGCCGAGCAGGGCATCACAGCGGGCACCGGCCAGGACACGTTCTCTCCCGACCAGATCTGCTCGCGGGCGGAGATTGTGACGTTTTTGTACCGCGCATTCGCCTCGCCGGCCTGACCGCGCGGCATACCGGCCATCCGGCAGCATTCCCCCAACGCATCGCACTGCAAAAGGACAGGCGCCAATCCCGGCGCCTGTCCCCTTTTTGCCAATTGGTTTACTTGATGCTGTTCTCGTAGGCCTCTACCATCTTCTTGACCATCTGGCCGCCGACCGAGCCCGCCTGGCGGGAGGTCAGATCGCCGTTGTAGCCGTCCTTCAGGTTGACGCCGACTTCACTCGCGGCTTCCATCTTGAAGCGCTCCATCGCGGCCTTGGCTTCCGGTACAGTCAGTTTATTCGAGTTTCGGTTCATTGTTACGCTCTCCTTTGTTTCCCGTCCGTCCTCTGTGCTAATAGTGTATGGAGAACGGATTTTCTTATGCAAAAAGATTGTCGAAACCGCAAGAAACTTTTGGTTATCCGGTCAATGCCGGGCGGCGGCGCCAGCCTTCGGTTTTCCCTCCATTCGTTGTCGCTTTTCTGCAAACTGTTCGGGAAATTCTCCCGTCCTTTAGACACTCTGCCAATCTTTGCACCGATTGCGCGTTTTGTTTTGAATCCGGGCGCGCTGTCCGCTATAATAAAATTATCATCGACTTTTCTTTTGCTCTGGAGGAACGATCATGTCCTGTGTATCTGTACCGAAAATTCTGATGCCGAAACAAGGCACGGACCTGTATAAATGGGCGGTTATCGCCTGCGATCAATACACCTCGCAGCCGGACTACTGGGAGGAAACCGACCGCATTGTCGGCGATGCGCCGTCCACGCTGCGCATCACGCTTCCGGAGGTCTTTCTGGAGCAGGGCGATGTCGCGGCGCGCACCGACGCGATCAACCGCACCATGCAGCAGTATCTCGCCGACGGCGTGCTGACCGAGCTTCCGGCGGGCTTTGTCCTGACCGAACGCTATTCCGGCGGCGCCGCGCCGCGCCGCGGCCTTGTGGCTGCCATCGACCTCGAATGCTACGAATACGCCGCCGGTCTCCGTTCGCTTGTCCGCCCGACGGAAAAGACGATTGTCGAGCGCATCCCGCCGCGTCTGGACATCCGCCGGAACGCCTCCGTCGAGGTGCCGCACATCATGCTGCTCATCGACGATCCCAACCGCACGGTCATCGAGCCGATGTTCGCGCAGACCGCGCAGCTTGAGCAGCTGTACAGCACTGACCTGATGCAGAACGGCGGACATATCAACGGCTGGTTCATCCCGGAGGGTGAACTGACCGACCGCCTGATCGCCGCGATGGAGGCGCTCAGCGACCGCGAAGCGTTCAATCAAAAATACCGCCTGACCGAAGACCTGCCGCTGCTGCCGTTCGCGGTCGGCGACGGCAACCACTCCATGGCGACGGCGAAGGCGTATTGGGAGGACATCAAAAAGGACCTGTCCCCGGAGGAGCAGGCCACGCATCCAGCGCGCTTTGCGCTGTGCGAAATCGTCAACATCCACGACGAGAGCCTGCTCATCGAGCCGATTCACCGCGTCATGTTCCACGTGGACGCCGAAGACCTGCTCGCCGCCGCGCAGGCGTTTTACGCCGCAAACGGCAGCACCTGTGAGGTCGCGTTTGCCGACGCGCTGCCGTACCCGCTGCCGCAGCAGCAGGAAGGCGCGCACACGGTCGGCTTCTGCTTCGGCGCGCGCACCGGCCTGCTGACCGTCAAACAGCCCCGCTGGGGCATCCCGCTCGCCACGCTTCAGGCCTTCCTCGACGACTACCTGGCGCAGCGCCCGGAGGCGAAGCTGGACTACATCCACGGCGCGGACATCGTGCGCTCGCTCGGCTGCGCGGCAGGCAATATGGGCTTTTTCCTGCCGGACATCGAAAAGAACGACCTGTTCCGCGGCGTCATTCTCGACGGTGTGCTGCCGCGCAAGACCTTCTCCATGGGCGAGGCGCACGAAAAGCGCTACTATATGGAATCCAAGCGCATCGTCAGATAACATCAATAGACCATTACGGGGCTGTCCACACCGGGCAGCCCTTTTGTCTGTCCCAGATCAGCTGCGCCCGCCCGTCGCGCACCGTACAGCAGCAGCAGGCAAACGCCAGCGGAAACGCGCGGTCCTTCTGAAAGGCACACGACAGAATTTCCCGCTCCGCCTCGCGGCGCACACGCACCGCCTCGTCCCGCATCGCCCGCCGCACCAGCGGGTCGGCCGCGTCCTCCGCGTCGTCCTCCCTGGCCTGCGCTTCAGACGCCCGCACACCGGCAATATAGCGCTCCGGCAGCTGCGCATAGCCCAGCGAGGCGAGATACTGCCGGCTCATTGTGCGCGCGACGGTCAACGCGCCGTCCTCCGGCTCCGCCACGCCGATGAGCAGCGGCTGCGCCCCGTCGCGCATGCCCCAGACGCGCAGAATCTCGCCGTACTGCGGCGGCGCGCCGCGCGCGCGGAAGTGCACCTTCTGCCCGTCCTCCCGGACGGTCATCTCGCCCCATTCCGCCCCATCTCTGCTGATGCGCATGGCCTCAGCTCCTTTCCTCCGGCAAAAAAAATCCCCCTGCACAGCATATGCCATGCAGGGGCATACTATGACGACTCCGGCCGGTGTTTTATGTAAGCATCGGCCGAAACCGTTTTTACTCCCGCGCGGTCAGACCAAAGCTGACGGCCAGCGCGCGGTCGACTTCATCCATGTGAGAGGCGTCCAGCGTGCCCATTTTCTCGCGCAGGCGGCGCTTATCCAGCGTGCGGATCTGCTCGGTCAGAATGACGGAATCCCGCGTCAGACCGAAGCTGCGCGCGCCGAGGGCGATATGTGTCGGCATTTTCGCTTTGTTGACCTGCGATGTAATCGCAGCGGCAATGACGGTTGGACTGTAGCGGTTGCCGACATTGTTCTGCACGATGAGCACCGGGCGCATGCCGCCCTGCTCGCTGCCCACAACGGGCGAGAGGTCTGCATAGTAAATGTCTCCGCGCTTGACATGATGATCCAATCTAATCACACTCCAAAGGAAAGAAATTTCGGATGGAAGCCGTCGCTTCCCCTGTTACTGTTACTTTCCCCAGCAATCCATCGCTTTAATCGCGCATGGCAGGAATATTTTCTGTCTCATCGTATGCAATCCGCGCGCGGCGGTTGCAGGCAGTCATTCGAGATAGAGGCGCGGGACGCGCTTGCCGACATCGCACAGGATCTCATAGGAAATCGTACCGGCGGCGTCCGCCAGCGTGTCCGCCGTCACCGGCCCCTCGCCGAAGATCACGACCTCGTCGCCGCGGCGCACGTCCAGGCCGGACACATCCGCCCACGCCATGTCCATGCAGATGCGGCCGATGCACGGCACGACCTTTCCGCCGACGACGACGGAAATGCGGTTGCTCACGCAGCGCGGGTATCCGTCCGCGTAGCCCATCGCGAACACCGCGACGCGCAGCGGTTTGTCCGCCGTGTACGTGCGCCCGTAGCCAATCGAATCGCCCGCCGGCACCTCGCGCACCTGCACGACGCGCGATTTGACGGTCATGACCGGCTTGAGCGGCACGGTCTTTTTCGTCGTCGCGTCCGGGTAATAGCCGTAGAGAATGATGCCCGCCCGCACCATATTGAAGGCTCCGTCCCGGTACAGCCCGGTGGTAAACGTCTGGCTGTGCTGCAAAATCGCCGCGCTGTTCGCGCAGTGGCGGTAGCGCAGGTGCACGCCGTGCTGCTCCAGTTCCTGACACATGTCGACAAACCGGCGGTATTGCAGCTCGGTAAACTCCTCGCCGCCGTCCACATCGGCGACGGCGAAATGCGTGAACGCGCCTTCCGCCTGAATGCCCGGCAGCGCCAGCGCCTGTAAAATCTCGCGGGCATCCTCCTTCGTGCTGCGCGTCTCAAAGCCGATGCGGGTCATGCCGGTGTTGAGGGCAATATGTACGCGAACCGGCTTGCCCGCCGCCTGCGCCGCCCGGGAAAAGGCCGCCGCGTTGTCCCGGTCGCACAGCGCAGCGGCGATGTCGTACCGGAGCAGCAGCGGCACGTCTTCGTCGCCGACATAGCCGAGCACCAGAATCGGCAGCGCAATGCCCGCCTCGCGCAGCTCCACGCCCTCCAGTGCGGTCGCGACCGCGAGAAAGTCCGCGCCCGCGCGCACCAGCGTCTGCGCCGTCTGCACGGCGCCGTGTCCGTATGCGTCCGCCTTGACGACGCCGAGCACCTTGGCCTCCGGCAGGATCGCCTTGACGTGCTGTCTGATCTGCGTAAAATTAAATGCAAGGTTGTTCAGATTGATTTCCGCCCAGCTTCGGCTGGTATTCTTGGGAATTTCCATGATTCGTCGATGCTCACTTTCTATTTCAGCGCGCACGATTCAAACGCGCAGCGCATGATTTGTTTTCCGTCGCAGTAAATCCGCGCCTCGTGCAGCGCGCCCGTCTGCGCGTGCAGGTAGACCTCCTTGACCGCCGTGTACGCCTCCGTGACCGCTTCATACCGAAGCGCCAGCCAGTCGCCTTCCTTCCAGACCTGCGCGGGCACAGTGTTCCTCAGGTCATACAGCAGATAGGTGAGGACGTCGGCGGGCGTCAGCCCCTTGCGGTCCGGCATCGCGGTCTCCAGCTCGGCGTCCTCGTAGGAAAACACAAAGTCCTCCCCCGTGATCTCCGCTGAAATGCCCGCGATAGACGCCGGCGCGAGCACGGTCATGACCGCCGACACGCCCTGTTCGTCCTGCTCCTGTGTGTAGCCGATGCGGTACGTCATCGTCTCCTCGTCCAGATCGGACGTGATGTCCACAACGAGCTCCACCGACGGCGCGGCCGCATACACGTCCCTGACCGAAGCGGCCAGCTTTTCCGGATTTTTGACCGCAGAGCAGCCGGTCAGCAGAACCAGCGCCGCCGCGGCGCAAAACCAGCGTTCGACCAAATGCTCACCACTCCCTGGAGTTCAGCGGTTTGAGTACCTGCGCGATGCGGGACAGCATATCCGTCGGCGTCATGCCGAATTCGCCGATTTCGTTGGCGCAGAGATCGCCCGCCCGGCTGTGGATATAGGCCCCGCAGGCGGCGGCCGCCAGCGGCGGCACGCCCTGCCCCAGCAGGGACAGGATAATGCCGGCCAGCACGTCCCCGCTGCCGCCCTTCGCCATGCCCGGATTGCCGTGCACATTTTGCAGCACGGTTCCATCCGGTCCCGCAACCACTGTGCGGTGTCCCTTGAGCAGCAGCACGCACCGGTGCCTGCGCGCAAACGCCGCGGCGTCCTGCTCCGGTCTTCCCGTGCGCGCGATGTCGCAGATGCGTGCAAACTCGCGCGCGTGCGGGGTCAGCACCGCCGGGTACCTGGCTTCCTCCAGTACATCTATATGTCCGGCGAGCACATTTATGCCGTCCGCGTCCACGACGACCGGGCATTCCGCCGCGCGGAGGATGGTCTGCACCGCCTGCGCGACGCCCGCGCTGATGCCCAGCCCCGGCCCCACCAGAATCGCCGCGCGCCGCGCGAGCGGCGGCAGGCTCTCCGCCGTGATTTTGCCGTCCGCGTCCGTCTCCAGCGGCAGGAATGTCGGCTCGTTGAGCTTGCCCGCCAGAATCGGATAAATGCACTGCGGCACGGCGAGCGTCACGATGCCAGAGCCGGTGCGCACGGCGGCCTGCGCCGCAAAATACGGCGCGCCGATGTAGTCCCGGCTGCCGCAGACCGCGAGCACGCGGCCATAGGTGTTTTTGTCGCTCTCCGGCGCGCGCGGCCGCAGCTGCGCCGCGACATAGTCCCAATCGATGACCGTCATTCCGCGTCTCCTCCCTCCAGCAGAATTGCCGTCGCCGTCGCGTAACTCTGGCAGTGGGCGATGCTCAGCAAAAAATTCCGCCGGGGGCGCACGACGACCGGCGCGCCCAGCGCCGTATGGCCGATTTCAATGTCGTTCAAATTCAGCCCGTCGCGCAGGCCGGTGCCCAGCGCCTTTGCGACCGCCTCCTTGGCGCAGAACAGCCCGGCGGCGGATTGCGGCATGCTGTTGCCGCGCGCGGCCAGCCAGTCGCGCTCGGCCGGCGTAAACACGCGCCGCGCGAACGCGGGGCGGCGCAGCGCCCGCTCAATGCGCGCAATTTCTATGATATCGGTTCCCAGACCTGTCATGCGGTTTCCTCCTGTCCATACAGCCCTTATTGTATCACAATTCCCCTCCCTTGTCGCGGAATTCTCTTTTTTTGCACGATTTGACAGAGAAATTCCCCCGCCGCGAAAAACTTTGCGCGATTTGAAAAAACTTGTTGACAGCGCGCAGATTGCCTGCTATAATAATTATCGTTGCAGCGAGAAAGGCTGCAAAACAAACTAACGAGGTGTGGCTCAGTTTGGTAGAGCGCTGCGTTCGGGACGCAGAGGCCGTGGGTTCAAGTCCCGCCACCTCGACCACTTGGAGCAAGCGAATTTTCGCTTGCTCTTTCTTTTTTTCAACCAAAACTACGCGAAGGAGGAAGTCCATTGAAACGCCAGATCCGCCCCGCCGCTGAAGAATTGGGCAGCGGCGCCCTTCCGCTCGTGTTTTCCGCCGTCTGGTATACCGCGATTGCCAAGCAGCTGTCTGTCAGCGACGCCCCGACCCTGCTGCTGTTCGCAGTCGCCGGTCTGCTGCCGCTATACACCGGGGTCCGCAGCATCCGCAGCGCTCTGCTCTGCCGCAGGCGGCGGGCGCAGGCGATCTCGTCCGGCCGCGCCGCGCGCGGGCGCATCGTCGGCGTCACGCAAAAGCTGGTGCCTGTCTCCGAAACGAACGGCCGCCTGCGCTTTCACAGACAATATTGCCTCCGGGTCGAGCTGTTTTCCGCCCAAACCGGCGCAATGGAGACAATCGAAAGCCAGCCCTACCGCAGGCCAATTCACCGTTATCTCGCTTCCACGGCCGTTCAGGTGTATGCAGACCCCACCCGTTCTGTGTTCCATCTGGACGGATTCCAATGGAAACGGCGCCGCAGCGAGCCGGATATCATCCCGATTCCATTCGAGTGGAACGACCAGTCTTCCGAAACGCCACTCTTTTCGCTTGTCTTTGTCGCGATTGCCGTTCTGCTATTGATTCGGCTGCTGACATAACCGCCGGACGCGAAACGGCGCCGCCCCTTTGCCGGGGACGGCGCCGCTTTTTTGTTATCGGGTCAGTTTTTTGATCCAGTTGCCGTAGTTTACCTTGAGAAACGCCGGGACGCACTTGAACAGCTGGTCGAGATTCAGGCACCAGACGACGACAATCGGGGACGCCTTGACGACAAACGCCATGACGAACGAGAGCGGGATGACGATGCACCAGATGCTGATGAGGTCGAGCTTCATCACGTACCGCGTATCGCCGCCGCCCTTGATGACGCCGGAATTGACCGGCATCTGGTAGGACATGCCGACCATGACGATGCAGAGGATGTGCAGGAACGCGCGCGCCAGCTGGCGGCTCTCGTCGGAAAAGCTGTACAGCGCCAGCACCGGCTCGGTCAGCGCGAACAGCAGGAGGCCGCAGCAGATGCCCATGCCCAAAAAGACGACCTGGAACGTCCTGGCATAGTCCTTGACGGTCTGAAGCTCACCCTCGCCGATCGCCTTGCCGATCATGACGTTCGCCGTGGAGGCCGCGCCGACTGCAACCGTTTTGACGATCAGGAACAGGTTGGACGCCATGCTGTTGGCCGCAATCGCGCTCGCGGTCAGGTGTCCGAGAATCGCCGTTTGCAGCGCCGTGTTGACGCCCCACAGGCTTTGCAGCAGGATGATCGGCGCGCTGACGCGGAAGTAGTCCCCCGCCATTGCGCGATCCATGTGCAGGAAATCGCGCAGCTTCAGGCGCAGGTTGACTTCCTTCTTCTTGATGTACCACAGCAGCACGGCGCATTCGACGATGCGCGCCACCAGCGTGCCGATGGCGGCGCCCGCCGCACCCAGGCGCGGCAGACCCCAGTGCCCGTAGATGAGCAGCCAGTTGATGCAGAAATTGATGCCCAACGTGCTCAGCGACAGATAGAACGCAATTTTTACGACCTCTGTGCTGCGCAGAACCGCCAGCAGAATCATGGTGACGCAGAAAAACGGATAGGTAAAGCGGACGATGTTCAGATAGCGCACGCCCTCCGCGACGATGGCCGCATCCTCCGTAAACAGCCCCACCGCCTGCGTCGGGAACAGCGAAACGGCCGCAAACAGCAGCGCCATCAACACAAGCGCTGTCCGCATGGCGACGCACGCCGCCTTGCGGATGGCGGCGGTGTCCTTGCGCCCCCAGTACTGCGAGGCGAGGATGACCATGCCGTCGCCAATGCCCATCAGCAGGTTTTGATAGATGAATTGAATCTGGTTGACCGCCGTCACGCCGGAGAGCGCGCTCTCCGCATACCGTCCGAGCATCAGGTTGTCCGTCAGATTGACGCTCAGCGAAATGACGTTTTGCAGGACGATCGGCAGGCACAGCAGGCAAAACGAGCGGTAAAAACTCTTCTCTTTGATCAGCATGAATGATTTCTCTCCTCCCACGCACAAAAACGCCGGCGGCAGTCCAAACCTGCCGCCGGCGCTCCCGATGCGGTCGATGATGATTACAGCTGCGTTCCAGTCAGCAGCTCGTATGCCTGGAGATACTTGGCGATCGTCTTGTCCACGATTTCCTGCGGCAACTCCCAGTCGTGCTCGTTGGCCTTGAGCCAGTCGCGCGCGAACTGCTTGTCGAACGACGGCTGGCCGTGTCCCGGCTCATAGCCCTCTGCCGGCCAGAAGCGGGAGCTGTCCGGCGTCAGCATCTCGTCGCCGATGACGATGTTGCCCGCCTCATCCAGACCGAACTCAAACTTTGTGTCCGCGATGATGATGCCGCGGCTGAGCGCATAATCCGCGCATTTGCGGTACAGCGCAATCGTGTAGTCGCGCAGCTTGGCGGCGTACTCCTCGCCCTTGCCCGGAAAACGCTCTTCCAGATAGGCGATGCTCTGCTCGTAGGAGATGTTCTCGTCGTGGTCGCCGATTTCCGCCTTGGTGGACGGCGTATAGATCGGCTCAGGCAGCTTGTCGGACTCCTTGAGGCCTTCCGGCAGGCGGATGCCGCAGACCGTGCCGTCCTTCTGGTAGCTCGCCCAGCCGCTGCCCGTGATATAGCCGCGGACGATGCATTCCACCGGGAGCATCTCCAGCTTGCGGCACATCATGCTGTTTCCGTCAAACTGCGGCTGCTGGAAAAATTCCGGCATATCCTTGACATCGACGGAAATCATATGATTGGGCAGGATATCCTGCGTCATGTCGAACCAGAACTTGGACATCTGGGTCAGCACGGTGCCCTTCCTGGTGACCTGGTTTTTCAGGATGACGTCGAAGCAGCTGATGCGGTCGGTTGCGACCATAATCAGGCTGTCGCCGTTGTCGTAGATCTCGCGAACCTTGCCTTCCTTGATCGGCTTCATTTCTTTCGTACTCATGTTTGGATTACCTCACTGTGCAGATTGCGGGATGACCGCATGCATATCAACGGTGGCGCGGAGGGGCCGCGCGTCCGGTGGCGGCGGCTTCCCCGTAAAATCACGTCTATCTATTAGATAACCAGATTTTCGTGCAAAAATCAATGGTATTTTTCACTATTTTTGGCCGGAGCGCGCCGCAGGATTTTCAGCAGGCGCGAAAACAGCCCCGCGCCGTCCGCACCGGCGGGAGCCGTCCCTCGTCTTCGCCCAAACCGCGCCGGTCAGACAAACCGGTTTTGCCGGGCGTCGTAGGTGTAATCGACGGCGTCCAGCTTGCGCACGAGCGCGTCGCGGTCGATGTTCAGGTCGCTGCAAAGCAGATCGAGCGTGGCGTAGGAATCGCGCAGCTTAGTGTTGACATAGCTGAGCAGCATGATCGGATCATTCGGCAGCATACGTTTCCCTCCTGTGTTCTGTCTTCCCGGTTATTGTACCGCAAAACGCGGGCGGATGCAACCGCAAAAAGGGAGAGGCCGCGCGGCCTCTCCCCCATTTCATTTAACGATTCCGGTTGCGGTTGTAGTTGATCAGACATCCCGCCTTGACGATCTTCTTTTCGTCCGGCGTCATGTCCGCGATGTACAGCGAAAGCTCCTTCATCTGCTCGCCGAGCACATACGCCTTGATGTCCTGCATGTCGCCGTCCAGCGCGGCCTTGACGTGCGGGATATAGATGTAATCGCCGACCTCAAACGACGGCTCCTCCTTCATCTGGAACGGGAGCATGCCCCAGTTCATGACGTTGGAGCGGTAGCGCTTGGTCGCGTATTCGCGGCAGATGTTGGCCAGACCGCCGATGACGCGCTGGCAGGAAGCCGCCTGTTCGCGCGCCGAGCCGTCGCCCGGCTTGACGCAGTAGATCATGCTGCCGATCTCGGTCTCCGCCGGCACCATCTCCGGATCGATGGTCTGGATCTGCGCATAGACCTGCGCCAGCTCCGGCTCGAGCTCGACCGGATCGCGGCCGGCGGCGCGCGCCTTCTCCAGCTTGTCGACCGCCTTGGAGCGTCCGACATACTGCGGGTCGCGGCGGGACAGCGTAAATTCCGCGAGTCCCAGCGGGTTGGAGCGGTACGAGGAGGTCTCGCCGGACGGGATCAGCTCGTCGGTCGTGGTGACGTCGTCCATGATCTTGGTGCACACCTTGAGCAGGATGTTGTCCGTCAGCGCGCTCATCTCCGGCCAGTCCTTGATGTTCGGGCCGTAGACCAGCTCCGCGCCCTCTACCGGCGCGTTGTAGCCCTGATAGACGCGGGAACGGTACGCCGCATCGTCGAACTCGTATTCCGGTACCACGTAGTCGTCCACCACAGCGGTCGCCGGAGTCAGCACGCCGCCGTTTGCGGCGCTCGCCGCGATGGAGCGCGCGTCCATCAGCGCGACGGCGGACATCTGGCCGCTGCCCGGCTTGGAGCCCTCGCGGTTCGGGAAATTTCTCGTCGTGTGGCGAATGCTCAGGCCGTTGTTCGCCGGCGTGTCGCCCGCGCCGAAGCAGGGCCCGCAGAACGCCGTCTTGAGCACGGCGCCCGCCGCCATCAGCTCGGATACCGCGCCCTTCTTGACGAGATCCATGTAGACCGGCATGGAGGACGGATAGACCGACAGCGTAAATTCGTCCGCGCCGCACTGCGCGCCGCGCAGAATGTGCGCCGCCTCCATGATATTGGTATAGCCGCCGCCCGCGCAGCCGGCGATGATGCCCTGCTGCACCAGCAGCTTGCCGTCGACGATCTTGTCCGTCAGCGTGAACTGAATGTCCGGATTGCCGCCGGTCAGGCGCTCCGCGTCTTTCTCCACCGCACGCAGGATGTCGCCGAGGTTGGCGTTCAGCTCGTCGATCTCATACGTGTTGCTCGGATGGAACGGCAGCGCGATCATCGGCTTGACCGTGCTCAGATCGACATAGACCATGCCGTCGTAGTACGCGACGTCCGCCGGGTTCAGCTGCTTGTAGTCGCCGCCGCGGCCGTGCATCGTCAGATAGGCCTTGGTGTCGTCGTCCGTGCACCAGATGGAGGACAGGCAGGTGGTCTCGGTCGTCATGACATCGACGCCGTTGCGGAAGTCGGTCGTCATCGAAGCGATGCCCGGTCCGACAAACTCCATGACCTTGTTCTTGACATAGCCGCACTGGAACACGGCGCCGATAATCGCCAGCGCGATGTCCTGCGAGCCGACGCCCGGCTGCGGCTTGCCGTCCAGATAGATGCCGACAACGCCCGGATAATTGACGTCATAGGTGTCGCACAACAGCTGCTTGACCAGCTCGCCGCCGCCCTCGCCGATTGCCATCGTTCCCAGCGCGCCGTAGCGCGTGTGGCTGTCCGAGCCGAGGATCATCTTGCCGCAGCCCGCCATCTTTTCGCGCATGTACTGGTGGATGACCGCCAGGTGCGGCGGAACATAGATGCCGCCGTACTTCTTCGCCGCGGACAGGCCGAACACGTGGTCGTCCTCGTTGATGGTGCCGCCGACCGCGCACAGCGAGTTGTGGCAGTTGGTCAGGACATACGGGATGGGGAATTTCTCCATGCCGGACGCCTTCGCGGTCTGCACGATGCCGACGAACGTGATGTCGTGCGACGTCATGGCGTCAAATTTGATTTTGAGCTTATCCATATCTCCGGAGGTATTGTGCGCGGAAAGAATGGAATAGGCGATCGTGCCCTTCTTCGCCTCCTGCCGGTTCGCTGCCTGTCCGGTCAGCGCCTGCACCTTTGCCGCGTCCTGCTCGGCGACGATTTCCTTCCCGCCGACCAGATACACACCGCCGTCATATAATTTCACCATTTGATTTGCTCCCTTCTGGATTCGTGATCGATTCGTCATCGTTATCCGAATACTCTGACCGCGCGGCGGCGCGCGTCCGCCCGTCTCCCGCACGATCTTCAGAAATATTATATGATATCTTTTTCAATTCTTCAATCAAAAAGCGCGGAATTGCTGCCGTTTCCCGAAAATTTCCACTTTTTTTGCGTTTTCCCTCCGCTTCCCCTCGCATTTTCGTCTCCCTCCGGCAGCATCCGGGGTAATTTTTGTACATCTTGCAGGTACTGTCCCCGTCCGCGGCCGTTTTCCCGCCCGGCCGCGCGGCTGCATCTTTAACACAACTAAAGCGGAAATGTGGATGAACTTTACATTCCAATCATGTATAATATTTTCTCCAAAACATTGCCGGGTTGTGTACGGGATAAAATCTTTTCTCTTTTCGTGCACAATTGAGAATGCAATGCTTTTGCAATTCTGGTATACTATCCATAGGATTACCAAACAAGGAGGACGTGCCATGATCTTTCACGAATCAACGGGCGAAGTCGTCATTCAATCGCTTGAATCCGACTTGTCCAACGGCCTGAGCAGCGCCCAGGTCACACAGAGACAACAGCAGTACGGACCGAACCGGCTGCGCGGCAAGAAAAAGAAAAGCATGCTGCGCCGGTTTGCCGATCAGTTCAAGGACGCAATGATCCTGATTCTGATTGCCGCAGCCGTGATTTCCTTCGGTCTCGCCTGCATCGAGGGCGACCCGGAAGGGTTCTTTGAATCCGGCCTGATTCTGCTCATCGTTGTGCTCAACGCGATTATGGGTGTGATTCAGGAGAGCAAGGCGGAAAAAGCTCTGGAAGCGCTCAAAAATCTCTCCGCACCACACGCCCGCGTCATTCGCGACGGCAAGGAATCGGTCATCGACGCGAGCGAGCTCGTGCCGGGCGACATCATCCGCCTGGAAGCGGGCGACTTCATTCCGGCGGATGCGCGCCTCGTGCAGAGCGCCAGCCTCAAGAGTGAGGAATCCGCGCTGACGGGCGAATCGGTTCCGTCGGAAAAGAGCGCGGACGAGGTCATCCCGGCGGACGCGCCGCTGGGCGACCGCATCAACATGGTGTTCTCCGGGTGCAGCGTCACCTACGGTACGGCGACCGCGATTGTCACCGGAACCGGCATGAACACCGAGATGGGCAAAATCGCCAACCTGCTCGACGCCGAGGAGGAGAGCATGACCCCGCTCCAGCAGAAGCTGGCGCAGCTGGGCAAATACCTGGGCTTCCTCGCCCTCGCCGCCTGTGCGATCATCTTCGTCGTCGGCCTGCTCAACGGCATCCCGACC
Organism: Candidatus Butyricicoccus stercorigallinarum; assembly: GCA_019112985.1. GTDB lineage: Bacteria > Bacillota > Clostridia > Oscillospirales > Butyricicoccaceae > Butyricicoccus_A > Butyricicoccus_A stercorigallinarum. The sequence continues at coordinate 51,807 of DXIG01000120.1, read as the reverse complement.
ATGGAGATCTTCATGACCGCCGTTTCGCTGGCCGTCTCCGCCATCCCGGAGGGTCTCCCGGCCATCGTCACCATCGTGCTGTCCATCGGCGTCCAGCGCATGGTCAAGCGCAACGCCATCATCCGCCGTCTGCCCGCCGTCGAGACACTGGGCAGCGCCTCCATCATCTGCTCGGATAAGACCGGCACGCTGACCCAGAACCGCATGACGCTCGTCAAGGCGTGGATGGGCGGCACGGACGCGCCGGAGGACATCTCTGCGCACAACTCCGACGCCATCCGGCATCTGCTGCAATACGGCACGCTGTGCTGCGACGGCTCCGTCAGCTTTGAAAACGGCGAGGAGCAGCACATCGGCGACCCGACAGAGACCGCCATCATCGTCGCCGCGCACAAAAACGGCATGCCGAAGGATGAGCTGAACCAGACCTATCCGCGTCTGGCGGAAATTCCGTTCGACTCCGACCGCAAGTGCATGAGCACAATCAACCAGATCGACGGCAAGCTCATCGTCATTGTCAAGGGCGCGTTCGACGTCATGGCGTCGCGCTGCATCGCCGGCGACCTGTCGTCCGCCCAGCAGATGACCGAGCGGCTCAGCGCCGACGCGCTGCGCGTGCTCGCCGTCGCGTACAAGGAAATCGACCGCGTTCCGGAAAATCCGACGCCGGAGCTGCTGGAAAATGACCTGACCTTCCTGGGTCTGGTCGGCATGATCGACCCGCCGCGCCCGGAGGCCAAGCAGGCCGTCAGCGTCTGCCGCCGCGCCGGCATCAAGCCGGTCATGATCACCGGCGACCACGTCGTCACTGCGACCGCCATCGCGCGCGAGCTGGGCATCTTCCGTGACGGCGACCGCGCCGTCACCGGCACCGAGCTGGACGCCATGAGCGAGACCGAGCTGGATGCACAGGTCGAGCGCATCTCCGTCTACGCGCGCGTTTCCCCGGAAAACAAGATCCGCATTGTCAAGGCCTGGCAGCGCAAGGATCAGATCGTCTCCATGACGGGCGACGGCGTCAACGACGCGCCGGCGCTCAAGGCCGCCGACATCGGCTGCGCCATGGGCATCACCGGCACGGATGTCGCCAAGGGTGCGGCGGACATCACGCTGACGGACGACAACTTCGCCACCATCGTCGACGCGGTGCGCGAGGGACGCGGCATCTACGCCAACATCAAGAAGGTCGTCGGTTACCTGCTCGGCACCAACATCGGCGAAGTCTTCTCTGTCTTTTTCGCCATGCTGCTGTGGCACAAATCGCCGCTGCTGTCCATGCAGCTGCTGTGGATCAACCTGGTCACGGACAGCCTGCCGGCCATCGCGCTCGGTATGGAAAAGGTCGAAGCAGACGTCATGGATCGCAATCCGCGCCCGAAGAACGAGAGCATGTTCGCGCACGGCTTCGGTGTGCGCACCGTGCTGCAGGGCGTGATGTTCGGCGCGCTGTGCCTGGCCGCGTTCTATATCGGCCAGACGGTCACCGGCGAGCTCGCCGGCGGACAGACGCTCGCGTTCTTCGTCATGGCACTCTCGCAGGTCGTACAGTCGTTCAACATGCGTTCGGAGCACTCGCTGTTCCGCATCGGCCCGTTCAGCAATCCGAACCTGAACAAGGCTGCGCTGGTCTCCACCGCGCTTGTCATCCTCATCATGTTCACGCCGCTGGCCGGTCCGTTCGGACTGATCCGCCTGTCCGCGCCGCTGTATCTCGTCGGCGTCGGCCTGATCCTGTTCCCCATCCTGCCGATGGAGTTCTCCAAGGCGCTCGGTCTGATCAAGCATCAGCACTGATTTCGTCGATCGCTCTGCCCCGGTTTCCGCAACCCCTGCGGAAACCGGGGTTTTTTGCGTCGAGAGGGCGGGCGGCTGTGCTCTGCCTGGCTGTCGCTCATCTCATCCCCTCCCGACGGCAAAATTCTCTTCAAATTGTTGGGTCATCGGGATATCAAAGTCACATCCAAGACTTATGTCCACCCGGACACAGAAGCGCTCCGGGCGGAGTTAAACGAAAAAATATGTCGTCAAACTGTCGTCAGAAAAAATAAATGCAAAAAAGAACAAAGAAAAAGCCCTGTTTCTTGCGAAACAAGGCTTTTTTCTGGTGGAGATAAGCGGGATCGAACCGCTGACCTCTTGAATGCCATTCAAGCGCTCTCCCAGCTGAGCTATACCCCCAGATCGGATGTGTCGATATTCTGTTCAAACCAACGATAATAATTTACCACAGGCGCGCGATTCTGTCAACTGTTTTTTTCAAAATTCCGTGCTTTTTTCGGAAATTTTGTGCCGCGCGGCAGCGGCAGCTATCCTCTTGTTTTTTTCCCGCACTGTGTTAAACTATAACCAAGCGATCTCTCACACGCAAATCACAGGCACGGCAAATGAGGACAACGTCATGAGTATCTTTACAGAATACAGAAGCAAGCTGCGCACGGCGGAGGAGGCCGTCCGCGCCGTCAAGAGCGGCGACTGGATCGATTACACGACCTCGCTCGGCAAGCCGGTTCTCCTCGACCAGGCGCTCGCCAGGCGGCGGGATGAGCTGTTCGACGTCAAGATCCGCGGCAACCTGATCGACGGGCCGATCGAAGTGGCGGAGTGCGACCCTTCGCAGGAGCATTTCACCTACAATTCGTGGCACTGCTCGACCTACGAGCGCAGTCTGTGCGACCGGGGGCTGTGTTATTTTATCCCCATGGTCTTCCACAACAATTCCGCCTACTACAAACACTTTCTCGACGTCAATGTGGCGATGATGAGTGTGACGCCGATGGACAAGCACGGCTTTTTCAACTTTTCCACCTCGACCGGCGTGTGCGCGCAGATTTTGCGCAAAGCCGATCTCGTCATCCTCGAAATCAATCCCCATCTCCCCAAGCTGTACGGCGGCTACGACGAATGCATCCACATCTCCGAGGTCGACTATATCGTCGAGGGCGAACACGAAGCGTTTCCGGAACGCACGGCGCCGGTTCCCACGGGGATCGACCGGCGCATCGCCGCCAACCTCATGCCCTATCTGAGCGACGGCATCACCTTACAGCTCGGCATCGGCAGCCTGCCCCATGCCGTCGGGCAGCTGCTCGCCCAATCCGACCTCCAGGATCTCGGCATGCACACCGAGCTGTGCTCCGACGCCTATCTGGAGCTGCACAACGCGGGCAAGCTGACCAACAAATACAAGACCATCAACCGCGGTAAGAGCGTGCTCGGCGTCGCCATCGGCTCGCGCGCGCTGTACGAGTGGATCGACGAAAATCCCTCGGTCGCCGCCTATCCGCTGGAGTATGTCAACAGCCCGACCGTCATCGAGCAAATCGACAACATGGTTTCCATCAACAGCTGTCTGGCCGTCGATCTGTTCGGACAGGTCTCGTCCGAAACGTCCGGCATGCGCCACATCAGCGGCACGGGCGGACAGCTGGACTTCCTGATCGGCGCCTCCGCCTCGCGCGGCGGAAAAGCCTTCATCTGCATGAGCTCGACGTACTGCGACAAAAAGGGGGTGCGCCATTCGCGCGTGCTGCCCCACTTCAACGGAGAGATCATCACCTCTCCCCGCTCACAGGTCTACTATCTGGCGACGGAATACGGCGTCGCCAACATGGAGGGGCGCTCCACCTGGGAGCGCGCGGAGCTGCTCATCTCGCTGGCGCACCCGGATTTCCGCGAACGGCTGATTCGCGCCGCCGAGCAGCAGCGCATCTGGCGGCGCAGCAACCGGCGCTGAGCCAGTCACGCGCGCCGCTCGCCCGCTTTCGCGCCGGAAATCGAGGCGATGGCCTCCCGGAAGCGGAAGAAAAACAACACGGCCGTGAACGTGACGGCGATGGCGTCCGCAATGGGCTCCGCCAGATAAACCGCCCGCGTGGGGTCGTCCGGCAGCAGGCGCGGCAGGAGATAGATCAGCGGGAGCAGCAGGATGAACTTCCGCGTCACCGCGACGACGATCGAAGATCCCGCCTTTCCCAGCGCAGTAAACGTCATCTGGCAGGCGATCTGAATGCCGAACAGGAACAGGGACGCGGCATAGATGCGCAGCGCCGACCGGGTGAACGCCAGCAGCGCGGCGTCCGCGGTGAACATCCCCGCAAAGAGCTGCGGGAACAGCATGATGCACGCCCACAGCACCACCGAATAGGTCAGGCTGACGCGCAGCAGCAGCCAGAACGTCTGCTTGACGCGGGCGCTGTTGCGCGCGCCGAAATTATAGCTGCTGATCGGCTGCGCGCCCTGCCCCAAGCCCTGAAGCGGCAGCATCGCAAACTGCATGACGCTCGTGAGAATCGTCATCGCGCCGACGGCAATGTCACCTCCGTACCGGAGCAGCGAGGAATTGAAGCAGACCGAGATGACGCTTTCGCTCGCCTGCATGATAAAGGTCGCCGAGCCGAGCGCCAGACAGGGCAGGAAGACGGACAGCCGGGGCGCCATGTGCCGCAGGCGAATGCGCAAAATGGTCTTTTTGCCGAACAGAAAGGACAGCGTCCACACGCAGGACGCAAACTGGGACAGGACGGTGGCCAGCGCCGCGCCGCGCACGCCCATGTCAAAGGCAAAAATAAAGATCGGGTCGAGGATGATGTTGCACACCGCGCCGATGGCCACGGACAGCATGCCGGTGCGCGCGAAGCCCTGCGCCGTGATAAAGGCGTTCATGCCGAGCGTCAGCTGGACAAAAATCGTGCCCAGCGCATAGAGATTCATGTAATCCAGCGCGAAGCCGATTGTGTTCTCGCTCGCGCCGAACGCCATCAGCAGATCGCGGTTCCAACACAGCATCCCGACGGTCAGCACAATCGAACAGAGCACCTGCATGCTGAAGCAGTTGCCCAGCGTCTGCTCCGCCCGCTCGTTGTCCTTCTGCCCCATGAAAATGGAGGCGCGGGGCGCGCCGCCGCTGCTGACGAGCGCGGCGAACGCGGAGACGACCATGATGAGCGGCATGCACAGACCCACGCCGGTCAGCGCGAGCGCGCCGTCGCCCGGAATGTGCCCGATGTACACGCGGTCGACGATGTTGTACAGCATGTTGATGATCTGCGCGGCGACGGTCGGCACAGCCAGCCGGACCAGCAGCTTCCCGATCGGTTCGGTTTCCAAAAACTGATTTTTGTTTTCCATAACGCACCCTTCTGTTCTCTGCGGCCATGTCTGGCAGACGGATTTCGGCGCAAATGCGGCGTTCTCCCCCCACATTTGCGCACAAAGTTCTGCCTTTCATTGTACTCGGTCTGTCCCGCGTGTCAAGCCCCGCCCGATGGCCGGGCGGACGCAAAAGAGGGCTGTCCCCGGCGGACAGCCCTCTTTGTTGTGTAGGTTTGATTGTCGATTTTGTCTGTTATCCCGCCACCGCAGCGCCGAGCGCGCGGCACGCCGCAAGTCCGTCTTCATCCGGCATCTCGTTGCAGATCACGCTGTCGCAGGCGAGCGCAATGCCCGCATCCGCGCACGACTGCTCCCAGCTGCGCATCCAGTCGCCCGTACCCCAGCCATAGGAGCCGAACAGCGCGACACGCTTGCCGCCCAGCTGTCCCTTGCACGACTCGAACATCGGCTCAAATTCCGCCTCTTCCAGCACCTCCGCGCCCATGGCCGGGCAGCCGAAAGCGATGGCGTCGTACTGGCCGATCAGCTCCGGCGCGAACGAGGTGCAGAAAATCACCTCGGCCTCCGCGCCCGCTTCCTTCGCGCCCGCCGCGACGGCGCCCGCCATGGCCTCCGTATTGCCGGAAGCGCTCCAATAAACCACTGCTACTTTGCTCATGTTTGTGTACCAGCCTTTCTTTCCGATGGATTTCGCTCAGCCCGCATGTTCCTCCAAAATGTTCCGCAGCGCGGACATCGAACTGGAATGCGAGCGCGCGACAATGGTGTTCTGTCCCCGCGTCTCGTTCAGCGCACAGCGCACCATTTTGTGCGACATCGTGCTGGTGAACAGGACGAGCAGATCGGGACATCCGATCTTGTTTTTCAATCCGTCCTTCATCTGTGTAAACACCTTGGCCTGGCACCGATACTGCTCACAGAGGTCTTTGTACCGGCGAACCATGCAGTCGTTTCCGCCTACGATTACTACGCTCATCTGTCGCTCCTTCTCTCGGTTAGCGTATGCTAACTATCTGTCCAAAAACAGGCGCGCCGCCGCGCGCTTTTCAAAAATCTTTTGCAAAATTAGCCACCGCTAATTACAAAGCTATCATACGGTATTTCCGCCCCGTTGTCAAGGGGATTTTTGAAAAAAGTGGATAAAATTTGTAGGCATTCCACAGTGCCCTGCGGGAAAGAACCCTGTCCGCCGCAAGCCCGCCGCCGGGGCGCCGCGCAATTTGCTTCCTCACAAAAGCCGCGATGCACGACGCACCGCGGCTTTTTATCGCCCGCGGCAGAAAGACATTTCTGCCGCCGCGCTTATGCGTTGGGCTGGTGGAACGCCGGCGGCGTTGTTCTGGTATCCGCAAAGCCGCCGCGCGGCGACGGGGACGACAGATTGAAATACAGCCTGGCGTCTTCCGTCGTGCCAAACTCCCGGTTGGAGCCGGTATCCTGCACCCGGTTGAACGCCTCGCGGAACAGCGCGTTGTGCGCCTCCTCCCGGTTGAGCAGGAAGTCGATCGTCTCGCGCACCTTTTTGTCCTCGATCTGCCGGTACAGGTATTCGTACATCACCTTGGCGCGCTGCTCCGACGCGATGTTGGACAGCAGATCAGCGCACAGATCGCCGGTCACGGTGACGTAATCGGCCGTCCACGAACAGCCGGAGGCATTGATCAGCCCCGGATTCAGCCCGAACATCACATGGCTCTGGATCTCGCCCGCGCCCACCGCCGCCGCGTCCACCTCGTGTCCGTTGAGCAGATGGATGGTCTGTGCCACCATTTCCATATGGCTCAGCTCCTCTGCGGCGATGTCCAGAAACAGATCCTTGATCTTCTGGTCCTTGATGCGAAAACTCTGCGAGAGATACTGCATGGCGGCCTTGAGCTCGCCGTTGCCGCCGCCCAGCTGCTCCTGTAACAGCACGGCGTACTGCGGGTTGGGGCGCTCCACGCCGACCGGATGCAGCAGCTGTTTTTTGTGTTGGAACATCGTATCCACCTCCGCGCTTAGTATGCCACCGCACGCGCCAAAGTATCACGGCGCGCCCGCACGCACGGTCTTTTTTTGCGCAAAAATCGGCGCGCCGTCCCCCCAAACGAGAACAGCGCGCCGTTTTTTCATACAAATTTTGTCGATGTTACGCCAGATTCGGCTCGTCCCACAGGTGGAGCTTGGTGCCGATGCCCAGCTCGAGCGCCTTCTGGTAGCAGGTGTAGCCCCAGGCGACGTCCTCCGTCGGCATGCCGCCGACGGCGTAGACGATGACCTGATCCTCCGACTCGCGGCCGGTCGCATAGCCGTTGAGGATGTCGCCGATGTCGGTGATGTCCTCGCGCTTCATCTTGCCAGAGGCGACCAGATCGTAAAAGCGCATGCCGATCAGCGAGCTGACCGTCTTCTGCGTCGGATACTCGCGGCCGACGCCCCAGCCCTCGTACATCTTGTAGTTGTCGGAAATCAGCTTGCACTTGGAGGTGTCCGCCATGAAGTCCTCGTCCATCAGCATGGCAGAGGTCGCCATGACCAGGCAGCCCGGCTTGAGCCATTCGCCGTTGACATATGGGTTGTCCTCGAAGACCGGCGCGTTGGTCGTGCCGCAGCAGATGATGTCCGAATCGCGGCACGCCTGCTCCATGTCCTCGCAGACGATAAAGTTCTTCAGCGTCGGATGGTTCTGTTTGCAGTACTCGATAAAGGCGTCGATGCCGCGCTGACTTCTGCCCTTGATCTTGACCGTGTCGATGCTCGGCTGTGCAGTCACGAACGCATCGATGGCCGTGCGTCCCATGACGCCCGGGCCGACGATGGACGCCACCTTCGGGTTCTTGACGCTCAGATGGCGCGCGCCCAGTCCCGGCACGGCGCCGGTGCGCATGGCGCTCAGCACGTTGGCGGACATGTAGGCGATCGGCACGCCGGTCTCCAGATCCATCAGCGTCAGCATCAGGATGGAGCGCGGCAGACCCTTGCCGCGGTTGCGCTGGTCGGAGCCATAGCACTTGATGCCGCACAGGTGGTATTTGCCGCCCAGATAGGCCGGCATGGCGACGACGCGGCGATCCGGACCGTCGAGCGGCATGCCCTCGACCTCAGAGGTCTTGGGGAACAGCATCTTAATGCCGTGCTCGTTGCCGTTCGGGCCGCCCATCATGTAGTCGCCCTTGCTCATCAGCGAGAAGACGTCCTCCATCGCGTCGATGCAGCCCGCCATGTCCTTGACGCCGGCCGAAATCATGTCCGGCTCGCTCAGATATAAAAAGTCAACCTTGGGGTATTCCATTGTTCTGTCCTCCTGTGTTATGTCTTGTCGCCCATCGCCCTGCGATAAAGCTGTTCGATGTCCTTCTGTGTCGATGTGCGCGGATTGACGTAGATGTTGCCCGATTTCATCGCATCTGCCGCCATCTCCGGAATTTTCTCCGCGTCTACGCCCACCTCGGCCAGCGTCGCCGGAATGCCGATGCGCGCCGCGAGGCGGCGCAGCTCGTCCGCCAGCATCTCCTGTGAAAATTCCGCTTTGGGCGATGCGGCGACCGCGCGGTAAATGGTTTCGTATTTCCCGTCGTGGTCGGCAATCGCGTTGTAGTCCACGACGACGGGCAGCAGAATCGCGTTCGCCAGGCCGTGCGGCACGTTGAAGAAGCCGCCGAGCGGGTGCGCCATCGCGTGGACGTTGCCGAGGCGCGCCCACGAGAACGCGATGCCCGCGAACAGACTGCCCGCCAGCATATCCGACGCCGCTTCCAGATTGGCGCGGTCCGCGACAAAGGCGCGCAGGCTGCGGCCGATCAGCGCGAGCGCTTTTTCCGCCATCGCATCGGAAAACGGCGAGGCGGCGCGCGACAGATAGGCCTCCAGCGCGTGCACCAGCGCGTCCATGCCGCAGGCGGCGGCGACGCCCGCCGGGGTGGTCGTCAGCAGCTCCGGATCGAGCAGCGCACAGCGCGGAATCAGATACTGGCTGCCGACCGTGAGCTTGTAGTTTCGCGAATGGTCGGTGATGACGGAGAAGGTCGTGACCTCCGAGCCGGTGCCCGCCGTCGTCGGAATGGCGATCAGCGGGACGATCGGGCCGGGCACGGTGCCGACGCCCTCATACTGCGCGATGCTTCCGCCGTAGGTGACCACGACGCCGACCGCCTTGGCGACGTCCATCGGGGAGCCGCCGCCGATCGCCACAATCGCATCTGCGCCGAACGCGTGGTAGGCCGCCGCCGCTTTCTCCACGGTCTCCATCGACGGGTTGGCCTCGACGTCGGTAAACGTCTCACACGCGGCGCCCGCAGACACGATGCTGTCCCGCAGCCGCCCCACGACGCCCATCTTGTTCAGATGCGGGCCGGAAATGAGCAGCACGCGCGCCGCATTTTGCTTTTTCAGCAGTTCCGGTAGCCTGTTCAGGCTACCGGAACCGAATATGATCTCCTGCGGAACAGAAAAGGTAAATGCTTTCATTTCCGCCTTATTCCTTCTCCATCAGGCTCTCGTCCAGCATGACGTCGATGTGCTTGCCGAACTCCGCGCCGTACTTCTTCTTGCAGTAGACGAAGAAGACTGCGCCGATCACAATCCACAGACCTGCGACGATCCACTCCTGCCAAACCAGCGCGGTGCTGGCAAACGGCAGCGGAACGATGTACAGTACGGTGAAGAAGCCCGCCATGATGACGGCCAGGATGCCGACCAGCGTGCCGTTCTTGACGCGGTACGGGCGGTTCATCTCCGGCTCCTTCTTGCGGAGAATCAGGAAGGACAGCGCGACCATGAGGTACGCGACGCAGACGCCGAGCGAACCCGCGTCAACAATCCAGACCAGCATTCTTCTGCCGAAGAACGGCGCGATGGCGGACGCAATGCCGATGAACAGGATGGCGTTGGTCGGCGCCTTGCTCTTCGGATCCAGCTTTGCGAATACTTCCGGCAGCATCTTGGACTCCGCCATGGAGAACATGGCGCGGGAGCCGCCGATGATGAACGAGTTCCAGGAGGTGATCATGCCTGCGATGCCGCCGATAACCAGAACCTTGGCCATCGCCGGGATGCCGAACGCGACTTCCATCGCGGTGGCCGTCGGCAGCTCTGCGCTGACCATGTCGCCGACCGGCATAATGTAACCGACGCCGAAGACGACCATGGCATAGAAGACAATCGCTATGATGATGGAGAGCAGCATGATCTTGCCGAGCTTCTTGTACGAAATGTTGATTTCTTCCGCGACCTGCGGGATGACGTCAAAGCCGACGAAATAGAACGGGGTCATGACGGCGATCGTCATGATGCCGCCCAGCTTGGAGACGTCGGTGAACTCCGCCGACGCGAACGGATAGGCCGTCAGGTTATCCATGCTGCCGTTGACAGCGGAGGCCGCGACCAGCGCGATGCCCGCTGCGGCGATCATGAGCGTGAAGATCGTCTGCAAAATGGCGGCCGTCTTGACGCCCTTCAGGTTGATGTAGGTGATGATAATGGCCGCGATGACCGCAACCGCAACCCACGACGCATAGACGTCGAAGCCCGCGATCGTGTACATGTAGCCCTTGAGGAAATTCGGGAAAATGTAGGTGATGACGGTCGGCATGGCGCACGCTTCAAACGCCGCAACCGACGCATAGCCGAGGACAATCGCCCAGGTGCACACAAACGATGCGTTGGGTCCCATCGCCCGATAGCTGAACACGTGCTCGCCGCCGCACTGCGGCATGGCGGCGGTCAGCTCCGCGTAGGTCAGGCTGACAAAGTAGACCATGATGCCGCCGATGATGAACGAGAAAATCGCACCGATGGTGCCCGCCGTGCTGATCCAGTCGCCGGTACTGACGACCCACGCCCAGCCGATCATCGCGCCGAAGGCAATGACGAGTACATCGGACATGCCGAGAACCTTATTGAATTTCGATTTTTCCATAATGTTTCACTTCTTTCCTTACTTCATAAATTCACGCACGATGCGCTCTCTATACAATAAAACGGCGCTCAAATCCCCCTCGTCCGAGAGAAATCTGAGCGCCGTTGCTCTTCGTGTATGGGGTTTTTGTCCGCGCGGTCAGGCCAGCCGGTCCTTGGCGACGAAGCGGTCGTACCGCAGCGCGTCCATGTTGACCGACAGCTCCTGTCCGGTCGCCATCTGCGAGAGCAGCTTGCCCACCGCAGGCCCGGTACCGAAGCCGTGTCCGGAGAAGCCGCACGCCGCGATCAGGCCGGGCACCTCGTCGATCGGGCTGATGACCGGGACGCCGTCGGCGCACTGATCGTTCCATCCCGCCCAGGCGCGGACAATTTTCGCATCCTTGAGCGCCGGGAAATAGCCGAGAATCGCGCGGCACAGATAGGACGGATGCATGCTCGTCGTCTGCGGGACGCCGATGCCGTCCGGGCGAAATTTGTTGAACGTATCGTAACCCGCCGTGCCGCCGAAGACAAACGAGCCGTGCGGCGTCTGATGTCCGTAAAAGTCCGCCGCAGCCGTGCCGAGCATCTGCCAGAACATCGGCGGCTGCGCCTCGGTGACCAGCGTCTCGCTGTTGCGCATCACCATCGGAACGTCGATGCCGACCGTGTTGAGAATCGCGCGGCTCTGATAGCCCGCCGCGACGATGATGGTCTCGCCCTCCATCACCGTGCCGTCGGTCAGCACAACCTGCCGCGCCTGTCCGCGCACGGTTTTGATCGCCGCCACGCGCGCGCCGGTGTAAAACTGTGCGCCGAGCTGACGCGCCCGGCGAAAGAAGGCCAGCGTGGTGCGCATCGGGTTCGCGTGTCCGTCGGTCGGGCACCAGCTCGCGCAGGTGACTTCCTCCGACAGATAGGGATTGATCTCACGCGCCTCGTCGCCGGAAATCATGCGGACGTCCAGTCCGACCGCCTTCGCCTTGTCCGCGAGGCTTTGCAGCTTCGCGCGGTGCGCCTCGTTCTTGCCGAGACGGAGGTTGCCCTCCTGAAAATATTCGACGTCTGCGCCCAGCTCCTCGGAGAGCGTCGGCCACAGCTCGCGGATGCCCCACATCGCATACGGCAGCTCGCGCGGGTCGCGTCCGGACTGGCGCACGCCGCCGCCGTTGCGCGACGATCCGCCGTTGCCGATGTAATCGCTGCCCTCCAGCACGATGACGCGCACGCCCTGCTTCGCCAGATAGTACGTTGCCGCGCAGCCGTTGACGCCGGCGCCGATGACGATGACTTCTGCATTTTTATTCATGCTTCTTCGCCTCCCTTTTCATTGGCGAGAATTTCCATCTCCACCGGACGCATCGGCGCGCGCGCCGTCGCGGATTCCAGCTCCGTCGGCGAAACGCCCAGCTCCTTCGCGATAATGCCCTTGACCAGCCGCCCGCAGGTCTGTCCCTGGCAGAGACCCATGCCGGTGCGCAGATAGCGCCGCACCTCGGTGATGGTGTACATCCCGTCGTGCACCGCCTGCCGGATCTCTCCCTTCGTGACCTCCTCACAGCGGCAGATGATTCTGTCATCATCCGGTTCGGGGACAAATTCCCCGATATCACGGAAACGATTGCTCAGTTCGTTCATGCTTCTGCCCTCCGCTTATGCCCGAAAAAATCTTGCACGGTACGCCATATCCAACGGAACCTTGATGGTCAGCAGGTTGGTATGGTCAAACGCCGGCATGCTCTTGACGCCGACCACTTCGGCCTCGCAGACCGCCTGGCCGCTGCGGTCCAGCGCCATTCCCCGGTCTCCCGCCTCGGGCAGCGGAAGAAATTCATACGGCATGGTGACCGTCGCACAATCGGGCGCATAGCCCTCGTCGACGAGGAAAATCGCCTGACCGGAGCAGGATGCCACGCACATGCCACAGCCGATGCAGGTTGCCTCCGGGTCTACCACCGGCAGCGACGTGATGTTGTCGCCAATCTTGATGCACTTTTTCGGGCAGGCGTCCTGACACGGGTTGCACGGGATATTTTGCGTGCATTCCATGACCGGATGGACACGGGCGGAATGCGTGACGCCCGGATAGCGCTCGATCTCGTCCTCCGCCACATAGCCCTTTTCGAGCAGGCTCATCGAAACCGCGATGCCCTCCTCCGTCTCCTTGAGCAGCTTGCCGCGGTTCTTCGGCGCGAACATGCCCTGACGCAGGCTCTCCAGCGCGGTCTCCTGCGCCTGCACGGCGCTGTCGCGCGCCTCCTCCGTCAGATAGCCGAGCGCATACGCGGCGGAGATGCCCGCGATGCGGCCCTCGATCATCGCCGAGCTGGCCTCCTCGATGCCGGAGACGTCGCCCGCGACAAAGATACCCGCCATGCTGGTCTCGCCGTAGGCGTCGCATTCCGGCACGGTGCCGCCCTTGCTCTCGATCATCTTGCAGCCCGCCATCTTGGCCAGCTGGGACATCGGGGACAGGCCGACCGCCAGACAGATCGTGTCGACGTCGAAGTGCTTCTCCGTGCCCGCAATCGGCCGGAAGCTGCTGTCCACCTGGGCGATGGTCACGCCGGTGACGCAGTCCTCGCCGTCCGCCTTGACAATCGTGTGGGACAGGTAAAACGGAACGCCGCAGCGCGCGACCTTCGCGGCGTGCACGCCGTAACCGCCGACGCGCGGCGCCGCGTCAACCAGCGCGACGACCTCGCATCCGGCCTGCAGCAGCTGGAAGCTGACCACCAGTCCGACGTTGCCCGTGCCCAGCATGAGCACGCGCTTGCCCGGCTGAATGCCGTGCAGGTTCATCATGGTCTGCGCCGCGCCCGCGCCGATGACGCCCGGCAGCGTCCACCCATCGAAGGTGACCATGTTTTCCGAAGCGCCCGTCGCGATGATAACCGCGTCCGCCTTGTAGTGCCGGACGCCGTCGCCCTGCCGAACCGTGACTTCTTTATCGGTGTACAGTCCCATGACGGTCGAATTCAGCTCGACGCGCACGCCGAGGCGGTTGGCCTCGTCGAGCAGCTCGCGGCCGATGCGGAAGCCGCGCACCTTTGCCTTGTGCTCCTTCGAGCCGAAGAATTTATGGATCTGCTTGAACAGCTGTCCGCCTGGCTTCGCGTTCTCGTCAAAAACCACGACGTCCATGCCGGTTTTGGCCGCTTCAATCGCCGCAGACAGTCCCGCCGGACCCGCGCCGATGACAATCAAATCATGTCTTTCCATCGTTTCACCTTCTCATTCCTGCGGCTTTGCGCTGACGCCGTACTGTGTCTGCACGGTCATGCCCTCTTCGAGCGGCGTGACACAGGTGCGCACATTCGGTTTTCCATTGACCACCATCACGCAGTCGGTGCACCGCCCGATCGCGCAGAACACGCCGCGCGCGGGCGATGGCGCTCGGCGCCGCGCTGCTCTACGCCGCGCTGTGCGCCCTGACGCAGGGGCTCTATACCGTTTTCTCCCGCCTCTTTTCGCAGCGCCACCTGCTGGTGCTGTTCCCCAGCCGCGCCGGCCTGTTCGTGTTCGCACTGCTGCCCGCGCTGCTGCTGTGCGTCCTGCTGCGGCACACCTTTTTCCACTGGTTCGCGGCGTCGGAGGAGCCCGCGCTGCTGGAAACCGACCATGTGTCCGGCTTCGCCGCGCGCACCTGGGGCGTGCGCGCCGTCGTCACGGTCTGCCTCGCGTTCACGCTGTTTTATACGAACAACACCGTCATCTTCGACCGCACCGGCGTGGCGGACAACCGCGCGTTTGGCGCGGACGGCCGCTATACCCGCTACGAACAGGTCGTCCTGCAACAGACCGACGACCAGTATCTGCTGTGCTGCGGCAGCGCGGCGCCGTTTGTGCTCAACCACATGGCGACCGACGATCAGATCGAGTCGGACATCGTGCCGCTCGTCGCCGAAAGCGGCGGCACCGTACAGCTCTCATAATGACACAATCAGGGCGAAGACAGACGCCCTGATTTTTTTTTGAAACATGGCGCATTCCGTTTGACTTTCCTTTCTGCGCGTGCTTTAATGAAATTGTCATTCACAGGGTTTTTCTATGTTTTTGCAGAGAAATTACTCTTTTTTGTGAGGTCATGACACAAAAACAGCAATTTTCCGTCCCCAGGAGGAAGCCATGAACGAATCTGCTCTGTCTTGCGCGAACTGCGCCGTCATCAACTGCGATACCCAGGACAAGTCCTATCCCCCGTTTTGCCTCACCACCCATCTGGACCCCGCGCTGCGCGCGCAGGCCATCGCCTGCTACGCCGAGGACGACAACCGCCGGATCATGCAGACGGCGGCGCGGGTGGAATACGACGGGTATCTGAAATGGACGCGCGTGCAGGAGACCATGACGTTCGCCAGACGCATGGGCTATCAGAAAATCGGCATCGCGACCTGCGTGGGGCTCATCCGCGAGACGCGCACGCTGGCGCAGCTGCTGCGCGAACAGGGCTTTTCCGTCTACGGAGCGGCGTGCAAGGTCGGCGCCGTGCCCAAGACCGAGCTGGGCATCGACCCGGACTGCGCGCAGATCGGCTGCAATTCCTGTAACCCCATTTTGCAGGCCAAGCTGCTCAACCGCGAGAAAACCGACCTCAACATCATCATGGGGCTGTGCGTCGGACACGACATCCTGTTCACCAAATACTCCGACGCGCCGGTGACGACGCTGGTCACCAAGGACCGCGTGCTCGGGCACAATCCGGCCGCCGCGCTGTACACGGCGGATTCCTATTACGCCAAACTCAGAAATCCCATCGAGGAATAAAAAAGGAGCGGATTTCCCATGTCCTTCAAGCAGTCTCCCCACTTCGGACCGTTTATGATGCTGTGCGCGGCGCTGCTGTTTTCCACCGGCGGCGTGCTGTGCAAATACATCCCCTGGTCGCCGCTGGCGATCAACGGCGTGCGCAGCCTGTTCAGCGCGCTGGTGTTCGCCCTGTACTTTCGCATCACCCACCACAAGCTGAAGTGCAACCGCACGGTGCTGTGCGGCGCGCTGTGCATGACCGGCGTGACCACGCTGTTCATCGTCGCGAACAAACTGACCACCGCCGCCAACGCGATCATTCTGCAATACACCGCGCCGGTCTGGATCATCCTGTTCATGGCGCTGTTGTTCCACGTCCGCCCGACCCGGCGGGACATCCTCACCTGCGCCGTCGTCTGCGCCGGCATCCTCTGCTTTTTCCTCGACAGCCTCAGCTCCGGCAGCCTGATCGGCAACATCATCGCCGTCATTTCCGGCGTGTTCTACGGCGGCCTGTTCCTGCTCAACCGCTTCCCGGAGGGCGACGCGCTCTCCTCCATGGTGCTGGGGCAGGTGCTGTCGTTCCTCCTGCTGGCGCCGACCGTCGTGCAGGAGACGGTGTTCACCCCGCAGGTGTGGGGCGCCGTGTTCGTCATGGGCTTTTTCCAGGTCGGCGTGGCCTACCTCTGCTTTTCGATCGGAACCAAGTACACCAATCCGGTCTCGGCGTCGCTGATCGCCGGCATCGAGCCGATTCTCAACCCGATTCTCGTCGCCATCATGTGGGGCGAGACGATCGCGCCGCTGTCTCTGCTCGGCGCGGCGATCGTCGTCGCCGCCATTCTGGCGTACCAGATCCGCGGCGCGTCCGCGCCGTCGCCCCAGACACACGCCGTCTCCGGCGTTTCCAAGTAATCCCGCGCCTGCCCCCGCGGCCGAGCGCTATTTTTACCCCGACAGGAGGACACAAAGTTATGGATCTCACGTATCGTCCCAGACGCCTGCGCTCCAACGCGCGTCTGCGCAAAATGGTGCGCGAAACGCGCATGGACAAATCTTCGCTCATCTACCCGATGTTCATCACCGAAGGCACGAACATCAAGGAGGAAATCCCCTCGATGATGGGACAGTACCGCTACAGCGTCGACCGCATGGAGGAAAAGCTGATCGAGCTGGCGGAGGCCGGCATCGGCGGCGTCATGCTGTTCGGCATCCCGGCGCACAAGGATGAGGTCGGCAGTCAGGCGTATGCCGAAGACGGCATCGTGCAGAAGGGCTTCCGCAAGGCGAAGGAGGCGTGCCCGGAGCTGTACATGATCGGCGATGTCTGCATGTGCGAATACACCTCGCACGGCCACTGCGGCGTGCTGTGCGGCCACGACGTGGACAACGACAAAACGCTGGAGCTGCTCGCGAAAACCGCGCTGTCCCAGGTGCAGGCGGGCGCGGACATGGTCGCGCCGTCCGACATGATGGACGGCCGCGTGGAGGCCATCCGCTCGATTCTCGACGACAACGGCTTTCTCAACACGCCGATCATGGCCTATTCCGCCAAGTTCGCCTCCGCGTTCTACGGCCCGTTCCGCGACGCGGCAGACTCCGCGCCCGCGTTCGGCGACCGCAAGACCTACCAGATGGACTACCACAACCGCCGCGAGGCGCTCAAGGAAGTGCTGCTCGACGTGGACGAGGGCGCGGACATCATCATGATCAAGCCCGCCATGGCCTACGGCGACCTGATCCGCGAGGCGAAGGAAAACACCTGCCTGCCCATCGCGGCCTACAGCGTCAGCGGCGAGTATTCGATGGTCAAGACGACGGCCGCTGCCGGTTTCCTCGACGAGGCGGCGATTGTCTGCGAGATGGCGGCGTGCGCGTACCGCGCGGGCTCGGACATCTACATCTCCTATTTTGCCCAGGAGCTGGCCAGGTACATGGACGAAGGCCGGCTCGGATAACATGCACAGAAAAGGCTCAGACCCCCGCACGGGAGTCTGAGCCTCTTTTTTATCTGCCTTTGGAGCAGTTCGCCGCGTCGATCGCGAGAACGAGCAGCAATCCCATGATCTCGTCCGCCGGGCTGGCAAAGTCCAGCACATAAGTATCGCCCCAGCGCAGCAGCTCCTTCGAGATATGCACCGCCACGCTGCACCCGGCGTAGACGTCGTAATCCCAGCCGAGGAAATCGCCCTCGACGCGCCAGCCGTTGCAGTCGACCTCGTATTTGGGGCGCAGAAACGTGAATTTTTTCTGAATGCTGCCGCGCTCCACGCCGTCGATCTCGATCAGAAACTCCGGCAGCAGGGTCATCAACCGCTGTCGGACACAGCCGATTTCGCGCCCCTGCATGTCGTAGACGTGAATCTGGTGGCGCAGCGCCAGCAATTCCGCCTTGACAAAATATTTCTGCGCGCCGGTCTCGTCGTAGACGTCGTAGGAGTCCGTCCACGAAAAGACGCGCTGTTTGATGAGCAGACGCATGCTGTCCTCCCTCCCTGTTGTTCCGGTCAAATCGAAAGGTCGATGTGTTCGCCGATGACGATGGCCGAGGCGTCCGGCGCATGGCCGATGTCCTCCGTCTTCGCGATGGGCAGCGATCCGGCGAACGACTGCACGAGCGGCTCGATGCGCTCGCCCGCGCGCGCCATCTGGGTAAACGTGCCGAGCAGAATGCCGCTGACCTGCGCAAAGACGCCCATCTGCTGCAGCTGGCTGAGAAACGTGATCATCTGCGGCTGCAAGCCGCTGCGCGCCTCGAGCAGCAGGACCTTGCCGCGCAGGTCGGGGAAATACCGCGTCCCGGCGAGCTTGAGCAGGCAGCGGATGTTGCCGCCCGCCACGACGCCGGACAGCGCGCGCCCCTGCACAAAGCGGCAGCGGAAGGAAAACAGCCTCTCCGCCCGTTCGGGCGTGAAAAACCGCATCTGATACAGCACGCCGGCGTTTTCGGTTTCCGCATAAATCGCGTTGAGCAGAACGGTCAGGTCGCTATAACCCCAGAACCGCTTGCGCGTCCCGGCGATGACGCCGAAATCCAGGTGCGGCAAAATCTCGTTGGCAATGTCCCCGCCGGACAGGTCAAAAATCGCGTCGATCTCCCGGTCGCGGTAAAACCGCATCAATTCCGCCGCCCGCTGCGCCGCGCTGCCGCTGCGCACGCCGTCGGCGGCGTACAGGTGCGCGCCGCACACCGTCTCCACGCCGCAGTCCGCCAGCCTGCGCCGCAGGGCGTCCACCTTCGCGGCGCTCTCGCGCGCCAGCCCGTTGGAGCAGCAGACCAGTCCTGCTCTGCGAATGCCCGCAAGCGGCGCGCGCGTTCCGCTGTACTGTACATACATCTCAATTCCCCCTCCTAATTGTCTTTTCCTATCCCATGCCGGCGCGCCATTGCCTGCCGCGCGTTGCTTTCCTTTTTCACTTTACTGTGATATAATTTGTAGCATACCCCCTGCCGAACGGCAGTCTATTCCTGAAAGGAGGAAGGGCGATGCTGGGAGATATCGGTGTTTTTCCCGATTCCAGCCGCTATTATCACGAAGCGGACACATTTACCGAGAGCTACCTTTATTTTGCCCCGCACGCGGGCGAGTACCACTGCGGCCGGGACTATGAAGTGGCGCGCGACCATCTGGACGTGTGCCAGCTCATGCTGATCGACGAAGGCGAGCTGTGCGTCGAATACGACGGCGCGCGCCGGCCGGCGGGCAAAGGCACGCTGGTGCTGCTCGACTGCCGCAAGCCGCACCGGTACGCGGCGGCCTCGGACGAGCTGCGCATGCGCTGGTTCCACTTCCGGGGCGCCGGAAGCGAAGCGTACACCAATCTGATCACACAGACCCGCGGCTTTGTCTTTCCCGTCGATCCGGCGGGCAACATCGCGGCCGGCGTGTCCGAGATCCTGTCCGCCGCGCGGCAGCCGCACGTCAACGCGCACCTGCTGTCCGCCCGCATCCACGCGCTGCTCGCTCTGCTCACGCTGCTGCCGCAGCACACGCACCGGAGCGAGCTGGAGCAGATGATCGACCGCTCGGTCGCCTATATCGAGACGCATTTCGGCGACGCCGACCTGTCCAACGAGAGCCTCGCGCAGATGTCCGCGCTCAGCTCCTGCTATTTCATCCGCCAATTCAAGGCGGTGCGCGGCATGACGCCGCACCAGTATATCCAGCACGTCCGCATCCGCAACGCGCGCCAACTGCTGTCCACAACCTCGCGCAGCGTGGAGAGCATCGCGGAGCTGTGCGGCTTCAGCAACGCCTCCCATTTCATCATGGTGTTCAAGCGCATGACCGGCATGACGCCGCTGCGCTTCCGCCTGATGTGGAAATAACCGCAGTCACCGCAGAAACAGGCGCGCCAGCGCCTCGTGCAGCCGGGTGTACGGCTGATAGCGCACCGGCAGATCGATCCACGTCTTTTTGTCCACGATGCTCTTTTTGTGGGAAAACGTGTCAAAGCCCGCCCTGCCGTGATAGGCGCCCATGCCGCTCGCGCCGACGCCGCCGAAGCCCATGTGCGCGGTCGCGAGGTGGATGACCGTGTCGTTGATGCACCCGCCGCCGAACGCGCAGGTCTCCGTGACGCGGCGCGCCGTCTGCCGGTCTTCGGTGAACAGGTAAAAGGCGAGCGGATGCGGGCGCCGGTTGATCTCGTCCAGCGCGTCCTCCAGCCGCTCATAGGTGAGCACGGGCAGCACCGGCCCAAAGATCTCCTCCTGCATGGCGGGATCGTCCCAGCCCGCCGGGCTGAGCACGGTCGGCTCAATGCGCAGCGACGGCTCGTCCGCCCGTCCGCCCAGCACGACGGTGTCCGGCGAAATCAGCGCGCGGACGCGGTCGAAGTGCTTGCGGTTGACCATCTTTCCGTAGTGCGGATTGGCGAGCGCATCCGCGCCGAACTGCCGCCGCAGCTCGCGCCGCAGCGCGGCCAGCAGCGCGTCGCGCACCGAGGCGTCGCAGTAAATGTAATCCGGCGCAACGCAGGTCTGTCCGCAGTTCAGGAATTTGCCGAACACGATGCGCCGCGCCGCGCAGTCGAGCTTGGCCGTGCGATCGACCACGCACGGGCTTTTGCCGCCCAGCTCGAGCACCACCGGCGTCAGATGCTCCGCCGCGCGCCGCAGCACCGTGCGGCCGACCGCCTGACTGCCCGTAAAGAAGATAAAGTCGAAGCGCTCGTCCAGCAGACGGGCGTTTTGTTCGCGCCCGCCGGTGACCACCGCGACATATTCCGGCGCAAAGCATGCCGCGAGCAGCTCGCGCAGCAGCGCTGCGGTGTGCGGGGCGTACGCGCTCGGCTTGACCACCGCCGTGTTGCCCGCCGCAAGGGCGTCCACCAGCGGATCGAGCGCCAGCAGAAACGGATAATTCCACGGGCTCATAATCAGCGTCACACCGTAGGGCGACGGCTTGACATAGCTGCGCGCCGCGAACTGCGCCAGCGGCGTGGGCACGCGCGTCTCGCGCGCATAGCGCCGGACATGCCGGAGCATGTGCGTCAGCTCGCTGTACACCATGCCGATCTCGCACAGATAGCTCTCCATCCGGCTTTTGCCCAGATCGGCGCACAGCGCCCGCACGATCTCGCCCTCCCGGCGCGCAATCTCCTCCTTGAGCCGCCTGAGCGCCGCGATGCGGTGCGCGGCCGGCAGCGTGTGCCCGCCCGCAAAATACCGTCGCTGCGCCGATACCATGGCCTGTATGTCTTCCATCCTGCGTCCCTCCAATTCCGCGAACCATAGACAAAAATCCACCCTGTGAGGTGGATTTTTTGCCGTATGTACGATGGTTATGCCTGCTCCTGGCCAAACTTCTCCGACTGACTGGCGATCAGCTCGGCGTCGTCGAAGTAATTGATCTTCATCGCGTTGCGCACGTCGTGCAGCGTCTGTGCCGCCACCTCGCGCGCCTTCGCGCTGCCCGCCTGCAAAATCGCATAGACGGCCGGGATGTCCTTTTGCAGCTCCTTGCGGCGCTGGCGAATCGGCTCCAACTCCTCCTGCAGCACGTTGTTGAGGAACTTCTTGACCTTGACATCGCCCAGTCCGCCGCGCTGATAGTGCGCCTTCAGCTCGTCGAGGCTGGCGTAGTCCGGCCAGTAGCGCGCAAAGTGCTCCGGCTTGCAGAACGCATCCAGATAGGTAAACACCGTGTTGCCCTCGATCTTGCCGGGGTCCTGCACGCGGATGTGATCCGGGTCGGTGTACATGCTCATGACCTTTTTGCGCACCTCCTCCGGCTCGTCCGCGAGATAGATGCAGTTGCCGAGCGATTTGCTCATCTTCGCCTTGCCGTCCACGCCCGGCAGGCGCATACACGCCTGGTTGTCCGGCAGCAGAATCTGCGGCATGGTCAGCGTCTCGCCGTACACGCTGTTGAACTTGTGGACGATTTCGCGCGTCTGCTCGAGCATCGGCATCTGATCCTCGCCCGTCGGGACGGTGGTCGCCCGGAACGCCGTGATGTCCGACGCCTGGCTGATGGGATAGGTGAAAAAGCCGACCGGAATGCTCGCCTCAAAGTTGCGCATCTGAATCTCCGACTTGACGGTGGGGTTGCGCTGCAAGCGGGATACCGTGACAAGATTCATGTAATATGTGGTCAGCTCGCACAGCTGCGGCACCTGCGACTGAATGAACAGCGTGGATTTCGCCGGATCGAGCCCGCAGGACAGGTAGTCGAGCGCGACCTCGATGATGTTCTGGCGAACCTTTTCCGGATTGTCGGCGTTGTCGGTCAGCGCCTGCGCATCCGCGATCATGATATAAATTTCGTCATATTCTCCGGAGTTCTGCAATTCGACGCGCCGTCTCAGCGAACCGACATAGTGACCCACATGCAGCCGGCCGGTCGGACGGTCTCCGGTCAAAATAATCTTACCCAATGTACTTCCTCCTAAGCGGCGCGCCGCGCACGGCATGCGCACGTTTGTTTCCTCTACTAATGTAATACAAATTGCCCTGAAATGCAAGGTATCTGCGGCATTCTCTCGCAAAAAGCCGCGCAAATTGGGCAAAAAACCGGGTTACGCCTCTCTCCGCCGGTAGCGCGCTTTGTCCGCCTCCGTGATTTCGCGCAGCACGCGGCAGGGATTGCCCGCGGCGATGACGCCGGGCGGCACATCCCGGTTCACCACGCTGCCCGCGGCGATGACCGAGCCGCTGCCGATCGTGACGCCCGGCAGCACCGCCACATTCGCGCCGATCCACACGTTGTCCCCGACGGTGATCGGCCGCGCAAATTCCAGACCCTGGTTGCGCTGCTCGACGTCCAGCGGGTGTCCCGCCGTGTAAAAGCCGCAGTTGGGGGCGATAAAGACGTTGTCCCCGAAGATCACCTTCGCGCAGTCCAGAATCACACAGCCGTGATTGACGTAAAAATTCTCTCCGACCTCGATGTTGTAGCCAAAATCACACCAGAACGGCGAGCGGATGACGATGGATTCCCCCGTTTTGCCAAGAATCTTTCGGAGCAGCGCGCGCTGCTCCTGCTCGTGCGAGGGGCGTATCCGGTTGTATTCAAAGCACAGATCCTTGCAGGCGAGCAGCTCCTGCGTCAGCTCCGGGTTATAGTTCGCGTCGTAGAGCAGACCCGCTTCTCTTTTTTCCTTTTCCGTCATGAAATCTCCTCCTTTTTGTCCTGCTGCCATTATACCGTCTTCTTCTGCCGTCTGCAACCGCCCGCCGCTTTGCCCGCACAGCAGAAGAAGCATGGCGGCGCGCCATGCTTCCTCCTCCCAACACAAATCGTTTCAGGCGGTCATCCCATCTGGAACGACTCGCAGTCGGTGCACTTCTTCTCCGTCGGGTTCATCTCGTGCGTGCCGATCTGGATGCTGTCGAGCGCGCAGTAATCCGAGTTGGAGCAGTGGTTTCTGCACTGCTGCACCGTGCAGCGAATGCTCTTGTTGGCGTGACATTTGTCCATCATCACAATGTCCTCCTTTTGATTGGTTCCCCCATAGCATGCCCGGCCGCGTGCGTTTTATGCGTCCGCCTGCGCGCGCTGGCTCGCTTGTGCATCACAGGCCTGCTGGACCAGCGCAAGAAATTCCTCCCAGCGCTGCGTGCGAATGATGGTCTGCGGGCAGTTTTTTCCGGAAAAGTCATGATGCTGCCGCACAGCGTCGAGCGAAAGATCGTATTGCAGCAGCAGATGCGCCGTCAGCTGCGCCGCATTGCGCATCGTCTGCTCGAAATCGCCGCCTTCGTTGACGCAAAGCTCGATGCCGATGCCGCAGCGGTTGCCGCCGCCCGGCGCCATGCGGTCGCCCGCGTGATAACCGACCTCGTTGTCCGGCAGATGGTGCCAGATCTCCGTGTCGTCCACCGTGTAGTGCCAGCTCTTCTGCTCCTTCCAGCAGTTTTCGTGGATGTAGGCGTTGTGCGCCTCCGCCGTGGCGTGCGCGCCGGTGTTGTCCGTCTCGTGGATGACGATGTAGCGCACCGTGCGCGTCTGTCCCGGCCGCGCCAGCGAGTCCAGCGGGATGTAGTCGGTATGTACGGCGATGCCCGCGATGGACGACGGCGCGTCCGGCTGCTCCTGCGCGCCGAAGACAACATGCAGGATGCAGGCGGACAGCGTGACGGCGACAAAGGCGGCGATCCCCAGCCAAAGCGTCGCACCCACCGGCCGTTTTTTTCGTTTTCGTGCCATTTCGCTTCACCTCCGCTGCACCAGTGTATGCCGCGCCGTTTTGAAAAATCCCGCCCGGAGCAATTCCGGACGGGATGGACGATCAGACTGTTTTTTTCCTCCGCAGAAGCTCCGGCAGACGGATGCCGCGGCTCTTTGCCGCTGCGGGATATTTTTTGATTTTGACCAGATAATAGATGACCGCCAACAGCACGGACAGATAGAACGAGGCGTTCGGGCGGCGGAGAATGCCCGCCGTGTTGTAGGCGTTGACAAACGCCAACAGCAGCGAGAGACCGAACGCACCCGCGTCCAGCGTGAAATATTTCCGCGCGTCCTTCGCCAGCGCCCAGCCGATCAGGTACAGGAAATACGCCAAAAACGCCAGCAGCAGCACCAGACCGACGAAGCCGTACAGGTAATAGATGCCGTGGAAATCGTTTTCCGGGTCGTACATCTCGCCCTTATAGACCATCGTGTCGCGCTCCAGACCGAACAGGCGGGACGGAAACGCCTCCTCGTCCATGAGCAGTGAGCAGAACATGATTTTGCTCATGCGCGCGCCGGTGATCTCGGAGACATCGGTGGAAAAGTCGCAGTTTTCCATGACCTTTTCCACGCCGAACCGCTGTACCAGATCGGAGCGGTAATACACATAGATCTGGTTGAACTGGCGCATCTTCGCAAGGTCGGTCTCCTCCTGCTCTTCCTCCCCGGACAGAACCGTTCCGCCGCGGTCCGCCGTCATCGAGTTGAGAAGATCCTGCTTTTCCTGCATGGTCTGCCCATAGCTCATCTGGTGCTCATACATCGGGGAAACCTTGAACCCCGCCAGACTGACGGCCGCGACCAGCACGAGAACGGCGTACTTGCGCCTGTCCGCGCGCCCGCACACCGCCGTGACAAACAGGATGCCGAGCGTGGACGCGAAAATCGCCATGTAGGCCAGCCGCGTTCCGAGCAAATACAGCTGCCCGCAGCTCAAAACCGCAATCAGCACCAAAATCCACAGATTTTTGGCGCGGTACGCCATGCAGAGCAGAATCGGCGTCAGCATGCTCATGATCGAGGCCTGCGAATTGGTGGTCAGAAACCAGCCGAGCACGCCGGACTGTGTGTCCGCATAGGTGTGCGGGTTGGTGCCCGTCACAACGCTGAGCAGGACGACGACCGTGATGAGGCCGAACGAGAGGAAAAAGCCGGTCTTAATCCAGCGAAATGCGTGCGGGTCTGCCCGCAAAAACGAGATAAAGCAAAACGTAAACAGCGGGATCTGAATCACGCGGACGTAATTGGTGAGATCGGCAAACGGGCTGACATAGCCCGCGATCCCACAGGCCGCCGCGTGCAGCACAAAGAAGCCCGCGCACACCGCCGCCAGATACCAGTAATACCGGCGGCGTTCGGAGAGCAGATAGCCCGCCAGCGCCGTCGCCGCCAGCACCAGCATGCGCAGCAGCAGCGAGAGCGACGAGCCCATCCCCAGCTTCTCCTGCCAGAAGGACAGGATATCCATCGCCGGCTGAGCGGCGAATAAAATGAAAATGCAAAGCGCCAGATGCTGCCTGAGCACCGACCTGCATCGTTCCAACAATCGAACAGCCATCATAAGCTTCCTCTTTTTTCCTTTCTCTGTTTGCCCTGTCATGCGGAGCACAGGTTCATGGAATGGAACCTATTATACCGTCCCACAGAACCTCTGTCAAGCAGACCGCCTTTGCGCCTGCGGCGCGTCATACCGCCTGATTTTGACAAAATAATAGATCACCGCCAGCACGACGGACAGATAGAACGAGGCGTTCGGCCGGCGCAGCACGCCCGCCGTGCAGTAGACATGCACCAGCAGCAGACACAGCGAGATGCCGAACGCGCCCGCCTCCAGCGTAACATACCGGGAGAAATCGCGCGCCATGGCGCTCACAATCAGCCACGCGAAATACAGCAGAAACAGCACAAATGCCGCCAGTCCCGCCGCTCCGTACAGGAAAAAGACGCCGTGAAAATCATTCTCCACGTCATAGGTCTCGCCGTCCCACACCATGTCGGACAGCTCCATGCCGAACAGCACGGCGGGCCAGCCGGTGTCCTGCATCAGCAGCCTGCAATATGTGATCTTCATCTCCCGCCAGCCGGACAGCCGCTCCGCATCGCGCGAGTAGTCGTATTCCTGCATGACGCGCTGCGCGCCGAAGCGGTCGACCAGACCGCCCAGATGCTCCTCGTACACCGGGAGCAGGCAGAGCTCCGGCGACTGCTCCGCCGTCGTGCCGTATTCCGCCTCCGCCTGTGCGATCAGCTCGTCCGCGCGCTGCTGTTTTTCGCGCACGATCTCCTGATGCTCCGCCTGATTGCGGTACATCGGCGAGACGAAAAAGCCCGCGCCACAGATCACCGCGCCCGCCAGCAGCACGACCGCCGTGCGGCTGTCCCAGCGGCGGCTCAAAAGCAGGACGAGAATCAGTCCCGCCGCGCAGACAAAAATGGCAAAATACGTCAGGCGCGTCGAAAACAGGTAGAGCACGCCGAACGACACCGTCACGGCCGCCGCCGTCCACAGCGCGCGCCTGCGCCGGATGACCAGCATCAGAAACACCGGAACCAGCGCGGACAGGATGGCGCTCTGGGGGCTGGGAATGTTAAACCAGCCGAGCAGACCGATCTCCTTATCGGCATATGTATAGGGATTGGTTCCCGTCGCCGCGCTGAGCAGCTCCACCGCGACGATCAACGCAAAATTGGCGGCAAAGCCGCGCTCCACCGCGCGGTAGCCCGCCTCCCCGCTCTCGCGCAGGAAGGTGACAAAGCAAAACACAAACAGCGGGATCTGTGCCACGCGGACGAAATTGGTCAGGTCATAGATCGGATCGGCATAACCCACCGCCGCGCACGCCCAGATATGCCCCGCCGCGAGCAGCGCGAGCGCCGCGCACAGCAGCAGATACGCTTTTTTGTTCCGGCTCAGCCCGAAGCCCAGCAAAGTCGTGCCGGCGAGCACCAGAAAGCGCAGCAGCAGGGAAACGGTGTTTCCCCAGCCCCACACATCCAGCCAATAGGACAGCACATCCATGACCGGCTGCGCGACAAACAAAATCACAATCCATTGCGGCAGATGCCGCCGCAGGTACGGCTGCCTCGCCGCAGGGTATTGCTCTGACATAAGCATGTTCCTTTCCCGATTTATTGCAGCAGGCCGCGCAGGTTTCCCAGCAGCTCCGCCGTGCGGAAGCGGATTTCGTACCGCGCGCCGTCCCGCTGGATCAGCGCCTGTTCCTCCCCGCTCAGCGCCTGCTCGCCCGCCGCGTCCAGACACAGCGACGGATAGCACACGCACCACCAGTTGTGCCCCTCCGACTGCCCGATGCGGATCTGCAATCCTTCGTAGCGCCCGGCGGGCAGGGAAAACGTGTCATACGTGCGCGTCGGATACCATTCCTCCGCCAGACAGGCGGTGATGCGCTCGCGGTGCCCGGCGTCGTACACCGCCCGCTGGGCGGCATTGGCGATCTCCTGCATGTGCGCGCGCACCAGCGCCTGCATCTCTTCCCTGCTCTCCGCCCGCTGCGCCAGCGGCTGGAGGCACGCGAGCACGCCGTCGCGCACGCGCAGCTTGACCGCCTGATCGTCCGCCGTGTCCGAATGGGCGACCACGCGCAGGCGCAGGATGTCGTCCGCCAGCGCCTGCTGGGCGCGGTCGCACCCCGCCGCGTAGCACAGTGCGAAAAACAGCGTCAGCGCAATGGCCAGTTCAAAGCGCGCGCGGCGCGCCTGGTTGATTTTCATACGTTCCGCTTCCTTTCGATATCCGAGATATCCAAAGTATCGCCCGTAGCGTCAGAGTTTAACCTGCGCCGCCGTACAAAAATCCGTCAGATATGTCTCCGGGTAGCGCGCCGCCAGCGCGCGGCACGCCGCCTGCGCGTCCGCCAACCGGTCAAACAGGCCGAAATTCGACGGTCCCGAGCCGCTCATGATCGCGCCGGACGCGCCGCAGGCGCGCAGCTCGCCGCAGATATCGTTCACCACCGGGTGCATGCCCGCCGTCACCGGCTGCATGACGTTGCACAGCAGCTGCGCCACGCGCGCGCCGTCCCCGGCGGCAAGCGCCGCGCACATCGCCTGTGTGTCCGGGCGCACGGCGATTTCCGCGGCGTCTATCGCGCGGTAGACCGCGGGCGTGGACACCGCGATCGGCGGCTTGCACAGCACGACGTGCGTCTGCGGCGCGTCCGGCAGGCGCGTCAGCCGCTCGCCGATGCCCTCCGCCAGCATCGTGCCGCCGGCGATGCAGAACGGGACGTCCGCGCCCAGCTTCAGGCCGATCTCCATCAGCCGCTGTTCGCCCAGCCCAGTCTCATACAGCGCGTCGAGCAGCACCAGCACAGCGGCGGCGTCCGTGCTGCCGCCTGCCAGTCCCGCCGCCACCGGAATGCGCTTCTCGATGACGATGGAAATGCCGTCGCACGCCGTCCCGGTCTCGCGCAGAAAGCATTCCGCCGCCCGGTAGGCCAGATTGTCGCTGCCGGCGGGCAGATCGCTGCCCGGCACAGACAGACGGATGCCCGCGCCCGTGCCGGTGGAGACCGTCACCGTGTCGTGCAGACCGATGGACTGCATGACCATGCAGACGTCGTGATAGCCGTCCGGGCGTCTTCCCGTGACGTCCAGCGTCAGGTTAATTTTTGCGTGTGCCTCTGTCGATGCCTGTCTCATAGCCGTCCCCCTCGTCGTTACAGTCTGTGTTGGATTGCCGTTCCGTTTTGAAAATCCGTGACATAGGAAAAGCCGAACGCGCGCAGGCGGTCGAGCGCCTGCGCAATGCCCGCGCCGATGTTGTCCGGCGCGTGCGAATCCGAACCGGTCGTGATGTATTCGCCGCCCAGCTCGCGGTAGCGGGCGAGCACGCAGTCCTCCGGCCCGACCGCCTGCTGCCAGCCGAACAGCCCCTTCGCGTTGCATTCCAGCGCGATGCCGCGCTCGATGATCGCCTGGAGGACGACATCGACGCGCTCCAGATAGCCCTTCAGCGACGGGCGGTTGTGCGGCAGCTTCATCACGCGCAGCGGATAATCGATGTGGCCGAGAATGTGGAACCGGCCGTATGCCACGAGCGCCTCCATTTCGTCAAAATAGGCGTGCAGGAACTCGTCCTGGTTGATCTGCTCGTAGCGGTAAAAATACAGGTCCATGTCCGCCGCCGTCTGATGAATCGAGCCGATGACGTAGTCGAACGAAAACGCGCCCAGCAGCGCGTCCGCCAGCGCGGGCGCGGCGTGCGGCTGCCCGAGCTCGACGCCCATGCGCAGCGCGATCTGCCCGTCGAACGCCGCGCGGCACGCCGCAATGTCCCGCTGCTGCGCCGCCAGATCCGGCATGATGGCGCGCCCGCGGCGAAACGGCGCGATCTCCCGCTCGTATCCGGCGAAATCCACCGTGTCCGGCGAAAAGTCGGACGCGGAAAGCGATTCCTTCCGGAAAAAGTCCACGTGCTCGGTAAATCCCAAAACGTCGATGCGCTTCTGCACCGCCGCCTGCACGTGCCGGCGCACCGGGTAATCGGCGGCGTCATAGGAATAGGCGGTATGGGTATGCAAATCGATCAGCATTGCGAATTCTCCATTTCTCGCGGCAAATTATGTTTTATTATACCGCCTGCGGGCGGGAAACACAAGTGCCGCGCGCATAAGTCCGCAAAAACCGGTCATACTGGATACAGCATGAAAAGGAGGTTTCTGATATGGACAAATTTGTTCTGACGCTCGTCGTCATCGGCGCCCTCAACTGGGGCTGCATCGGCCTGTTCGGGCTGGATGTGGTCGGCGTCCTGTTCGGCGGGCAGGGCGCGTGGATCAGCCGCATCATCTACGCCGTGGTCGGCCTTGCGGGTCTGTGGGCGCTCACCTTTTACGCCAAGCTGCCCGGCAGCAGCGCGGAGCAGTCCTGACCGCGCGGCGCGCCGAAGCCGCCCATACCGGACAGAGGCACAAAACAGGGGCAGGAAGCGCGCTTCCTGCCCCAATCTGTGTTTTGTTTCGATTATTCGTCCTCAGCCGCTTCTACCAGGCGCTTGGTATCTTCCGCGATAACCAGCTCCTCGTTGGTCGGGATGACGAGAACGCGCACGCGCGCATAGTCGACGGAGATATCCATCTGACGGCCGCGGTACTTGTTCTTCTCCGGATCGATCTTGATGCCGAGGTATTCCATGTGCTCGCAGACATCCCAGCGAACCGAACGGTCGTTCTCGCCGACGCCCGCGGTGAATACGACGGCGTCGACGCCGCCCATCTCTGCGACATAGGAACCGATCAGCTTCTTGACCGAGTTGATGAAGATGTCCTTCGCCAGCTTCGCGCGCTCGTTGCCCTCGTTGATCGCGGTGTCGAGATCGCGGAAGTCGGAGGAGACGCCGGAAACGCCGTAAACGCCGGACTCCTTGTTCATGACCTCAAGGATTTCCTCCGCGCTCTTGCCCTCGTGCTCGCACAGGAAGTTGATGATCGCCGGGTCGATATCGCCCGAGCGGGTGCCCATCGGCAGGCCGGCCAGCGGGGTGAAGCCCATGGAGGTGTCGACCGACTTGCCGCCCTTGACCGCGGTTACGGAAGAACCGTTGCCCAGGTGGCAGGTGATGACGCGCAGATGCTCCTGCGGGATGCCGAGCATCTCGGAGGCCTGCTTTGCAACATACTTATGAGACGTGCCGTGGAAGCCGTAGCGGCGGATCTTGTACTTCTTGTAGTAGTCGTACGGGATGGAATAGATGTAATCGACCGGCTCCATGGTCTGATGGAACGCGGTATCGAACACCGCGACCTGCGGAATATCGGCGCCCATGACGTCCTTGCAGGCGTCGATGCCGATCAGGTTGGCCGTGTTGTGCAGCGGCGCCAGCGGGATGCAGTCCTCAATGGCCTTGATGACGGAATCATCGATGAGAACGGAGTCGGCAAAATACTCGCCGCCATGTACCACGCGGTGACCGACTGCATCGATTTCCTTCATGGACTCGATGACGCCCCAGTCCTTGTCAATGAGGATGTTGATGACGGCGCGGATGGCGTCCGCATGATCCTTCATCGGGATGTTTTCGCAGTATTTTTCCGACTTGTTCGGATTCGTGTGCGTCAGCCGGCCGTCGATGCCGATTCTCTCACACAGACCCTTGGCGAGAACCGCCTTGTCGTCCATGTCAAAGAGCTGATACTTGAGCGAAGAACTGCCCGCATTGATTACCAGTACATTCATTTCTCTCATACTCCTTTATCATAACATTGCAAGAATATCGTCATCATAGTACAATAAACTTATCATTATTTTTATTCTACACCACTTGATAAAATTTCTCAACCATTTTCCTCAGAAATTTGTGGAGGATTTATGAATATCTGCGCAATCATAACAGAATACAATCCATTTCACGCAGGACATACCCACCAGATCACCGAAATCCGACGGCGCCTGCCCGGCTGCGCCGTCGTCTCGCTCATGAGCGGCAACTATGTCCAGCGCGGCGAGCCTGCAATCTGGGACAAATACCGGCGCGCGGCGTGCGCGGTGGAGGCGGGCGGACCCGACCTCGTGCTCGAGCTGCCGCTCACCGGGGCGCTGTCCTCCGCCGAGGGCTTCGCGCGCAGCGGCGTTCTGCTCGCGGGCGCGCTCGGCTGCGTCACGCACCTCTCGTTCGGCTGTGAGACGGGGACGGAGGAACAGCTGCTGCGTCTCGCCGGCTGCCTGAATTCCGATGCGTTCGCCGCCCGCCTGCGCGCCCTGCTGCCGGACAGCGCCAGCTACGCCCACGCCGCAGCCGCGGCCGCGCGGGAACTCTGCCCGCAGGAGGCGTCGCTGCTCAATTCACCCAACGACCTGCTGGCCGTGCAGTACTGCCGGTTTCTGCTGCAATGCTGTCCCGCGATCCAGCCGGTCGCCGTGCGCCGCCGCGGCGCGGCGCACGATGGCGCGCCGCAGGACGGCATTCCGTCCGCCTCCTATGTGCGCCGTCTGCTGCGCGCCGGACAGCAGCAGGAGGCCTTTGTTCTGCTGCCGTCCGCCTGCCGGCGGCAGGGGCAAAGCGCGCGCCAGCACGGCTGGGACGATCTCGCGCCCGCCGCGCTCCCCTTCCTGCGCCGCATCACGCCGGAGGAGATCCGCGCGCTGCCTGGCGTGTCCGAAGGGCTGGAAAACCGGTTTTACCGCGCGTGCCGCAGCGCGCAGACCATGGAGGAGCTGTGGGACGGGGTGCGCTCGCGCCGCCATCCGCGCAGCCGCGTGCGCCGTCTGGCGCTGTGCGCCTATCTCGGCATCACGCAGGAGCTGGCCGCGCTGCCGCCCGCCTATGTCCTCGTGCTCGCGATGAACGCGCGCGGGCGGGAGGTGCTGCGCGCCATGAAGCAGACCTGTGCGCTCCCCGTCATCGTCAAACCGGCGCAGGCGCGTGCGCTGACCGGTGACGCCGCCCGCCTGTGGTCGCTCACGCTGTCCGCCGACGATCAGTTCCACTTCCCCGCCCCCGCCGGGACCGACTGGACGCAGACGCCGTTTTACGACGCGGCGCGCTGACCGGCGACGCCGCGAGCCGGCCTAAATCCCGCCGGATACGCGCAAAAAAACCACAGGAAGCGCATAGCTCCTGTGGTTTTCGCTGTCTGTGCAGCGCGTCAGCGCTCGTATTCAAATTCCATCTCGCCCAGGATGACCGGGTCGCCGTCCTGAATGCCCATCGCCTCCAGCTTGTCGAACACACCTGCGGCGCGCAGGCGGCGGTCGAGATACTGGCGCGACTCGTAATCGTCAAAGTTGACCGAGCCGGTGACGCGGTCAATCCACGCGCCGCCGACGATATAATAGTCTCCGTCCTTCGTGATTTCGATGTCGTCCTCGGTGACCGGCTTTTCCGCCGTCTCCGGGATGAACTCCGGCTCATAGACGAGCACGGGCG
Organism: Candidatus Butyricicoccus stercorigallinarum; assembly: GCA_019112985.1. Taxonomy (GTDB): domain Bacteria; phylum Bacillota; class Clostridia; order Oscillospirales; family Butyricicoccaceae; genus Butyricicoccus_A; species Butyricicoccus_A stercorigallinarum. Next base: position 18,501 of record DXIG01000120.1, on the reverse strand, counting down.
GCAGCTCTGCGAGCGCGTGCCAGGTCTGGTGCATCAGCTCGCGCACGCCCTGATTGGTCGCAGCGGACATCTCCGCATAGGCAAAGCCGTGCGCCTCCGCCCAGGCGCGGATCGCCTCCAGCGGCGCGCGGTCGTCGCCCAGCAGGTCGGTTTTGTTGGCGACGACGATCTGCGGGCGCTTTTCCAGATCGATGGAATACTGCCCCAGCTCGCTGTTGATCTTTTCCAGATCGTCGACCGGGTCGCGTCCCTCGCTGCCCGCCGCGTCGACGACGTGCAGCAGCAGGCGGCAGCGGTCGATGTGGCGCAGGAACGCATGTCCCAGACCGGCGCCCTCCGACGCGCCCTCGATGATGCCCGGGATGTCCGCCATGACAAACGACTCCCCTTCGCCGATGGACACGACGCCGAGATTGGGCACCAGCGTCGTGAAGTGATAGTTCGCGATCTTCGGCCGCGCGGCCGACACCATCGACAGCAGCGTGGACTTGCCGACGTTGGGGAAGCCGACCAGTCCGACGTCCGCGAGCAGCTTCAGCTCCAGGCGGATCTCCAGCTCCTGTCCGGGCAGGCCCGGCTTGGCGAAGCGCGGCGCCTGGCGCGTCGGGGTGGCGAAATGCGTGTTGCCCCAGCCGCCCTTGCCGCCGCGCGCCGCGACGAACGGCTCCGAGTCGGACAGATCCTTGATGACCTGCCCGCTCTTGGCGTCGCGCAGGATGGTGCCGCGCGGCACGCGGATCACCAGATCCTTGCCGTCCTTGCCGGAGCAGCGCTTGCTGCCGCCCGGCTCGCCCGCCGGCGCGCTGTACTTCTTTTTATAGCGAAAGTCCATCAGCGTGGACAGGTTGTCGTCCACCTGAAAGACAATCGAGCCGCCCCGGCCGCCGTCGCCGCCGTCCGGTCCGCCGGAGGCAATGTATTTTTCGCGGTGGAACGACACCTTGCCGTCGCCGCCCTTGCCGGAGCGAATCCAGATTCTGGCGGTATCGATAAATTGTGGCATTATGAACTCCTTTCCATCGTGTTCTGAAAAAAAGCACCTCAGACGGTGTGTCCGAGGTGCCTCTCGCATCAAAGAATATCTTACTGCTCGATTTCGTAAACAGAAACCTGCTTGCGGTCGCGGCCGAGACGCTCGAAGCGAACGACGCCGGTAACCTTTGCGAACAGGGTGTCATCGGAGCCGATGCCGACGTTCACACCCGGATGGATGTGGGTGCCGCGCTGGCGAACCAGAATGTTGCCTGCCGGTACAACCTGACCGTCCGCACGCTTGACGCCAAGTCTCTTGGACTCGGAATCGCGGCCGTTCTTGGTGGAACCTACGCCCTTCTTATGAGCAAAAAACTGTAAGCTGATCTGAAGCATGACTTACACCTCCATTACTTCAATAAAATCCTGATATTGCGCCTTGAGGTTGACATAATACAGCATCAAGGCGTCAAGTGCGTTCTGCGCCTGGATTTCCTCCGCCTCGCCCAGCGTTTTGGGCAGTTCGATGCGGATGCGCGTCTGCTCCCCGTCGATCTCGGTCCGGATGTCCAGTCCCATGACGTCGGCCAGCAGGCAGCTTGTCAGATCCAGCGTCGCAGATACCGCCGCACACACAATGTCCTCGCCTTCCTCCGCGTAACCCGCGTGTCCGGTTACCTCCACTGCGTCAATGCGGCTGCCTGTTGTAAAAAAACGGGCGGTTGTCATCTTACGCGTTGATGGCGCCGATGGTTACCTTGGTGTAAGGCTGTCTGTGACCCTGCTTACGGCGGTAGCCCTTCTTCGGCTTCATCTTGTAAACGATGATCTTCTTCTGCTTGCCGGTCTTCTCGGCCGTGCCAGCAACGGTAGCGCCCTCAACATACGGCGCGCCGACCTTCAGGTCTGCGCCCTCGCCAACTGCCAGGACCTTGTCGAACGTTACGGAAGCGCCGTCCTCTACGCCGAGCTTCTCCACGTAGATTACGTCACCTTCGGATACCTTGTACTGCTTGCCACCGGTCTCTAAAATTGCGTACATGCGGTAGCACCTCTCTTTCTTTGATAGAGTCACGCTCTCACGGGCGATGCCGGAAGGCATACTTTTCCAACCCGGTCAACGCGGCTTTACATATAGTAGCACACGCGCGCACCGCTGTCAACACCCAATTTTGAGTTTTTTCAGTCCGCGATGCCCGCGTGCAGCTTGGCCGCCTTCAGCGTGTTTTTCATCAGCATCGTGATGGTCATCGGGCCGACGCCGCCGGGCACGGGCGTCAGATACGCGGCCTTTTCGCTGACCTCGTCAAAGCAGACGTCGCCGCACAGCTTGCCGTCCTTGCGGTTCATGCCGACGTCGATGACGACCGCGCCCTCCTTGACCATGTCGGCCGTGACGAAGTCCGCCCTGCCGACGGCGGCGACGAGGATGTCCGCCTGCGCGCACACCTCTCTGAGGTTCTGCGTGCGCGAATGGCAGATGGTCACCGTGCCGTGGCGGTGCAGCAGCAGCATGGCCATCGGCTTGCCGACGATGTTGGAGCGGCCGATGACGACGCAGCTCTTGCCCTTCGGGTCAATGCCGTATTCGTCCAAAAGCTGCATGACGCCCGCCGGCGTGCAGGGCAGGAAGTCAAAATTGCCGACCATGATTTTGCCGACGTTGACCGGGTGGAATGCATCGACGTCCTTGCCCGGCGCAATCGCGTCGATGACCGCCTGCTCGCTGATGTGCGCGGGCACCGGCAGCTGGCACAGGATGCCGTCGATGCGCGGATTGCGGTTGAGCTCGTCAATCAGACCGAGCAGCTGCTCCTGCGTCGTCTCCTCCGGCAGCGCGTATTTTTCCGAATAAAAGCCGCACTCCTCGCAGGCGCGCTCCTTGTTGCGCACATAGACCTGCGACGCCGGGTCTTCGCCGACGATGATGACCGCCAGACCGGGGCGCACGCCCTGCTCCTTCAGTCTGTTTACCTCGTCCAGAATGCTCCCGCGCACCTTTGCGGAGAGCAGCTTGCCGTCCATCCGAATTGCACTCATGTTGTTTCCTCCGTGTTTGAATCGTTTTCGCGGGGCGCCGCGACGGCCTCGTGCAAAAACGGCATGGCTCGATTGAGCAAAAAGCCGCCGAAGCCGAGCAGGACGGACAGCAGCGCCACGACCTGCGAGACGCGGATGCCCGTGCCCCACAGATACAGGCTGTCCGTGCGGAGCCCCTCTATGAAGAACCGCCCGAGACCGTACCAGCCGAAATAGAGCAGGACAATCTCTCCGCGGTATTTTCGCTTTTTAGAATAGGCGAACAGCAGCGCAAAGCCGATGGCGTTCCACGCCGACTCGTAAAAGAACGTCGGGTGGCTGCCGAACTGCCCCGCCTCGTCGATCCCCTCGCCGATGACCATCCGCCAGGGCAGCGACGTCTCGCTGCCAAACGCCTCGCAGTTGAAAAAGTTGCCCCAGCGCCCGATCGCCTGCCCGATGGGCACGGCGCCCGAAACCAGATCCAGCATGTCCATGCAGTCGATCTTTTTGACGCGGCAAAAAACGATTGCCGTGAGCAGGCCACCGATCAGGCCACCGTAAATCGCCAGGCCGCCGTGCCAGACGGCGATGATTTCCGCCGGGTTGTCCTTGTAGCGCTCCCATTCAAACACAACATAATACAGGCGCGCGCATACAATCGCAACAGGCAGCACGAACAGCATCATGTCGACCAGATCGTCCGACCGGACGCCAAAGTGCCGCGACCGCCGGGAGGCATACGCAATCGCGAGAAAAATGCCGCAGGTGATGAGAATGCCGTACCAGTAGATCGGCTTGGACGCGACCGTGAACGCGACGCTGGAAAAATGAAATTCAAGCCCCAAACCGGGGAACGAAACGATCTGGTTCATGCCTGTCCCTCCTTCTGCGGCGCGACGACGGACAGCGCGGTGCCGCCTTCCGCCGACCAGCGCCGGATGCGGCGCACGACGTCCTCCTTCGAGATGGACGGGAAGACGTCCGCGAAGTCAAAGCACGACGCGCCGGAGAAGCAGGCCTCCGCCTGCATGCGGCACACCTCCGCCGGGTCGTTCATGCGGCGCACATAGCTCCCGTACAGCGCTTTTTTCATGCGGGCGAACACGGCGTCGTCCAGCCCGCCGTCCGCGATGCGGCGCAGCTCGCCTTCCAGCGCCGCGCGCACCGCCTGCGGGTCGCGGCTCTCGCCGCTGAAAATCGCGCACGCCCCGCCCGGAAAGCGGAAATAGTCCGCGTCAAACGTGCGGTCGATCAGCCCACGGTTGTACAGCGCGTGGTACAGCGGCGACGACCGCCCGCACACGCACTCCGCCGCCAGCTCACCGGTCAGCTGCCGCACATACGGCCGCGCGGGCGGCGTGTCCTTGCAGCCCAGCATGAACAGCGGGCGCGACACCGCCATGCGGCGCTCGACATACGCCTGCGCCGCCGGCGCCGGTTCGTCGCCGTAGTCGCGCGCAGCGATGCGCGCGGACGTTTTGGGCGTGATGCGCGCCGCAAGTTCCCACACGCGGTCGAACGAATAGCGCCCGCACACGATGAGCGCGAGGTTCGCGGGCGAATAAAACGCGCGGTGGCAGAGGTTCAGCATCTCCGGGTCGATGCACGCGATGCTCTCCCGGCTGCCCGCCACCGAGATGCGCACGGGATGCGCGGCGTACAGCCCCTCCAGCACGCCGACATAGGCCTGCCAGCCCGGCGTGTCGTCCAGCATGCCGATCTCCTGCCCGATGATGCCCTTTTCTTTTTCGACGTTCTGCTCGGTGAAATACGGCGTCGTCACGAACCGCAGCAGAATCTCCAGGCATTCCTCAAAGCGGTCGGTGCACGTGACGTGGTACGCCGTCATCGTGTGGCTGGTAAACGCATTGGGCTGCGCGCCCAGCGCGGTGAATTTTTGCAGCGCGTTGCCGTCCTGCTCCTCGAACATCTTGTGCTCGAGAAAGTGAGCGATGCCCGGCGTGACGGAGTGGTTCTGTCCGTCGAGCGCAAACCGGCAGTCGACCGAGCCGAAGTTGACGGCGAGCATCGCGAAGGTCTTCGCGCTCGTCTCGCGCGGGATGCAGTAGAGGTGCAGGCCGTTTTCCAGCACGGCCGTCTGCATACAGTCGTCCAAATTGGGATAGGATATGGTAGTCATGCGCCCGCTCCTTTGAGAAAGTATACCGTGTCCGGCACGGCTTTTTGCGCCGCGCGGCAGACGTCGTCCGCCGTCACCGTCTGGATGCGCGCGATCAGCTCGTCCAGCGATTCGGCCAGACCGGCCGCGGCCTGCGTCTGATAAAAGCTCTCCAGCGCCAGCGGCGAATCGTGCATGGCGCGCAGCGACGCCGTCACCGACCGGCGCGCGGCCTCAACCTCCTCGCCGGTCACGGCGCGCTGCATGTCCTCTAACTGGTGCAGAATCGCCGCGCGCGCCTGCGGCTCGCTGTCGTTTTCGATGCCGGACGAGACCGCCATCACGCCCTTGAGCTTGTCCGTCTGCGAGGACGCGTAATAGCACAGGCTCAGCTTTTCGCGCACCGTGCAGAACAGGCGCGACGAGGTCGTGCCGCCGAAGCAGGCGTTGAACAGCACCAGCGCGGGATAGTCGTCGTCAAACGCGGTGATCCCGGTGCGCAGGCCGATGGTCAGCTTGCCCTGCGCGACCGCCTCTTCCTCGGTCACCTCGCGCAGCGCCGCCTGCTGCGGCGCGCGCGGCGCCTGCGTGGCGGGGCGAACCGGCGCCTGCACCGCCGGGCGCGCCTGCATCGCGTCGCGCAGCTGCTGCGCGACGGTCTCCGGCGGCAGCGAGCCGCAGTAGAACAGCTCGAGCGGCGCCGTGCGGATCACGTCGCGGTAATGCGCCTCCAGCTGCGCGGGGGTAACCGCGCGGACGCGGTCGATGTCGCCCAGCTCGACCGCGCTGTACGCCTCGTGCGCGCACATGTGCTGGTACATACGCCGCACCGCCCACGACCGCTTGTCGTCAGACAGCGCCGCGATGCGCGCGCACAGCTGCTCCGCCTCGCGCGAGACGGTCTCGGCGGAAAAGCCGTCCGGCTCGAGCAGCAGCGCCGCGAGCAGGCGCGCCGTCCCCGCGAACAGATCGCCCTCGCCCGGCATGGCGAAGCGCTCGTCGATCACGTCCGCGACGAAGCCGACCAGCTGGAGCTCGCCGCGCTTGCGCACGACCGGCTCCAGACGCGCGCCGTACAGGTTGTCCAGCTGCACGGCGACCGCCTGCGCGCCCGGATACGCGCGGCTGCTGCCGCGCAGCACATACGGCAGCAGCGCCGATTTGCTTCTCTCCTCCGCGCCCAGCGGCAGCGCAAGCATCGCGCTGAGGCACGAGGTTCTGGACTGTTTGGTCGTCACGCAGGTCAGTCCAATCCCGTCTTTCAGTGACACTCTCGTCGTATGATCCATAATTGTCTCCATGATGATGACGATGGCAGAATGCCCGTTTTCTCTGTGCTATTATATCGCTGTTTTTACCGTTCGTCTACCCGTTGCCGTGCCATTTTTTGCTTTTCACGTTGTTTTGATTGCATTTGCCGCCCGCGGGTGGTATGATAATAACTCAATTAACAACGCAATTCATCCCGGAAAGGAGTCCTGTGCGTGTCCGTAAAAAGACAGCGCGAGCGCGCGCCGCTGGTGACAGCGCTGCTCTGGCTGTGCCTGATCGCTTACCTTCTGCTCCTGCTCAAGGTAATCCTGTTCAAATTCGACCACGACACCATCGTCAACATATTAAACGACACCGACGAGCTGGCGTACACCCGCGTCAACCTCGTCCCGTTCCAGACCATCCGTTTTTATGCGTTCTCCGGCCGCGTCCCCGCGTCCGTCGCGGTGCGCAACCTCGCCGGAAACATCCTCGCCTTCATGCCCATCGGCGTGCTCGTCCCGCTGCTGTCGCGCAGCCTGAGCCTCGGCCGCACGTTTCTCGTCGGCCTGTTTCTGAGCGGGGGCATCGAGCTGACCCAGTACTTCACCGGCCTCGGCTCGTGCGACATCGACGACGTCATCCTGAACGTGCTCGGCGCGATGTCCGTCACGCTGATTCTGTCCGCGCTCGACCTGCTCGGATTTTTTCTCAAAAAAATCGCAAAATTTCTCTCCAAATCCCTTGACAAAAAGCGCCGGCGGGTATAGAATACCGGAGGTGTTGTAAAGTTGATCGCCTTTACAAAGGAATTCCCCTTTACAGCACAGCGTTTCATCGGAGGTGCACTATGAAGAACAAACCGTTTGAAATGTGCATGCTCTACGATTTTTACGGTGAAATACTCACGGCGAAGCAAAAAGAGCTGTTCGATCTGTATTACAACGACGACCTGTCTCTGGCGGAGATCTCCGAGCACATGGGCATCACCCGCCAGGGCGTGCGCGACGGCATTCTGCGCGCGGAGCGCACGCTGCGCGCCACCGAGGAAAAGCTCGGGCTGGTCGCGAAATACGGCCAGACGCAGTCCGATCTGGAGCGTCTGGCGGGCATCGTCTGGGAGCTGCGCGGCATCAACAATGTGCGCTACCACGACGCAAAAATCGCGGAACTGTGCGACCAGGCGTTCCAGATCGCCAAGCAGCTTTCGGAATAAGGAGAAATCATGGCATTTGAAGGTCTTTCCGAAAAAATCACTTCTGCCTTTAAGAAGCTGAAAAGCCGCGGCCGCCTGAGCGAGGCGGACGTCAAGAGCGCGATGCGCGAAATCAAGCTGGCGCTGCTCGAAGCGGACGTCAACTTCAAGGTCGTCAAGGACTTTACCAAAACCGTGACCGAGCGCGCGACCGGCGCAGAGATTCTCGAAAGCCTCTCGCCCGCCCAGCAGGTCATCAAAATCGTCAACGAGGAGCTGACCCGCCTGATGGGCGGCTCCAACGCAAAGCTCAACATTTCCTCCAACCCGCCGACGGTTGTTATGATGGTCGGCCTGCAGGGCGCCGGCAAGACGACAAACGGCGCCAAACTCGCCGGACTGTTCAAAAAGCAGCAGCAGAAGCGCCCGCTGCTCGTCGCCTGCGACGTGTACCGTCCGGCCGCCATCGACCAGCTCAAAGTCGTCGGCGAAAAGCTGGATATCCCGGTCTTTGAGATGGGTCAGGGCGATCCGGTGGAAATCGCGAAGGCCGGCGTGGACTACGCCAGAAAAAATGCCTATGACATGGTCTTCCTCGACACCGCCGGCCGCCTGCACATCGACGAGGCGCTGATGGATGAGCTCAAGCGCATCCAGGCGGAGGTAAAGCCGCACGAGATCATGCTGGTCGTCGACGCGATGACCGGACAGGACGCGGTCAACGTGGCGACCGCGTTTGACGATGCACTCGGCGTCGACGGCATCCTGATGGCCAAGATGGACGGCGACGCCCGCGGCGGCGCGGCGCTCTCCACCAAGGCGGTCACCGGCAAGCCGATCAAGTTCGTCGGCACCGGCGAAAAGCTGGGCGACATTGAGCCGTTCCACCCCGACCGCATGGCCTCCCGCATTTTGGGCATGGGTGATATGCTCACGCTGATCGAAAAGGCGCAGGAGAGCTACGACGCCAAAAAGGCGGAGGAGCTGGAAAAGAAGCTGCGCGCCAACCGCCTGACGCTGACCGACTTTGCCGAGCAGCTCGCGCAGTTCAAGGATCCGGAGTCCATGCAGAACATGCTCTCCATGATCCCCGGCATGGACGCCAAGGCGCTCTCCGGCGCGCAGGTGGACGGCAAGGCGGTCGCGCACGTCGAGGCGATCATCAACTCGATGACGCCGAAGGAGCGCGACAATCCCTCCATCATCAACTTCAGCCGCAAAAAACGCATCGCTGCGGGCTGCGGCCTGAAAATCGAGGACGTCAATCGCCTGCTCAAGCAGTTTGAGATGATGCAGAAGATGACGCGGCAGCTCAACGGCATGGCCAAGCGCGGCAAAAAGCGCGGCGGCATGAGCTTCCCCGGCCTCGGCAACCTGGGTAAACGCGGCGGCGGATTCCGCTTCCCGTTTTAATACATGTAAAGAAATTTACAATAATCAACTCACAGGAGGTGAAAACCATGGTAAAAATCAGACTTCGCAGACTGGGTGCTAAGAAGGCTCCTTTCTACCGTATTGTTGTCGCTGATTCCCGTTACCCGCGTGACGGTCGTTTCATCGAGGAAATCGGCACCTACAATCCGCTGGCAGACCCGGTAGAGATCAAGGTTGACGGCGAGCGCGCACAGCAGTGGATCAAGAACGGCGCGCAGCCGACCGATACCGTCCGTGCACTGCTCAAGAAATCCGGCGTACTGTAAGCAAGTGAGGTTGTTTTAGATGAAAGAACTTTTGACCTACATCGCAAAGAACCTTGTGAACGACCCGGACGCAGTCAGTGTAACCGAAACCGCGCAGGGCGAGGAGATCATTTTTGAGCTCCGCGTCGCTCCTGACGACATGGGTAAGGTTATCGGCCGTCATGGTCGCATCGCGAAGGAAATTCGCACTTTGATGAAGGCGGCCGGAAATCGTCAAAATAAAAAGGTGTCTGTCGAGATCGTCGACTGAGTCTTTTCGAGAGCCGCAATGCGGCTCTTTTTTTCTGCTATCGAACATTTCGGGCGTGGCTCACGCCCCGCATTCCCCGTGGAGGATTTTATGAAAAAGCAATTTCTGGAAATCGGCAGGATCGTCAACACGCACGGCGTGCGCGGCGATGTCAAGGTGCAGCCGTGGTGCGATTCCCCCGAATTTCTCGCCGAATTTGACACGCTGTACCGCAAGGATCAGTCGCCGGTCACCATTCTCTCCGCCAGGGTTCACAAGGGCTGCGTGCTCATGCACCTCGAAGGGGTGGACACCATGGAGCAGGCGCAGCTGCTGCGCGGCACGACGCTGTACATGAACCGCGACGACGTCGAGCTGGAGGAGGGCGCGTTCTTCATCCAGGACGTCATCGGTCTGCCAGTGTACGACGAGCGGGTCGGCCGCGAGATCGGCGTGGTCAAGGAGATCAACGACGGCCCTGCGGGCGATCTGTACGTCATCCAGGACGGCGACACCCGGCACCTGATTCCGGGCCGGCCGTTCGTCGAAGACGTCGATCTGGAAAACGGCAAGGTCACTGTGCGCACGATAGAGGGTCTGCTCGGCGATGAAAATTGACATTCTCACGCTGTTCCCGCAGATGATCGACTGCGCGATGCAGACCAGCGTCATCGGGCGCGCCCAGCAGGCGGGATTGATCGAAGTCAACGCGGTCGACATCCGCGCCTTTACGCTCGACAAGCACAACCGCGTGGACGATACGCCCTATGGCGGCGGCAAGGGCATGGTCATGCAGGCCGATCCGCTGTACCGCTGCCACGCGCATGTGACCGGCGGCGCACCGGTTCACACCGTGCTGATGAGCGCGCAGGGCGCCCCCTTCTGTCAGGACAAGGCGCGCGAGCTGCTGGCGCGCGAACACATCGTCCTCGTCTGCGGGCACTACGAGGGCGTGGATCAGCGCTTCATCGACGAATGTGTGGACGAGGAAATCTCCATCGGCGACTTTGTGCTGACCGGCGGCGAGATCCCCGCGATGGCGGTGGCCGACGCGGTCTGCCGCATGGTGCCCGGCGTGCTCGCGGAGGAGGTCTGCTTCACCGAGGAGAGCCACTGGTTCGGCCTTCTGGAATATCCGCAGTACACCAAGCCCGCGGTCTGGCACGACCGCGCCGTGCCGGACGTCCTGCTGTCCGGCCATCACGCCAACATCGAGACCTGGCGGCGCAAAAAAAGTCTGGAGCGAACCAGACGCGACCGCCCCGATCTGTTCGCCCGCTTTGTCCCGCAGGACAAGCGCGACCGCAAGCTGCTCGAACAGCTGGAGGAAGCGGACGCCGGCCTGTGAGCTTCTGCACTATCCCCCTCCGATTTTCGCCTGTCGAAAGTCGGAGGGTCTTTTTGCGCCCGCGCACGCAAACAGCCCGCCCCGGCACTTTGGAAAATCGTCCCTGAACAGCCGGAGCTGGTTTTGTTCTGCGCCATCCTTTTGACAGATCCGCGCGGACACAGAAACAGCCCCCTTCACGCGCTCGAACACAGCTGTTTTTCGGGCGTCTGCGCCAAGGGGGCTATCTTGCTTCTCTCGTGCTATTTACGCATGCTGATCGGGTTCTTCCAGCACGCCTTTCGCGCTCACCAGCGCCAAAAGGAACGATACAACGACGATAGCACAGCCGGTTGCCGACACACTGTCCAGAAAACAATCGACGACATACAACCCGACGGCTGTGGCGATCGTATCCAAACCGACGAACAGGACGATCGCCGCCCGTCTGGAGAGATTCCCGTAGTGAAACAGCAGAACGCGGGGCAACGCCTCGGCGAACTGACTGATCGGGAATGAAACGATGGTCGCAAGGACAAAGAACAGAAAAATGCTGCCGACCGAGTTGTACCGGAAGCCGAACAAGCGCATGATGGCGCCGCCAAACACAGCGATCACATAAATAACAACAAGCGCCGCGGCGGCAAACAGCAGCAGTGCTGCGATCGTCCCCTGATGCCTGTTCCAAAAGTCTTTCAAGAATATCCCTCTTTCCAAGTGACAGAATGGTTCGGTTTTTCCACACTCTTCCCCGCTTCTACCTGCCTTGCGCCCATCGGGGCGGCGCGGCCGGCATGGTGCTGTCAGAGAAAGCGCCCGCAGAACAGAGCGCAGCAAGGCCAATGCCATCATAGCAGAGACAGATCAAAAACGCAATTCTGCGCCCGTCACACGTGCCCACGTTTCCCTTGCCCCACCTGCCGCAAAATCGCCGCACAGCAGAAAAATACCACAGCACCCTCGGCTGTGGTATTTTTCGTAAAGAAAGAAATTGAGAATGAAAAAGAGAGGTAAGAAATATGTAAATTCACATCCGACCCGAAGCCAGATGGAGCGGATTGTTTGTCTGCCGCTTTTGCTTCCCGCGGAAGCCGGCCGGGCAGTTGGCCGAGAGGTGCGTGTTGCGTTTCCTGAACTCTGGTATTATCATACACCAGTTTTCCCGCCTTTGGGTGACCAAATTACGAAAAATTTTTGACAAATTTCCAACTTATTTGTTTCGTAATCGTGAACAGCGCGCCCGCAGGCGCCGCGTCCGGAAAACGCTGTATGCAGCCGCATCCATCGCCGCGATGGACGGGACGGATTTTTCGTCTGCCGCTTTTGCCGTTTCCCCTCGGAACAAACCGGCCGGGCAGCTGGCCGTCTGAGCTTTCCTTGCGCTTTTGTTTTGCTCTGTGCCCAGTATACCGCACAACTTGCGCAGATATGTGATCGAAACATGGAATGTTCGCGATCAAACTGTTGCCAAATCGTAAATGCGACGGACAAAAGGCGATGCCGCAGCCTGAGCGGCTGCGGCACCGGAAAGGAAAAATATGAAAAAAAGAATCAGTCGAACGGAACCCGCGGTTCCAACTCGACATGTCGGGAGTGCCTGCCGCCTTGTATGACAATACCGGCGGCCATAAACCCAAAATAAGGAGCGGTACAGCGTTGTACGGGGGTACAATCTCCTGTACTGGGACTATCATACCGTATTTTCCGCGCGCTTGCGTGAACAAAGCGGGAACTTTTTATGTCGTACATGAAAACAAACAATAGCCTGTTTGTGAACGCGCCGCTCACCCCTCCGTCATCATCGCCCGCATGCGCTCGATCGCGCGGCGCTCCAGCCGCGACACCTGCACCTGAGAAATGCCGAGCACGGCCGCGCACTGCTGCTGCGTCTGCCCGCGAAAATAGCGGAGCAGAATCACCTTCTGTTCCTTCCCGCTCAGACGGCGGATGCTGTCGCGCAGCAGCACCGATTCGAGCACCTTTTCCTCCATGCCGTCGTCGCCGATCAGCTGCTCCAGCGTCGCGCCGTCGTCGCCGATTTCGCGCTGGAACGAATCCGCCGGGCGCAGCGCGCCCTCGCACGCCGCGATCTCCTCCGGCGAGACGCCCAGGCACTGGGACAGCTCGGAGAGCGTCGGCTCGCGCCCGGTCTGCATGGCGAGCTGTTCGCGCGCGGCGCTGACGCGGATGGCGAGCGATTTGATCGTGCGGCTGACCTTGACCACGCCGTCGTCGCGCAGAAAGCGCCGGATCTCGCCGCTGATCTTGGGCACGGCGTAGGTGGAAAAGCGCGTGCCGTAGTCGCAGTCGAAGCCCTGCACCGCTTTCAGGAATCCGAGACTGCCGAGCTGGTACAGGTCGTCCAGCTCCACGCCGCGCCCGGCGTAGCGGCGGACGATGCTCCAGATCAGGCCGCTGTTCTCCCGCAGCAGCGTCTCGCAGGCCGCCTCTTCCCCGCCCTGCGCCCGCCGGATCAGGCGGACCTGCGCCGCGGCCTTATCTCTGTCCAAGGCGCGCCGCAATCCGCTTGGTCATGATGACCTGTGTGCCAACGCCCTCGCGCGAACGCACGCGCAGATGATCCATAAAGCTCTCCATGATGGTAAAGCCCATGCCGGAACGCCCGGCATCGCCGGTAGTGAACATCGGCTGGCGCGCCTGCTGGATGTCCGCAATCCCGCAGCCCTTGTCGCGCACGGTGATCTGAATACTCCCGTCGTCAAACAGCTTGGCCGCGACGGTTATGTAGCCCACGGTATCCCGGTAGGCATGGACGATGCAGTTGGTCACCGCCTCGCTCACCGCCGTCTTGATGTCGTTGATCTCCTCGATCGTCGGGTCGAGCTGCGCGGCGAAGGCGGCGACCGCCTGCCGGGCAAACGCCTCGTTGTTGGAGCGGCTCTGAAATTTGATGCTCATCTGGTTGATTGCGCTGTGCATGGCTCCTCCTCCTGTTCCCTCTCCGGCAGACGCGGCAGCTCCGAAAGGAATGGGATGCGCCTGACCATGCCGCTCGCCTGAAACACACGCATGGCGGCGGGCGGCGTTCCGACGACGGTAAAGCTCTGCCCCGCACCGAGGATGCTGCGCTGTGCGCCGAGCACGACGGCGATGCCGGAGCTGTCCATAAACGTCAGCCCGGACAGATCGAGGTAAATCGGCTCAGTCGCGTACAGAATCATCGTCTTTTCGAGGTATTCGACGCACTGCGCCGCTTCGTGGTGTCCCAATTCCCCGTCAAAGCGGATGACGATGCCGCAGTCCTCCCGTCTGTGTGAACACTTCATGTCTCTTCAACTCCTAAAAAAATAGAACTGCCCATTGCAGGCAGTTCTATTATAAATCAGGAATCGCTGTGTTTTTTGTCAAATAACGCCGTTGTTCAGGGCGTTTTTCGCCTCTCCCGCGACATAGAGCGAGCCGCAGACCACAACGACGTCGTCCTCCTGCGCGCCCGCCAGCGCGCGGCGCAGCGCGGAGCGCGTATCGCCGCAGTCGAAGACATTGGTGTACGGCGAAAATTCGCGGATGACAGACGCGAGCTGCCGGCTGGACAGCGCGCGCGGGTTGTCCGGCTGGACAGCATAGATGTTGTCCGCGCGGCGCGCCAGCATGCGCACGCACACGTCATACTGCTTGTCCGCCACCATGCCGAGCACGAGCGAGATGCCGCCCATGGGAAGCAGGCGGTCGAGCGTCGCGCACAGCGCGGTGACGCCGTCGGCATTGTGCGCGCCGTCGATCAGCAGCAGCGGCGCACGCCGCACAATTTCCTGCCGGGCAGGCACCGCGGCGCGGGCAAAGCCCGCCGCAGCCGCCTCTTCCGGGATATGCCACCCGCCGTCACGCAGCGCGGCGATCGCCGCATAAGCGGTGGCGGCGTTGTACGCCTGATGCCGGCCGATCAGGCGCAGCCGGAACGGATGTCCGTCGATTGTGCATGCCGTGCCGTCCAGCGCGCACGAAATGGATTCCGGCTGCGGTGCCGGCAGATAGCGCGCGCCCACCTCTGCGCAGCGGCTGCGCAGCACCTCGTCCACCTCCGGCTCCTGTCCCGGGTAATTGACCAGCCTGGAACCGGGCTTGACGATGTGGCTCTTGTCCGCCGCGATCTGCGCGACCGTGTCGCCGAGCACCTCCATGTGATCGAGCGCCACATGCGTCAGCACGGCGACCTCCGGGCAGTCGATGGCGTTGGTTGCGTCAAACTGTCCGCCGAGGCCGACCTCCAGCACGACGATATCGCAGCGCTGTTCGAGAAAGTACACCATGGCGCACGCGGTGGTAAATTCAAATTCGCCGATGCGCTCCCCTTCGGGCAGTGAAAGCTCCTGCTCCAGCGCGAGCACGCGCGCCGCAATGCGGCACAGGTCTTCGCGCGAAATATTCGCCCCGTCGACGCGCATGCGCTCACAGAAATCGACGACATACGGAGAGGTGAACAGACCGGTCCGATACCCGGCCTGCTCGAGCGCCGCCGCTGTCAGCGCGGCGACGCTCCCCTTTCCGTTTGTCCCTCCGATGTGCACGAATTTCAGCTCGCTCTGCGGATTGCCCAGTGCGGCCAGCAGCGCGCGGATGCGCGCGAGGCTCGGCGTTCCGCTAAAACGGCCGTGCGCGTGAATCGCAGATAAAATCTGTTCGTATGCGCGCATCTCACACGTCCAGCGCCGCCAGACTTGCGTCCAGCTTGGCAATCTGTTCCTTCAGCTTGGCCGCCTTGGTGCGCTCGTTCTCGACGACCTGCTCAGGCGCCTTTTTGACGAAGCCCGGATTGGCCAGCTTCTTTTCGATGTAGGCCAGATCGCTCTGCGCCTTCGCCTTCTCCTTGTTCAGACGCGCCTTTTCCTTTGTAAAGTCGATCAGCTCGTTCATCGGCATGTACATCTGTACGTCGCCGGTGACCACCGATACCATCTTGGCCGCATCCGCCGGCGCCGTGTCGGAAATGCTCAGCGCGCTGGAATACGCCAGCTTGAGGAAGCAGGCCTCGCCCTTCTGGAAAACAGTCTGGCAGTCGCCGCGCTGCGTGACAACATACACCTGCGCCTTCTTGGACGGCGGGACGTTCATCTCAGCGCGGCGGTTGCGGATCGCGCGGATGCTCTCCATCAGGATCTCCATCTGCGCCTCTTCCGCCGCAAAGTGCAGCTCCTCCGCGTAGGACGGCCACTGAGACAGCATGATGGTCTCGCCCTCGTGCGGCAGCGCCTGCCAGATGGTCTCCGTGATAAACGGCATGAACGGGTGCAGCAGCTGCATCGAGCCGGACAGGACGTAGCACAGGACGTTCTGCACGTTCTCGCAGGTCTCCTTGTCCTCCTTGTTCTGCAGGCGGGTCTTGGCGATTTCAATATACCAGTCGCAGAAGACATCCCAGATGAAGTCGTTCAGCTTCTGCGCGGCGATGCCCAGCTCATACTTGTCGATGTTGGTCGTGACGTCCTGCACGAGCGTGTTGTACCTGGACAGGATCCACTTGTCCTCCATGGTCAGCGTCTCGGGGAGCTTGACCGAATCGATGGTCAGGTTCATCTGGATAAAGCGGGACGCATTCCAGATCTTGTTGCAGAAATTGCGGCTCGCTTCGACGCGGTCCTTGGAGTAGCGCATGTCGTTGCCGGGCGAGTTGCCGGTCGCCAACGTGAAGCGCAGCGCGTCCGCGCCGTACTGCTCGATGACCTTCAACGGGTCGATGCCGTTGCCGAGCGACTTGGACATCTTGCGTCCCTGCTCGTCGCGCACCAGGCCGTGGATATAGACCGTCTTGAACGGGATCTGCTTCATGTGCTCCATGCCGGAGAAAATCATGCGGGCAACCCAGAAGAAGATGATGTCATAGCCGGTGACCAGCGTATCGGTCGGATAGAAGTACTCCAGCTCTTTGGTCTTCTCCGGCCAGCCGAGCGTGGAGAACGGCCACAGCGCGGAGGAGAACCAGGTGTCCAGCACGTCCTCCTCCTGCCGGATGTGCGTGCCGCCGCACTTCGGGCAGACCGTGACGCCTTCCTTGGAGACCACCATCTCGCCGCAGTCGTCGCAGTAATACGCCGGGATGCGGTGACCCCACCACAGCTGGCGGGAAATGCACCAGTCGTGGACATTTTCCATCCAGCGGATATAGGTTTTGCTAAAACGCTCGGGGACAAACTTGATCTCCCCTTCCTCGACGACGCGGATGGCCTCCTTGGCGAGCGGCGCCATTTTGACGAACCACTGCGCGGAGGTCATCGGCTCGACGGTCGTGCCGCAGCGGTAGCAGGTGCCGACATTGTGCGTGTGGTCTTCGATTTTGACCAGACGTCCCTCGGCCTCCAGATCGGCCAGAACGGCCTTGCGGCATTCGTAGCGGTCCATGCCCTGGTACTTGCCGCCGTTCTCGTTGACCGTCGCGTCCTCGTTGAACACCAGAATCTGCTCCAGATTATGGCGCTGACCCATCTCAAAGTCGTTCGGGTCGTGGCACGGCGTGGTCTTGACGCAGCCGGTGCCGAACTCCTTGTCGACATAGTCGTCGGCGAAAATCGGAATCTCGCGGCCGATGATGGGCAGAATCGCCTTCTTGCCGATCAGGTGCTGATAGCGCGCGTCGTCCGGATTGACCGCGACGCCGGTGTCGCCCATGAAGGTCTCCGGGCGGGTGGTCGCGACGATGATGCTCTCGTCGGAATCCTTGACGTCGTATTTGATATACCAGAGCTTGCCCGACTGCGTTTCATACTCGACCTCCGCGTCAGACAGCGCGGTCGTGCAGTGCGGGCACCAGTTGATGATACGGCTGCCCTTGTAGATCAGCCCCTTGTCGTACAGGTTGACAAACACCTCGCGGACGGCGCGGGAGCAGCCCTCGTCCATCGTGAAGCGCTCGCGGCGCCAGTCGCAGGACGAGCCGAGCTTTTTGAGCTGCTGGATGATGCGGTTGCCGTACTGGTTCTTCCAGTCCCAGACGCGGGAGAGGAACGCCTCGCGGCCGAGGTCGTAGCGCGTCAGACCCTCCTCTGTGCGCAGGTTTTCCTCGACCTTGATCTGCGTCGCGATGCCCGCGTGGTCGGTGCCCGGCATCCATAGCGCGGAATAGCCCTGCATGCGCTTGGTGCGGATGAGGATGTCCTGTAAGGTCTCGTCGAAGGCGTGGCCCATGTGCAGCTGTCCGGTTACGTTCGGGGGCGGAATGACAATGGTAAACGGCTTTTTCGTCTCGTCGACTTCCGCGTTAAAATATCCTCTTTCTTCCCACTTCTGATATAATGCATCCTCTGTGAGACTGGGATCGTACGTCTTTGGCAATTCGTTGGTCACGAACATTGCCTCCTTCCTGTTGATATCGTTTCAAAAATCTGCGGGCGGTACAAAAAAGAAAAAACCTCCGTCCAATGATCAGGACGAAGGAAAAACTCCGTGGTACCACCTAAAATTCGCACAGAATCAGTTTGTGCGCGCTTTGTGCCGCGTAACGGGGGCAAATCGGAGACGCTTACCGCCGGAGCGGCCTCCGGGTTCTGCGCCTCGGCTCAGAAGCGACCTTCCACCCCCTGCCGCGGGAACTTACACCGACCGTTCCCTCTCTTTGCCGGCTGCGCAGGGATGTACTCCTCTTCTTCAACGCCTTTCGCTTTCTTAGACCAGTATATTATAGTATCTCCCGCTATTGTTGTCAAGAATTGTAGGTTTGTCAATGATGAGTTA
>DXIG01000119.1 GCA_019112985.1 Candidatus Butyricicoccus stercorigallinarum | reverse complement strand
CCGAAATAGAGCAGCACAACGATGCCCAGCACGATGCGGTACCAGCCGAATACCTTGAAGTCATGCCTGCGGATGTAATTCATCAGGAAGCGGATGCACACCAGCGAGACGAGAAACGCGGTGACCATGCCGACAATCATGACGCCGACCTGCGCGGCGGTGTAGTTCAGGCCGTATTTGAGCACCTTCAGTCCGCTCGCGCCCAGCATGACCGGGATGGCGAGGAAGAAGGAAAACTCAGCGGCGACCGGGCGCGCGCAGCCGAGGAAGACCGCGCCGAGAATGGTGGAGCCGGAGCGCGAGGTGCCCGGAATGAGCGACAGCGTCTGGAACACGCCGATGAGCAGCGCCTTGCGGTAGGACAGCTCCTCCAGCGAGGCCGTGGTCGGCGTGCGGTGGTTGTTCTCCAGAAACAGGAACAGAATGCCGTAGACGATCAGGGCGATGGCGATGACGATCGGGCCGTACAGCAGGTCGTGAATCAGATCGTCAAACAGAATGCCGATGACGCCCGCCGGGATGCAGCCGATGATGACCTTTTTCCACAGCGTCCAGGTGTTTTTCCGTTCCACCGGGGATTTTTTGGGAGAAAACGGGTTGAGCTTGTCGAAATACAGAACCAGCACGGCGAGGATGGAGCCGAACTGGATGACGACAAAGAACATGTCGGTGAATTCCTTCGGGAAGTCCAGCCGGAGAAATTCATCGAACAGCAGCATGTGGCCGGTCGAGGAGACCGGCAGCCATTCGGTGATGCCCTGGACAATGCCGAGGATCAGGGATTTGATGAGTTCCATAAACATAAGTTGTCTCCTTTGCAGGTTCAAAAAAACGATTGGTATCAGTATACCGTATCTGTGCGCAAAAGTAAAGCTGCGGCTTGCAGGACGGCGGCGCTTGTGGCATACTGGTAGACAGAAAGCGGGACGGGAGGGAAAGAGATGGATCTGAAGCACCGGCTGCTGCGCGAATCGTTCGGCTATGCGTCGTTTCGCCCGGGACAGCAGAAGCTGATCGACGCGATGCTCGGCGGGCGCGATGTGCTCGGCGTCATGCCGACCGGCGCGGGGAAATCGATCTGCTATCAGATTGCGGGCATGCTGCTGCCGGGGGTGACGCTGGTGGTCTCGCCGCTCATCTCGCTGATGCAGGATCAGGTCGCCGCGCTGTGCCGCGCCGGACTGCCCGCCTGCCTGCTCAACAGCGCGCAGACGGCGGAGGAGCGCCGCCGGGCGGTGCAGCAGGTGGTCAGAGGACGGTATAAATTGATCTATGTCGCGCCTGAGCGGCTGATCCAGCCGGACTTTGCCCAGCTGATCGGCCGTCTGCCGATCGGCATGATCGCGGTGGACGAGGCGCACTGCATCTCCCAGTGGGGGCACGACTTTCGCCCCAGCTACCGCAAAATCCCCCAGTTCATCCGCAGCCTGCCCGCGCGCCCGGTGGTCTCCGCCTTCACCGCGACGGCGACCGCACAGGTGCGCGAGGACATCGTGCAGGCGCTCGGCCTGCGCGCGCCCGAACGGCTGGTGACCAGCTTTGACCGCCCCAACCTGTACTACGAGGTGCGGCGCACCTATGACCGGGAGGCGCAGCTGGTGCGCTTTCTCGCGCCGCGCGCGGACACCTCCGGCATCGTCTACTGCCTGACGCGCAAAAAGACCGAGGAGATGGCGCGCTATCTGTGCGACAACGGCATCCGCGCGGCGGCCTACCACGCGGGAATGGAGCCGATGGCGCGGCGCGCCGTGCAGCGCGACTTTGTCGGCGGAAGCGTCCCGGTGCTCGTGGCGACCAATGCGTTCGGCATGGGCATCGACAAGCCGGACGTGCGCTTTGTCGTGCATTTCGGCATGCCGCGCGACCTCGAGAGCTACTATCAGGAGGCGGGGCGCGCGGGGCGGGACGGCGCGCCGGCGCACTGCCTGCTGCTGTTCGAGGAGGCGGACATCGGCCTGCACGAATATCTGATCGGCAAAGATCCGGACAACCCCGCTCTGACCGATGAGGAGGTCGCGTGGCTCAAAAAGCGCCGGTTCGCGCGGCTGGAGCAGATGAAGCGGTATGCATTTACCGATCAATGCCTGCGGCGGCATATTTTGCGCTATTTTGGGCAGGATGCGCCGGATTTCTGCGGACAGTGCGGCAACTGCGAGGCGTCCAGCGTGCAGAAGGACGTGACGGTGGAGGCGCAGAAGATTCTGTCGTGCGTCTACCGCACCGAGGAGCAGTGCGGGGCGGATCTGCTCTGCCGCGTGCTGCACGGCAGCGAGGAGGCGGACATCTACTCCGCCGGGTATCACACGCTGTCCACCTACGGGATCATGCGCGACACGCCGCCGGAGGAGATTCGGGCGATTGTCAGCCACCTCATCAGCCTCGGCTATCTGGTGCGGCAGGAAAACCCGCACATCCGCCTGCGGCTGAGCGCGGAGGCCAAACAGGTGCTGTTTCGCGGCGCGCGCGTGACCATGCGCGTGCGCGTTTCGCAGCGGGATGCGCGGCTGGCGCGCGCCGTCGGGCAGTCCGAGCGGCCGGAGCTTTCGCGCGCGCTGCGCAAATATCGGCAGAAATCGGCGGCGCGGCACGGCGTGCCGCCGCACGCGGTATTTTCCGACCGCACGCTGGAGCGTCTGGTGCGCGAGCTGCCGCAGACGGAGGACGCGGTGCGGGCAGTTGCGGGCGCGGACGGCCGGGCAAGCCGGGAGGCAAAGGCCATTTTGCGCGTCATTCAAAAATATTGTTCGGTATATTTTTAGAAAAAGAATGCAATCCTGTGAAAAGTATGCTATACTAACAGAGAAGATTCCGAAGGAGAGATGAGGTGAATGACCATGAATAAAGGTCTGAGCATTGCAACTCTTTCTCTCGGTGCACTGATTACCATGCTGGGAACGGCGATTGTAGCGATCAGTGTGGCGGGCATGACCCAGAAAATAGAATTTTAACGAAATACAGAGCAGCAATGGAGCGGATACCGAGGTGTCCGCTCGATTTTTTTGTCGTTTTTTAGGAGGGAAATATGATGAATCGACCAGCAATTGTCGGCATTGTGCCGCTGTTCGACAAGCAGCGCAACAGCCTGTGGATGGTGCCCGGCTATATGGAGGGCATTGTGCAGGCGGGCGGCCTGCCGATGATTTTTCCGTTGACCTGCGACAGGGAGAAGCTGGGACAGCTGCTCGAGCGGGTGGACGGCGTGCTGTTCACCGGCGGGCAGGATGTCGACCCCGCGCGGTACGGACAGCAGATGCAGCAGAGCTGCGGGGAGATCTGCCGCCGGCGCGACGCGATGGAATGGGAGCTTCTGCGCCTGTGCCGTGTGCGCCGCAAGCCGGCCTATGGCATTTGCCGCGGCATTCAGCTGTTCAACGCCGCGCTGGGCGGAACGCTGTACCAGCACATCCCGGACGAGCTGCCGAGCGGGGTGGAGCACCACATGCGCCCGCCCTACGATCGCGCGGCGCATTCTGTCACCGTCGACGCGGACAGCATGCTGTACCGCATTGTGGGCACGTCCAGCCTGCGCGTCAACAGCTACCACCATCAGGGCGTGAAGGATTTGGCTCCGGTGCTGACCGCCTGCGCGTGGGCGCCGGACGGGCTGATCGAGGCCGTTGAGGACCGGCGGCAGCCGTTCTTCCTCGCGACCCAATGGCACCCGGAATTTTCGTGGGAAAGGGACAGAAACAGCCGGCGGATTTTCGGCGCCTTTGTCCATGCGTGCTGCAAAAACAGCGGAAAACTGCTGGGCTATTCCACCGCCCTGTGACCAGACGGGCGCGGCTCTGCAACATCCAAAATATGCATCATTTATCCCGGCGCTGCGGTTTTTTGCGCCGGGATATGCTTTTTCGCGACTTTACAGATATTTTACGTTGGAAAGAGCGGAAATCTGCTATAATAAAATCAGAATTCAGACTTTTTTCAAAAGCGGAGGAAATCATGGAACACGTGTCGATCTATGTCGTGGAAGACGACGAGAGCATCCGCACAATGGTAGTATATGCGCTGAAGGAAAGCGGCTATGAGGCGCAGGGCTTTGAGGAAAGCCAGGCCTTCTTTCAGGCGGTGGAGCAGAAGACGCCGGAGCTTGTGCTGCTCGACATCATGCTGCCCGGCGAGGACGGGCTTTCGATTCTCAAGCGCCTGCGAGGCATGCCGAAGACCGCGCGCGTGCCGGTCATCATGCTGACCGCCAAGGCCACGGAGATGGACAAGGTGCGCGGGCTGGACATGGGCGCCGACGACTATGTGGCCAAGCCGTTTGGCATTCTGGAGCTGCTGTCGCGCATCCGCGCCGTGGTGCGGCGCACCGTGCAGACGGAAAAGCAGATGGCGGAAGAAGGGAGCGGCATCTTCGTCTATCAGAACGTCCGCGTCGATGAGGCGAGCCACACAGTCACGGTGGACGGCCGGGAGGTCACGCTGACGCGCAAGGAGTTCAAGCTGCTGTGCGACCTGATGCGCAATCAGGGGCGCGTGCTGACGCGCGACCAGATCATGGAAAAGGTCTGGGGCTTCGACTACGGCGGCGCGACGCGCACGGTGGACATACATATCAATACGCTGCGCAAAAAGCTGAACGACGACGGTTCGATGATTCAGACGGTGCGCGGTGTCGGCTATAAAATCGGAAAATGAGCAGTGCGAGACAGCGATTCAACACGCAGATGAAAAAACGCATTTACTGGGTGCTGCTGCTGCTCAGCGCTGTGGGCGTGGTCAGCGCCTGCATGTTGACGCTGACGGTCGCCATGCAGTATTCCATGCGGCAGGCGGAGCAGATGATCTGCGATCTGACCGATACGATCAGCGCCTCTTATTCGTACATGGAGCAGGAGGCCTATCTGGAAATGCTGGCCTGCCTGCCGGACAATGTGCGCGCGACGTTCATCACGGACGACGGTACGGTGCTGTACGACTCCGATGCCACGGAATCCGAGATGGAAAACCACTTTGGGCGTCCGGAAATTCAGGAGGCGATGGAGCAGGGCTGGGGCGAGGACATCCGCCGGTCGGCGACGACCAGTATCTCCTCCTATTATTATGCGGTCAGGCTGACAGACGGCAGCATCTTGCGCCTGTCGCGCAGCTATTCCAGCATCCGCGGTATGGTGGTGGGCGCGCTTCCGGGCATTGCGGTCATCCTGCTGCTGCTGTTCGGCATGGCGCTCTATTTTTCGCGCCGTCTGACGCGGTGGATGATCCGCCCGGTCGAGCGGGCGGTGCGCGCGCTCGACCACAACGAGGAGGGCGGCGCGATGTACGACGAGCTGACGCCGTTTGTATCGCATATCCGCGCGCAGGATCAGCAGATTCACGACCAGCGGGTCACGCTGGAGCAGGAGCGCGAGACGCTCGGCATCATCACAAACAGCATGCGCGAGGGTCTGATGCTTATCTCCAAGGACAAGACGATCATTTTCATCAACCCGAGTGCGATTTCCATGCTGACCGGCCGGAAGGCGGACGTTTATGAGTTTCAGGGGCACAGCTATCTGCTCGTCAACCGCACGAGCGAGCTGCACGAATGCGTCATGGCGGCGATGGAGGGCGATAGCCGGGACGAGGTGTTCACGCTGTACGGGAAGATCTATCACGTATACGCCAGCCCGATGATGCGCATGGGACAGGTGCACGGCGTGGTCGTCATCGTGCTCGACGAAACGCAGCAGCGGCTCGCCGAGCGCAGCCGCCGGGAATTTTCCGCGAATGTCTCGCACGAGCTCAAGACGCCGCTGACCTCCATCTCCGGCTACGCGGAGATGATGGAAAACGGGATGGTGTCCAGCATGGACGACATCCGGGTGTTTTCCGCCAGCATCCACAAGGAAGCGCTGCGCCTGATCGCGCTGATCGAGGACATCATCCGGCTGTCGCGCATCGAGGAGTCGCCCCGGCAGACGGAGGAATTGCAGGCGGTTTCGCTGAACGAACTGTGCGCGGCGGTGGCGGAATCGTTGCAGCCGGTCGCGCAAAAGGCGAACGTACAGCTGCATCTGGAGGGCTCTGTGCCGCCGATTGCGGGCGCGGAGGCCATGCTCAGCGAAATGGTGTACAACCTGTGTGAAAACGCCATCAAGTACAACCGCCCGAACGGAGCGGTCTGGCTCACGCTGACGGACGGCGACGGCGAGATCGAGGTCAAGGTGCGGGATACCGGCATTGGCATTCCGGAGGAGTCGCAGATGCGCGTGTTCGAGCGCTTTTACCGCGTGGACAAAAGCCGCTCCAAGCAGATCGGCGGCACGGGACTGGGCCTTTCCATCGTCAAGCATGTGGTGGAATACCACCTCGGGCGCATCGAGCTGGACAGCGCACTGGGCAGCGGGACGGAGATTCGCGTCTACCTGCCCAAGTGAGCCGCGCGGCTGCTTGTTGTAGTTCCCAAACGCGGCTTGCTGTGGTATAATAAACACAACGATGTTTCTTGCTGTGGTATAATCGGCGTCATTCACTCCGCGTTCATACTCTCGTTGTAGTTCCCAGATGTTTCTTGCTGTGGTATAATCGCCGATCGTGATAGGCGCGCGGTAAAGGTGTTGTAGTTCCCAGATGTTTCTTGCTGTGGTATAATTGCGAGTGACACCGTGGGAAGACGGTAACAGTTGTAGTTCCCAGATGTTTCTTGCTGTGGTATAATTGATGCGGGTATGATATGCGCCATGCGTCCGTTGTAGTTCCCAGATGTTTCTTGCTGTGGTATAATGGCGGCGTCTATGGCGGCAACTCCATGTGGGTTGTAGTTCCCAGATGTTTCTTGCTGTGGTATAATATCGGAAAGCTTTGGCGGATACAGCTATTCGTTGTAGTTCCCAGATGTTTCTTGCTGTGGTATAATGAGCGCATTGAGATTCAACGCGATGACGACGTTGTAGTTCCCAGATGTTTCTTGCTGTGGTATAATCCTCCGCGCTGTCGTGCAGCCGGTTTCGAGTTGTAGTTCCCAGATGTTTCTTGCTGTGGTATAATGCAGTCCATGATTTGGGTGTCCGGCGAGCAGTTGTAGTTCCCAGATGTTTCTTGCTGTGGTATAATCCTCTCCTCCACCCTCACCCACTCGTTCGGGTTGTA
>DXIG01000118.1 GCA_019112985.1 Candidatus Butyricicoccus stercorigallinarum | reverse complement strand
ACAGCTCTCGTTGCACAAGGGAGCCGGAGGCGCGGGACGCGCAGTCGGAGAACAATCCCTCAGTCAGCTTCGCTGACAGCTCCCTTTGCACAAGGGAGCCGGAGACGCGGGACGCGCAGTTGGAGGACAATCCCTCCCTCAGCTTCGCTGACAGCTCTCGTTGCACAAGGGAGCCGGGGTTTCGCCGCCGTCGGCGTTCTTTTCCCGCGCGTGCGCGGCTTTGCGCACGTCTGCGGCCTCGTGCAGCCAGGCGAGTGCGTCGTGCAGCGTGCCGATGGCGTCGCACAGGCCGAGCGCGACTGCCTCCCGCGCGCCCAGCACTGTGCCGACGTCGGCGGCCAGCTCGTCCGTCGCCATCATCCGCCCGCTCAGCTCCCGCTCCTGCACGGCGGAGTGCTCGACGATGAACCGCGTGATGCGCGCCTGAATCTGCCGAAAATATTCATAAGTCTGCGGCGCGCCGATGACTGTGCCGCTGATGCGCACCGGGTGCAGCATCATGGACGCGGACGGCGCGATCAGCGTGCGCTGCGCGGCGACCGCCAGCGGGATGCCGATGGAATGCCCGCCGCCGAGCACAAGCGACAGCGTGGGCTTGTGCATACCTGCGATCAGCTCCGCAATGGCCAGACCGGCCTCCACATCGCCGCCCGCCGTGTTGAGCAGGATGAGCAGGCCGTCGATGTCGTCGCTCTCCTCAATTGCCGCCAGCTGCGGCAGGACGTGCTCGTATTTCGTCGTCTTGGTGCTCTCCGGCGCCTCCTGATGCCCCTCGATCGTGCCGATGATTGTGATGCAGTGCAGATTGCCGCGCGCGGAATGTGTGGTCACCGCGCCGGTGTCCGGCTCCTGGACGCTCTCCGCTCTGGTATCCGACATGAAACATTCCCCCTTCTCGGACAGTTTATTGAAAATTTTTCGGATTTTCCCGTTGACAACGCCGGTTTATACGAATAGTTATCCACATTTCCACAGAGTTATCCCCAATTTTGTGTGAAAATCGGTGGATAACCCTGTGCATTTGTGGATAACCGCGGGATTGTACACAAAATACGGAGGTGCATGCGAAAAGATCTGACGTTTCGCGCCGTCCGCCCGGCGTAAATTTTTTTCCACGATGCCTGTCAAAATGACAGTTTACATTGAGTAATCAGAAAAGAGACAAATATTTGTGATAATTTGAGAAAATTTACCGGATTGTAATCACCGGACAGGGATAGTTTTGCCGCATAAACGGAAGTTATACACAAGAGGGTGGAAATTATTTGAAATTTCCCGCCGGGTCTGTGCAAAAACAGGGGAAAGCTGTGCAAAGCCGCCCGCATACGCCCGGCTGTTACCAGATTGTAGCTTGACACGCAATATTATATGTCATATAATATTAGACAGAAAAGAACAGAGAGGGTGAAACGCATGTCTTTTCCGCTTTCCTCCAGTCTGCTGGACGCTGTGGTGCTCTCGGTGCTCGAGCAGGAGGACGCCTACGGATACCGCATCACGCATGTGGTGCGCAGCCGGTTGGATGTTTCCGAGTCCACGATGTATCCCGTCCTCCGTCGGCTGGAAAAAAACAACTGTCTGACGGTCTACGACCGCGCGATTGACGGGCGCAACCGGCGCTACTATGCGATTACACCGGCCGGGCGCCAGCAGCTGGCGGATTACCGGCGCGACTGGCACGTCTACCGCACGGGCATCGAATCGCTGTTATTTTCCGGAGGTACATCACATGAATCGAACTGAATTTATGCAGCGCTTGCAGCGCGCCATCGCCGGGATGCCGGAGGAGGAGCGCCGCCGCGCGGTGGAATATTATGAAAACTATTTTGACGAGGCGGGGCCGGAAAACGAGGCGGAGGTTCTGCACACGCTGGGCGCGCCGGAGAAGGTCGCGGCGGACATCCTGCGGGAGTTCCGCGATGTGAGCGGTCCGGGCGCGCAGGACGGCGGCGCGCGCGGCGAGAGCGGCGCGAAGGGCTATGCGGGACGCGCCAAAGCGCGTTTTTGCGAGATGGACGGCGGACAGAAGGTGCTCGTGCTGGCGCTGGCGGCGGTGGCCGCGGTGTGCGTCGTGCCGGTGTGCGTCGGACTGATCGGCGGTGTCGGCGGCCTGTTGTTCGGCCTGCTGGCGGCGGTGGCTGCGGTGTTCTGCATCGCGCCGATTCTCAGCATCACGGCGTGGGTGTGCGCCGCCCTGTTTGTCTTTGCGGCGGTGACCACGGCGACGGTGGGGACGGCGGCGGAGCTGCTGCTGCTCGTCGGGCTGACGCTCGTCAGCGCGGGGCTCGGCATCCTGTTCTGGAAGCTGACGGTCTACCTGTTCCGCAAGCTGTTTCCCGCCCTGCTGAACGGCATTGCCGGTCTGTTCCGGGGCTTGTTCCACCGGAGCTGAAGGGAGTGATATCATATGAAAAAATCGACGATTATAGCGCTGTTTTTGCTGATTTCCGGAAGCATTTGCTGCGCCGTCGCCGTGGGCATGGGCGCGCGCACCGTGCTGACCGGCGGGGGCAACGTGCTGCGCGCGTTCCGCTACCAGGAGACGGAGGGCAAGCTGACGCTGCCAGACGGCGTGAGCGATGCGCGGCGGCTGGTGATTGAGATCGACGACACCGAGCTGACCGTACAGACGGGCGACAGCTGGAGCCTTTCGGGCGGCAGCGACGTCGTGCGCACGCTGCGCGGCAATACGCTGACCATCGAGCAGGGGAAGCACCGCGGCTGGTGGTACCGGTCGAACCCGGCGCCCATCGTGCTGACCGTGCCGTCCGACGCCGTGTTTGACAGCATCGACCTCGATGTGGACGCGGGCAGCGTGACGCTGTCCGGCCTGCACACGACGGGCGCGCTGCGCTGCGAGGTGGACGCGGGTGCACTGCGGATGGAGGACATGCGCGCCGCGCAGCTGGAGGCGGATGTGGACGTCGGGCTCGCCGAGTTTTCCGGTGTGATCGACGGGACGGGCGCGCCGGTCAAGCTGGAATGCGACGCCGGAGAGATCGTTCTGCGCCTGCGCGCGGGCTCGACCATCGGGCGCGTCTCGGGCAAGATGGATCTGGGCGACGTGCAGGTGACGGCGGACGGCGTGATGTGCCTGAACGAATCCAGCCTCTCGCGCACATTTGACTGCGCTGTGCCGGGCGCGGCGGGCACGGGCGTGCTGACCGTCGACTGCGACGTGGGCAGCGTCGACATCGCGATTGAAACCGCCGCCGCACAGACGGACGCGGCGTGACGCGGGGCTTGACAGACCGCGCGCCGCGCGATATGGTAAAGGGAGAACAGCGCGCAAAACGGCGCGCGGCGGCTTTCGATCAAGGAGGGAGCGAACATGGAGAAAAAACTGTACCGCATCGAACAGGGCAAAATGCTGTGCGGCGTGTGCATGGGCATTTCCGACTATCTGGACATCGACGTGACGGTGATCCGCCTGCTGTTCGCGGCGCTGACGGTGTGCAGCGCGGGGACGGGTCTTCTGCTGTACGGCGCGGCGGCCATTATTATGCCGGTAAAACCGGCATAATGCATGAAATTGGCGCGAAACCCTTGTCACATGCGCAGGGATTTGTTACAATATGATTAGACTGGAATCGGGCGCCGGCTTCTGTCGGCGCCTGTTTCCGCATCTGAATAGGAACTGGCAGGGGACGCGCGCCGTCCGCCGCCGCAGAAAAAAAGGAGATTATCATTCCAATGACCAACCCGATTGTCACCATTACGATGGAAGACGGCGGCGAAATACAGATCGAGCTGTTCGCCGAGACCGCACCGAACACTGTACGCAACTTCGTCAGCCTGGTTTCCCAGGGCTTTTATGACGGCACGACGTTCCACCGCGTGATTCCCGGCTTTATGATCCAGGGCGGCGACCCGGAGGGCACCGGCATGGGCGGCCCGGGCTACAGCATCCGCGGCGAGTTCGCGGGCAACGGCTTCGACAACGACCTCAAGCACACGCGCGGCGTGCTCTCGATGGCGCGCGCCATGCACCCGGATTCCGCAGGCTCGCAGTTCTTCATTATGGTCGAGGACGCGCCGCATCTGGACGGGCAGTACGCCTCGTTCGGCCGCGTCATCACCGGCATGGACGTCTGCGACCGCATCGTTTCGGCGCGCCGGAACTACAACGACAAGCCGCTCAAGCCGCAGCGCATGAAGAGCGTAACGGTGGAAACCTTCGGCGAGACCTTCGACGAGCCGGAAAAAGTCTGAGCGGAAAGACCGCGCCGTGCGCGGTCTTTTCTTTTTCCCGCGCCGCGCTTGCTTTGTCCCTCGGTGGGATGAACAGACGGAAGTTCGTCCGGCTGTTCGCAGCGCGTACCGCCCCTGCGGCACGACGGATTTCTGCCACACGCCATCACCTACGAGCTGCTCGATATCCAGGACGGCGCTGCCCGCGTCATTGTGAATTATGAGCCGCGCAAGGGTATGGAGCCGTGGCGCGAAGGATATATTTTCACGCAGGAAGGCCGCGACTGGCAGCTCGTCAACGTCATCGTCAATTACAACGGCGGCGGAGATGCCGTGCTCGACAATCTTGCCGCCAGTGACGATCCGGCAGAATGGAC
>DXIG01000117.1 GCA_019112985.1 Candidatus Butyricicoccus stercorigallinarum | reverse complement strand
GGAAACGAAAGGAGGAGGAACTGCATGACGTTGGCGGATGCCATTGCCCACGCGCGCCGCGGCGAGGACGAAGGTCTCGCCTGCCTGTTTGCGCACACCGTGCCGCACATCTGGATGATGGCCGCCGTGCTCGGCTGCCCGCAGGTCGGGACGGTCGTGACACGCATTTACCGCCGCGCGCGGGATGAAATCTCCTCCCTGCGTTCCCCGAGCGACCTGCGCGTCTGGATCGGGCGCATCGCGTTCGACGAGCTGCTGCGGCAGCCGGACGGCACGGGCTGCGCGATTGCCGGGCTGTCCGGCGACAGCGCGGAGGCGTACCGCGCCATTGCCAGCCTGCCGCGCGGGGAGCGCGCGGCGCTGCTGCTTTTGTGCGGGGACGGCTGCTCCGCGCCGCAGGCGGCGCAGATTTTGTCGCAGCCGGAGATCGAGGTCAAGCGCGCCATGCGGCGCGCGCGCCAGACCGTCGCGGCGCACATGAAGCAGGCGGGCTGCACGCAGACGTGCAATACGGCCTGGCTGATCGCCGTGCTGGACGAGCTGTGCCGCGCGCAGACGGACGCGGCGGCGGACGAGCGGGCGCGGGTGCTGGCCTGCGTGCGCACGGGAGAGCCGTACCGCGAGCCGGCGCCTGTTCTGCCGGAGCAGACCGCGCCCAGACCGGAGGAGGAAAAACCCGGCTTTTTTCAAAAATGGTTCCGATCCAGGCGGTTCGGATAGCAGAGCAAACGGACGGAGCGCGGGGACGGTTTCCTGTGTTCCGTTATTTTTTTTAGGAGGAAATTGCCATGTCCAAGACAAAGGAAATTCAAAAGCAGATGATGGAAGCGCTCAAGGCGAAGGACACCGCGCGCAAGGAAGCGCTGTCCCTGCTGCTGTCGGCGCTCAAGGCGAAGGCCAAGGACAAGCGCGCCGATCTGACGGAAGCGGAGGAGGATGCGGTCATCAAGCGGGAGATCAAGCAGACGCGCGAGACGATGGACGCCGCGCCGGCGGACCGTCAGGACATCCGCGAGGACTGCCAGCGCAAGCTGGAGATCTATCAGGCGTTCGCCCCGGAGGAGATGGGCGAGGCGCAGATCCGCGCGCTGGTGCAGGCTGTGCTCGACCAGCTTCAGATCACCGCGCCCACGCCGCGCGACAAGGGCCCGGTGATGAAGCACCTCATGCCGCAGGTCAAGGGCAAGGCGGACGGCAAGCTGGTCAACCAGATCGTCGGGGAGATGCTCCAGGGATGAAGCGCCTGATTTTTATGGGCAAGCACATCGTGCCCGCCGCGCGCATCCTGTTCGAGGGCGACGACCGCTATACGCCGCAGCAGTACGCCGCCTGGCCGGAATTAGAGGTCACGCTGCACGAGGACGGGCGCTATGCCGTCTGGGTCAATCTGATCGACGACGCGGAGCTGCTGCGCGATACGGTGCGCGATGCCGACGGGCGCATTGCCCGGCTCGCGCCCTATGTCGACGAGACGATTGTGGACTGAGGCGCAAAGCGACAGATTTCCCCGCGCGGCCTGTGCTATACTGAGCGCAGAACACGCGGAGGAAGAGGACATGCTTCACTATCTTTGCACACAGCAGCGCGACCGGCAGCGGCGCACCTGGTACGGCGTGCGCGCCGTGGAGGACGGAAGGACGGCGGCGCGCGCCGACGGGCTGACGCTGGACGGCGATGCGGCGCGGCGGTTCGTGCAGCGCATGAACGCGGGACAGGCGTCGCTGCTGCACTTCGCCGAGCTGATCGATGACTATCTGGCGCAGAACTGACACAAAATACGGGCGCCCCGCGCGGGAACACCGGTAGGATACCGGCCCTGCGCGGGGCGTTTGTTCTGCGCCGGACGGGGACAGAAAAGAGCCGCGGGCACGCCCGCGGCTCTTCGACTGAATTGCTCAGTCCAACGTCTAAATGGTTTTTGACAGGAACTCTTATTTGCAGTATCTCTGGATATGCTTCGCAGTTTCCTCAGCAGCGATGCGGATGCACTCGTCGGTGCTCAGCTCGTAGTAGTCCGGACGGAAGACTTCCATGGTGATGAAGCCGTTCTCGAAGTCGTAGCCGATCTTGCGCAGGGTGTCAGCATAGCGCTTGTGATCCAGGCAGCCGCGCGGATCGGACGGCCACAGGCGCTTTGCGTCGGTGTTGTACGCAGCGCCGCACGGCAGGTCTTCCATGTCGTTCAGGTGCCATACGAAGATCTTCTTGCCGTCAGCAGCTTCCAGCGCGTCCCAAGTGGAAGCCATCGCATGGAAGTGATACTGGTCGAGCGTTACGCCTACCAGCGGGGAGTCAACCAGCTTGACGATCTCGTAAGCGTCGTCGAAGGTGTTGATAGACATGGACGGAGCGCCGCAGAACTCGAGGGACAGCTTCAGGCCGGTCGGCTCGCACTTCTTGACCATTTCCTTCAGGACGGCAACAGCATCGTCGCGGATCTCCTGACGGGTGGCCTCGATGCCTTTTTCCGCCAGATCGCAGGACGGAACAACGACGACCATGTGGCAGTCGAGCGCCGCGCACTTGGCGATGATGTCGTCCAGCTCAGCCATAACGGCGTCCTTCTCCTCCTGCGTGGTCTTCATGTTGAAGAAGCACAGCGCGTTGTAGGACAGCGGAACGATGTCGTTTTCCTTCATGAAGGCGTTCAGCTCTTCCAGCGTGCCGCCCTCTTCGAGGTACTTGGCCAGGCAGTCGAAACGGATGTCGATGCCCTTGATGCCATACTTTGCGCAAGCCTTCAGGTCAGCCATCAGGGACTGGTCGGCGCAGCCGCGGTTGCCGTCCCAAGTGCAGCCTTCGTTAAAACCCATCTTAAGCATGATGATAATCTCCTTATCTGATTCCGATAATGTACAGCGAATGAATTACTTCTTGTAGAAGTCCGGGGTGCCGCCGGTGACAACCTTCTCCGCTACGCCGGTGGTCTGAGACTTAACCAGAGCGTCAGCCGTGATGGAAGCAACGTAGCCGTCCCAAGCGGAGGAACCGCCGGTCTCGCCCTTGAGCGCGTGGTCAACCCAGTCCTGAATCTCGACGTCGTAGGAATCCATGAAGCGGAGGATCCAGTTGTCCTCGATCTTGGTGGAGACGTTGTTCGCATAGCGGACGGTCGGGAAGGACGGGCACGGCAGGTTGATGACGCCGTTCTCGCAGACAACTTCGCAGTTGATGTCGTAGCCGAAGCCGCAGTTTACGTTGACTTCCAGAACGGTAACGATGCCGGTCTTGGTCTTGAGGATCATGATCTGCGGATCCTGCAGGCCCTCGTGCGCCTTGGAGGAGATCTTCGGCATGATGCACTGAACCTCATCCCACTCGTCGTTGATCAGCCACGGCAGAACGTCGATCTCATGGATCGCGGTGTCGGTGACAGCCATAGCGGTGGTGTAGCTCGGATCAACGCCGTCCGCGCGATGGGTGCACTTCAGAACCATCGGAGCGCCGAACTTGCCTTCGTCGATCAGTTCCTTGACCTGCTTGTAGCCGCGGTCATAACGGCGCATGAAGCCAACCTGTACGAGGTGCTTGCCGCCCGCCATCTCGGCGTCGACGATTTCCTTGCACTCAGCGGCGGTGTTGGTCAGCGGCTTCTCGGTGAATACCGGCTTGCCGGCAGCGATTGCCTGAAGAACCGGATCCTTGTGGAAAGCGCCCGGGGTGGTAACGACGACGGCGTTTACGTCGGGATCGTTGATGGCCGCTGCGGAATCGGTGTAAACCTTGGTGCCTTCGCCGGCGATCTCAGCGCCCTTCTTGGCGCCAGCCTCGAAGACGTCGCATACCGCGACAACCTTCGCGTTCTTGATTCTGTTCTGAATGCGGTCGATGTGCTGCTGGCCGATCATACCACAGCCGATCAGGGCAATTCTCAGTTCATCCATGTCAAAAACCTCCAAGTCTTAAGTGTCTGAAACCGGCTCGGTGCCGATCCGGTTCCCTTGCTGTTGTGAGTT
>DXIG01000116.1 GCA_019112985.1 Candidatus Butyricicoccus stercorigallinarum | reverse complement strand
AAAGGGAGGTGGCGCGGCTCCGCCGCGCCGGAGGGATTGAAATGCAAGCGGGACAACCTTGGCGAAATCTCAAAGGCACAAAGGACAATCCCTCCGTCAGCTTCGCTGACAGCGCTCGTTACACAAGGGAGACGAAGGCGCTCCCGCGCGGTTCTGTAAACGTCCGGGCTTTGGCTCCGTTTCCTGGGAAAAGCGCTGTTTTACAGGTACGTACAAAGCCTCCCTTGTACAAAGGGAGGTGGCGCGGCTCCGCCGCGCCGGAGGGATTGAAATGCAAGCGGGACAACCTTGGCGAAATCTCAAAGGCACAAAGGACAATCCCTCAGTCAGCTTTACTGACAGCGCTCGTTACACAAGGGAGACGCGGCGCGGGGTTTATATATTGTATAAATAAGTTATCAATATACTGTTTGTTTTAGAAGAAGGAATATCATGCAAACCAAACTGCTGCGGCCGTCGGAGGATGCGACGGCCATCGAACAGGCCGGGGCGCTGCTGCGCGCCGGGGAAGTCGTGGGCATCCCCACAGAAACCGTATACGGACTGGCCGCCGACGCCTGCAATCCCCGGGCGGTCGCGCGCATTTTTGAGGCCAAAGGCCGCCCGCAGGACAATCCGCTCATCGTGCACATCGCGGACCTCGCGGCAGTGCGCGACATCGCGGCGGAATTTCCCCCGGCCGCGCAGGCGCTGGCGGAGGCCTACTGGCCCGGCCCGCTGACCATCATCCTGCCCAAGCAGGATAGAATACCAATGGTAACGTCGGGCGGATTAAATACAGTAGGTATTCGGTTCCCGGCGCATCCGGTGGCGCAGGCCATCATCCGCGCGGCGGGGACGCCGCTGGCCGCGCCCTCCGCCAACACCTCCGGCCGCCCGTCCACGACGACCGCACAGCACGTGATGGAGGATCTGGACGGCAAAATCGCCGCCGTCGTGGACGGCGGCGCGTGCGCGGTCGGCGTCGAATCGACGGTGGTCTCGCTGTGCGGCGCGCGCCCGCGCCTGCTGCGCCCGGGCGGCATTTCGCTCGAGCAGCTGCGCGCCGTGCTCGGCGAGGTGGAGGTGGATCGCGCGCTGCGCGAAGCCATCGGCGACGGGGAAACCGTCTCCGCGCCCGGCATGAAATACCGCCATTATGCGCCCAAAGCGCCGGTCACCGTCATTTTTGGCGCGCCGGAGGCGAGCGCCGACTATATTTATGCACAGCTTGGGGAAAACTCCGGAGTGCTGTGCTTCGACGACTGCGCCGCGCGCTTTCGCGGCGCCGCCGTGGTGGAGACGTTCGGCCCCTCCGACGACCCGGAGGAGCAGGCGCGCGAGGTGTTCGACGCGCTGCGCCGCTTTGACGGCACCGACTGCACGGAGATCTTCGCCCAGTGCCCGCCGTCCGACGGCATCGGGCTGGCCGTGGCCAACCGCATCAAAAAGGCCGCCGGCTTCCATGTCATCGATCTGACGGAGGGCGAGTCATGAAGATTCTCGGTCTGACCGGCGGCTCCGGCACGGGCAAGAGCGCCGCGGGCGCGGCATTCGCGGCGCTCGGCTGCGCCGTTCTCGATGCGGACGCCTCCTACCGCGCGCTGTGCGATCACTGCACCCCCATGCTGCGGGAAATACAAAATGTATTTCCGACTGTAATTTCGTCGGAGGGTAAACTTAACCGCAAGCAGCTCGGCGCGATTGTGTTCGCCGACCCGGACAAGCTGGCGCAGCTCAACGCCATCACGCACCCCTACATCCGGCAGGCGGCGCGCGAGGCCTTCGCCGCATACGAACAGGCGGGCGCCGCGCTGTGCGTCTACGATGCGCCGGTGCTGTTCGAGGCCGGGATGGACGCGCTGTGCGACGAGGTCTGCGCCGTGCTGGCGGCGCGCGCGACGCGCATCGACCGCATCATGCAGCGCGACGGCATTTCGCGCGCATACGCCGCGCTGCGCATCGACGCCCAGCCGGACGACGGCTTTTACCGCGCGCGCTGCCGCTATCTCATCCAAAACGACGCCGGTCTGGACGCCCTGCACGCGCAGGTGCGCCGGATTTATGACGATATCCTGCGGTAATGCCGCAAATTTCCCCGAAAGGAATGGTTTGATGGAAAACACATTGTTTTATGACAAAAAACCCGGCTGGGACCGCCTGAGCGAGGCGGACGAGGCCGCCATGCACGACTACGCCGAGGGCTACAAGGCGTTTCTCGACGAGGCGAAGACCGAGCGCGACGCCGTCCGCCGTCTGGTCGCGATGGCGGAGGACAAGGGCTTTTCCGCCTATACGCGCGGCACGGCGCTGCACGCCGGGGACAAATATTATAAAGTGAATAGAAACAAAAGTATTATACTGTTTGTAATCGGTCGCGACGGCATGAAAAACGGCATCAACCTGTCCGCCGCGCATCTGGACGCGCCGCGCATCGACATCCGCACGCTTCCGCTGTACGAGGACAACGGTATGGCGCTGTTCAAGACGCACTATTACGGCGGCATCAAGAAATACCAGTGGACGACCATCCCGCTGGAGCTGCGCGGCGTGGTGTGCCGTGTGACCGACGACGGCGTGCAGACGGTCGACGTGCGCATCGGCGACAAGCCGGGCGACCCGCTGTTTGTCATCTCCGACCTGCTCATCCACCTCGCGTCCGACCAGATGGGCAAGACGCTCCAGAAGGGCATCGCCGCGGAGGACATGAACGTGCTCGCCGGCTCGCGCCCGTCGCAGTCGGACGTCGAGACCTCGGACAAGATCAAGCTGTGGGTCATGGAGTTTCTCAACCGGGAGTACGGCATCACGGAGGAGGATTTCCTGTCCGCCGAGCTGTGCTGCGTGCCCGCCTTCCCGGCGCGCGACATCGGCTTTGACCGCTCGTTCGTCGGCGGCTACGGGCACGACGACCGCGTCTGCGCCTATCCGGCGGCGACCGCGCTGCTCGACCTCGAGACCGTGCCCGAGAAGACCGCGATGACCATCCTCGTCGACAAGGAGGAGATCGGCTCGGACGGCGTGACCGGTATGCAGTCGCGCTTCTTCGACACGCTGGTGGCCGACCTGTGCCGCGCGGACGGCGTGCTGTTCGACGAATGCCTGGAGCGCTCCACCTGCCTGTCCGCCGATGTGTGCAACGCATTCGACCCCAACTATCCGTCGGTCTCGGAAAAGCGCAACGACGCGCGCGCCAATTGCGGCGTGGCGCTCGTCAAATACACGGGCGCGCGCGGCAAATCCGGCTCGTCCGACGCGGCGGCGGAGCTGATGGCGAAGATGCGCGGCTGCTTCAACCGCAGCGGCGTCCTCTGGCAGACCGGCCAGCTCGGCAAGGTCGATCAGGGCGGCGGCGGCACGGTCGCGATGTTCATGGCCAACCGCAACATCGACACCGTCGACTGCGGCGTGCCCGTGCTGTGCATGCACGCGCCGTATGAGGTCATCGCCAAGCTCGATCTGTTCGCGGCCTACCGCGGCTTCGGCGCGTTTTACGCCATGGCAGAGTAAAAAATCGCATCAAAATCGCGCAAAAAACCCGTCGGACACGCAATCCGGCGGGTTTTTTCTGTCGTGATAGGAAAGATTGTGCGGCTCAGCGCTCGGAGATCGGGATGTATTTGGCGCGGGAGATGATCGGCTTGTACGCCGGGCGGATGATCTTGCCGCCGGTGACGGTCTCCTCGATGCGGTGCGCCAGCCAGCCGACGATGCGCGCGGCGGCGAACAGCGGGGTGAACATCTCGGACGGGATGCCGAGCATCTGATAGACGAGGCCGGAGTACATGTCGACGTTGGCGCACATGATCTTGTGCTCGCCGCGCACGCGGTAAAACGCCTCCGGCGCGAGGCGCTCGGTCAGCTCGATCAGGTTGAATTCGCGCTCAAAGCCCTTTTGCAGCGCGAGCGGGCGCGCCGTGTTCTTCAGCGCGACGGCGCGCGGGTCGGACAGCGTGTACACCGCGTGTCCCATGCCGTAGATCAGGCCGGAGCCGTCGCCCGCCTCCTGCCGCAGGATCTTGCACAGGTAGGCCAGCACCTCTTCTTCGTCCTCCCAGTTGGCGATGTTTTCCTTCATCTCGTCGAACTGCCTGCAGACGCGCAGGTTGGCGCCGCCGTGGCGCGGACCCTTGAGCGAGCCGATCGCGGCGGAGATGGCGGAATAGGTGTCGGTCGCGGAGGAGGAGACGACGCGGGTCGTAAACGCCGAGTTGTTGCCGCCGCCGTGCTCTGCGTGGATGATCAGGCAGCGGTCGAGCAGCATGGCCTCCTCGCGGGTGAAGATGCCGTCCGGGCGGATGAGGCTGAGGATGTTCTCCGCCGTGGTGTAGTTGCGGTCCGGCATGTGCAGGAACATCGACGCGTTGTCGAAATAGCGGCGCTTGGCCTGATAGGCGTGCGAGATGATGACCGGGAACTTGGCGATCAGGTTGACGGCCTGGCGCACGATGTTCTCCAGACTGGTGTTGTCCGGGTTGGGGTCATAAGAATACAGCGCCAGCGTGGAGACCGCGAGCTTGTTCATGATATCGCGGCTGGGGGCGCGCATGATGACGTCCTCCGTAAAGCCGTCCGGCAGCGTGCAGGCGTCCGCCAGCAGGTCGGTGAAGGCCTGCAATTCCTCCTGATCGGGCAGGCTGCCGGAGAGCAGCAGATAGGAGGTCTCGGCGAAGCCGAAGCGGTCCTCCGAGTCAAAGCCGTCGAGCAGGTCGTACAGGTTGTGTCCGCGATAGGTCAGGCGGCCTTCGATCGGCTCCACTTCGCCCTCGTTCACCATGTAGCCGTGTACGTTGGAGACGCAGGTGATGCCCGCGAGCACGCCCGTGCCGTCCGCGTTGCGCAGGCCGCGCTTGACGCCGTACTTGCTGAACATCCTGGGCTGGATCAGGTTATTATCCTGAAATTCGCTGCATAGACTGTCTATGACCTGCGAATCCATATTTTTCATCATGTCAACCATTGGGTCACCTCATTGTCCGGGTATCCGGCGCTGCGCGGAGGGGGAGAGAGTGCGCGGCGGCGGACGGAGAGTTTTCATATGAATTATATATTACATCAATCCTGCAAATATGTCAAATCTGACCCGTTATTGGGGGGAAAGGGGGAGGCGGATGAAACGATTCTTTTTCCTGGGTATCCTCGTCATATTTCTGGTCTATCTTGTGCCTCTCACGTTTCAATTTTACCAAAAAAAGCAAGAAGAAGAGCAGGTCGTGCACACGGTCGGGCATGTGGAGCCTGCACAGGAATCGCAGGCGGAGGACGGACAAAATGCAGCGGACACCGAAGCGGAGACGGAGATCACCGTCTCGGTAGACGGGCACGTGCGCGCGCTGGCGCTGGAGGACTATGTGGCGGGCGCGGTGGCGGCGGAGATGCCCGCCTCGTTCCCCGCAGAGGCGCTCAAGGCGCAGGCCGTGGCGGCGCGCACCTACGCGGTGTACAAACAGTCGCTCGGGCAGGACGAGGCGCACCCGGACGCCGTCCTGTGCGACGATTACACGCACTGCGCGGCCTTTGTCGATCTGGACAGCGGCGCGCAGGCGCTCTGGGGCAGCCGGGCGGACGAATGGAGCGGGGCGGTGCGCGCGGCCGTCGCGGACACCGCCGGGGTCATCGTCACCTACGGCGGCCAGCCGATCGCCGCCGTGTTCCACGCGGCGGCCGCGCAGCAGACGGAGGCGGCGGTCAGCGTGTGGGGGACGGACATCCCCTACCTGTCGAGCGTGGAGAGCGACGGCGACGAGGCGTGCCCGGACTACGACGCCTCCGTGACGTTCGGCGCGGA
>DXIG01000115.1 GCA_019112985.1 Candidatus Butyricicoccus stercorigallinarum | reverse complement strand
CAGCAACGTTTTTCTCTGCTGTATCAGTTGCTTCAATAAGCGCTTCTGCGCTCTCGGCTACTGGAAGCGTCAGTATACTTTGATCCCCTTTTGCCTCCAACGCTTCGACCTCCGAATGAATCTCATCTGTTGCAGCGCTGAGTTTTTTGATCTCTTTATTGTTGTAGTAGCAGAATTGTGCGAAAGACATTCCCATCGCTCCTGCCAACGGAATATTGATATACGGGACTCCTTTCTGTCTGAAACAGCCAACAACAGCCTCGCCTAAGAAATTGACTGCGTATGCGATCAGACGAATTTCGGAACGGCGAATGTTATCTTGAATTTGTCTGATGTAAAAGTACAATTCCGTTACCAGCTTTACGACAACACCCGCAGTAACATCCTGCGCACGAATGGTCATCATGCGGGAATACAGCTCTTGGGCGCTGGCCTTGGTTCCGGTGGTTTCTTCGGAAAGCTGCTGCGCAATCTGTATCAGATAATTGGATGTCTTATTGTTCTCATCTACCACATCCAGGAACGAACTACCCGGCAACGGCAATCCCTGCTTCGACATCGTGTCCGCGAGTAAATGCTGTACCGCTTGTAAAATGCCAGACAGTCCTCGCTGTTCAAACATCAATGCAAAAATTATCACCTTTTATAGACAGGATATCATGTCCCCACAGCAGTCTGTGGAAAATGCAATAGGCATTACCGCCGTTTCTGTTCTGAAACGGCATTTCTATAGCGTCAATATGATCGCCTTTGTGACAAAGTGCATCTCCCAGAAAACTCTGGAATTTGTCATAATCTCCACTGGCGCCGCTGGCTGCTTTATGAATCCGATCCAAGTACTGACCAAACGCCTCGTTTGTTGAGATGAATACACCGGCCATGCCAATAGCGATTGCATAGCAATAGTCCCACGCATCGAGTGCAGATGCGCTTTTGACTGCATTGTTTATATCGGTTTCA
This sequence comes from Candidatus Butyricicoccus stercorigallinarum, assembly GCA_019112985.1. Classification (GTDB taxonomy): domain Bacteria; phylum Bacillota; class Clostridia; order Oscillospirales; family Butyricicoccaceae; genus Butyricicoccus_A; species Butyricicoccus_A stercorigallinarum. Next base: position 30,168 of record DXIG01000115.1, on the reverse strand, counting down.
TATGGAGTAGGCCATTCTTGTACCGCATCAGAAATGGATTGATCAACCTGCTGCAACGCATCATGGTATGCTAATTCGTAATAATCCATATCACACCTCCGGCAGCATGAAGGCTATCCACAGCATTTTCTCAACAAGAACCGCGTCCGCTTTGCCGAACAGGGCTTTTAGCGCACGGAAGTTGTTGTCATCGATTTCAAAGGAGATCTTATCATCAGAAATGATGAAGCGGTCTATTAGCTCGACTCCTGCGGCGCAAGTGCCGGGATCCACACTGTTAAGAATAAACATCAGCGAGTAATTCGGATTCTTTCCGTTTTTGTTGTATGCGGAAATCAGTTTCTTGCTCAATTCAAAACGCATGTCCAGCACCTCCTGCACATCTACAAAACTATTTTTTAATATTATAACAGAAATGTGTCATATTCTCAATTCGGTCATTTCAACTCTTCTCTTTGGCGCTCCAATCCCTTCGGATGCCGGTTTGCGGGCTTCTTTGCTGAGCAGAGAAATGCAAGCCGCCGAAAAACAAAAACAAAAGCCGGCACGGTCTTGATGACCACTCCGCCCCTGTCCCAGCGGTATTTCCCCGTATTTCGGACTACTTTGCCCAGAACGCGAAAAAACCTCTCCTGCCTGATAGACAAAAGAGGTTTTCTCTTGGTACGCCAGAAGGGATTCGAACCCCCGACCTTTTGGTTCGTAGCCAAACACTCTATCCAACTGAGCTACTGGCGCGTACACAGCCCCCGGAAGGTTTCCCTTCTCTCGACTGCCTGATTAGTATACCAAGATTTTTCGCCCGTGTCAACGGTTTTTTTCGTTTTTTTCCAGAACATTCTGTTATTCCGGCTTTGCCCAGCCGAGTGCGCGCGAAACGGCGCGCCGCCAGCCCGCGCGCTGCGCCTCCCGCCGCGCCGCGTCCAGCTGCGGGTGGAACACCCGACCGGCCTCCCGCGTGCGCCGGATGTCCGCGCGACTCTCCCAGAAGCCGGACGCCAGACCCGCCAGACAGGCCGCGCCCAGCGCCGTCGTCTCCACGCACGCCGGCCGCTCCACCGGCACACCGATGAGATCCGCCTGCAGTTCCATCAGCAGGTCGTTGGCGCTCGCGCCGCCGTCCGCCTTCAGGCTTTGCAGTGCCAGACCCGCGTCCCGCTGCATGGCGTCGAGCACATCGGCGGTCTGGTGCGCCATCGACTCCAGCGCGGCGCGGACGATGTGCGCCCGCCCGGTCGCGCGCGTCAGCCCGACCAGCACGCCGCGCGCATAGGCGTCCCAGTACGGCGCGCCCAGCCCGGTGAACGCCGGGACGAGATAGACGCCGCCCGCATCCGGCACGGCGCGCGCCAGCGCCTCCGAGTCCGCCGCATGCTCCAGCAGCCCGACGTCGTCGCGCAGCCACTGAATCGCCGCGCCCGCGACGAACACCGAGCCCTCCAGCGCGTATTCCACCGTGCCGCCGATGTTCCAGGCGATGGTCGTGAGCAGGCCGTTGCCGCTGCGCACCGGCGCTGTGCCCGTGTTCATCAGCAGGAAGCAGCCCGTACCGTAGGTGTTTTTCGCCTCGCCCGGCTGCCAGCACGCCTGTCCGAACAGCGCCGCCTGCTGGTCGCCCGCAATGCCGCCGATCGGCAGCGCGCAGCCGAACAGCGCCGCCTCCGTCTCGCCCACAATGCCGCTCGACGGCACGACCTCCGGCAGCATGCACGCCGGGATGTCCAGCTCGCGCAGGATGTCCGCGTCCCAATCCAGCGTGCGGATGTTGTACAGCATCGTGCGCGCCGCGTTGGAGGCGTCGGTCACGTGCCGCCGCCCGCCAGTCAGCTTCCAGATGAGCCAGCAGTCGACCGTGCCGAACAGCAGCTCGCCGTTTTCCGCCCGGCGGCGCGCGCCGGGCACGGTGTCCAAAATCCAGCGCAGCTTGGTCGCGGAGAAATAGGCGTCGATCACCAGACCGGTCTTGTCGCGCAGCGTCTCGGTCAGCCCGCGCCGGCGCAGCTCGTCCGCCTGCGCCGCTGTGCGCCGGCACTGCCACACAATCGCGGGCGCGACCGGCTCGCCCGTCGCCTTGTCCCACACGACCGTGGTCTCGCGCTGGTTGGTGATGCCGATGGCGGCGATCTGCTCCGGGCGGATGCCGTGCTCCGCCAGCACGCGGCGGCACACCCGCAGCTGTACGTCCCAGATCTCCGCGGCGTCCTGCTCCACCCAGCCGTCGTGCGGATAGTCCAGATGCAGCGCCTCCTGCGCCATGGCGCACAGCTGCCCCGCGCGGTCGAACAGAATGGCGCGCTCGCTCGTCGTGCCCGCGTCCATCGCCAGAATGTATTGTTTCATTTTATCACGCTCCTGTGGAAAAACTGCGGCGCACCCGCGCAGCGCAGGCGCACCGCTTTTTGCTGTTTATCTGCCGAGCAGCTGCCGGTAGTAGTCCTCGCTGCCCACCTGTCCGACGGCGCAGATAGACGCCTGCTCGAAATCAAAGATGCGGCGCGCGAGCTGCGCGATGTCGTCCGCCGTCACAGCGTCATACATCTGCATGACCTCATCCAGCTCCGGCGCGCGCGAAAAGAACATCTCGCCGCGCCCCAGCTGGTTCATGCGGGCGGAGGTGCTCTCCATGCCGAGCAGCATGTTGGTCTTCGCCTGCTCGCGGCAGCGGCTCAGCTCCGCGCGCTCCGGCCCGTCCGCCGCCAGGCGCAGGCATTCCTCGCGGATGAGCGCGATGGCCTTCGCCTCGGTCTCCTTGCCGAGCGCGGTGTAGATGCTGAACACGCCGACGTCCTCGTGCGAGGTGTTGAACGAATAGACCGAATAACACAGGCCGTTCTGCTCGCGGACGGTCTGGAACAGGCGCGACGCCATGCCTCCGCCCAAAATGCCGCCCAGCAGGGCGTTGGCATAGCGCTCCTGCGCGCACATGGACACGCCCGGGAAACCGATGCAGATGTGGTTCTGCTCGATCTCCTTCGGGCGCACGACCACGCTCGGCCGGTAGGCCGCCGGCTGGATGACGTTGTGTCCCTCGCCCTGCATGTCGGAAAACATCGCGCAGATGTACGCGACATCGTCCTGGGTATACGACCCCGCCAGCGCGATGACCGTGTCGCCGGGGCGGTAATATTCCTTCATATACCGCCGCAGCGTCTCGCCGTCCATCTCCCGCAGCGTCTCCTCGCGCCCGAGAATCGGCCGGCCGAGCGACGAGCCGGCAAAGCACGACTCAAAGATCTTCTCGGTCGCGACGTCCTCCGGCGAGTCCTCGTACATGTCGATCTCCTCCAGCACGACGCCGCGCTCCAGCTCGATGTCGCGCGCGGCGAATTTCGGGTTCATGCACATGTCCGCCAGAATCTCGACGCCGGTTTTCAGGTGGCGATCCAGCGTTTTTAAGTAAAAGCACGTGCACTCCTTGGTGGTGAAGGCGTTGACCTGGCCGCCGATGGCGTCCATCGCGATGGCGATGTGCTGCGCGGAGCGCTTTTCCGTTCCCTTGAACACCATATGTTCGATAAAATGGGAAATGCCGCTCAGTTCGTCCGGCTCATACCGCGAACCGTTGAGCACCCAGATGCCGACCGCCGCCGAGCGCACACCGGCGATCGGCTCGGTGACGACGCGCACGCCGTTCGGCAGTACAATACGATCATACATACTATCTTCTCCATCTATCCGGCAAACTGCCGCTATCCTTCCCTCAAGTATATCATATTCCACCGATAAGTCGAACTGTTTTACAAGGTTTTTTTATGAAAACATCGCACCCGCCGCGACCCGATTGCTTTCTTGCTTTTTCGCGCGGACAACGGTATACTAAAACAAATCACGCACCGTCGGAAAGGAGTCTTTTTTATGCAGCTATTGCTCCGCCTGCTCATATGGGACGCGCTGTTCTGCCTCGTCCCCACCGTCGGCCACGCGGCCTCCGCCGCGCTGACCACGTCCACCGCAGACACCACCGTCACCCTGCTGACCTGCGCCGTCTGCGGCGCGTTTCTCGCCCAGCTGGCGCGCTGGGGCTCCTCCTGGATGGAGGTCGTCCTCGTCGCGCTGCCCGGCCTCTATGTGGCGCTGGCGCCGTTTCTCGCCCCGCTGCTCAACGGCCTGCCGCTGTCGTTCGATCTCGTGCCCGCGGCGCTGCTGACGGCGCGCGCCGCCTCGCTGCGCACGGCGGGCGCGCTCGCGGCCGGCTTCGTGCTGTGGCAGCATGTGTTCATCAGCATTCCGCGCCGGTGAAACGCGCCGGCAAAAAAGGCTGTACCCGTTTGAGGTACAGCCTTTGCTTTTTGTTGCTTTGTTGTTGGAAAAGGGCGATTACAGCACCTTTTCCGATTCCTTGACGTCCTTGCGCGACAGGTTGATGCGGCCCTTGTCGTCGATCTCGATGACCTTGACCCAGACCATATCGCCCACCTTGACGACGTCCTCGACGCGCTCGACGCGGCGCTTCTCCAGCTTGGAGATGTGCACCAGACCGTCCTTGCCCGGCGCGATCTGGACGAACGCGCCAAAGCCCATCAGGCGGACAACCTTGCCGTAGAAGACGTCGCCGACCTCCGGATCCTTGACGATGGTCTCGATCATCTTCCTGGCCTTCTCACCGTCCGAACCGTTGACAGAGGAGATGCTGACCGTGCCGTCCTCGGCGATGTCCACCTTGGCGCCCGACTCCGCGGTGATCTTCTGGATCACGGAGCCGCCCTTGCCGATGACGTCGCGGATCTTGTCCGGATTGATGTGGATGGTGATCGTCTTCGGCGCCCACGGGGAGACCTCCGGGCGCGGCTCGGCGATCGCCTGTAACATAACCTCGTCCAGGATCTTATAGCGCGCGTCGCGGCACTTGCGGAACGCTTCCTTGATGATGGACGGCGTCAGGCCGTCCACCTTGATGTCGACCTGAATGCCGGTGATGCCCTTCTTGGTGCCCGCCACCTTGAAGTCCATGTCGCCATAAAAGTCCTCGACGCCCTGGATGTCGGTGAACGTGGTCTCCTGGCCGTCGTCGGTGATGAGGCCGCAGGAGATGCCGGCGACCGGCGCCTTGATCGGCACGCCCGCGTCCATCAGCGCCAGCGTGGAGCCGCAGACGGAGCCCTGCGAGGTGGAGCCGTTGGAGGACAGCACCTCAGAGACGACGCGGATGGCATACGGGAACTCCTCGACGGACGGCAGCACGGGCAGCAGCGAGCGCTCTGCGAGCGCGCCGTGGCCGATCTCGCGGCGTCCCGGGCCGCGGGACGGGCGGGTTTCGCCGACCGAGAAGGACGGGAAGTTGTAGTGGTGGATGTAGCGCTTTTCCTTCTGCTCAAAGATGGTGTCCAGCTGCTGCGCATCGCTCAGCGTGCCCAGCGTGCAGACGGAAAGCACCTGCGTCTGACCGCGGGTGAACAGGCCGGTGCCGTGCGCGCGCGGCAGAACGCCGACCTGCGCGGCCAGCGGGCGGACTTCCTCCATGCCGCGGCCGTCGACGCGCTTGCCCTCGGTCAGCCACTTGCGGACGACCTTCTTGCACAGCTTGTCCACGATCTCGGTGATCTCGCCCGCGCGCTCAGAGGCGACCTCTTCGCCCAGGAAGGCGTCGATGTCTGCGCGCACGCGCTGCATGCTGGCGTCGCGGACGGTCTTGTCGTCGGTGTCAAACGCCTGCTCGACCTTCGCGCGGGCGAAGTCCTCGATGCGGTCGAACAGCTCGTGGTCGACGTCGTGGTGCTCGTATTCAAACTTCGGCTTGCCGATCTCCGCGCGGATGGAATCGATGAACGCGCACATCTTCTTGATCTCCTCGTGCGCGAACAGCAGGCCCTCGAGCATCTGATCCTCCGGAACCTCCTTGGCGCCCGCCTCGATCATGACGATCTTGTCCGCCGTGCCGCAGACGGTGACGTCCATCAGGCTCTTCTCGCGCTGCTCCAGCGTCGGGTTGAGGACGTATTCGCCGTCGATCAGGCCGACGTCGACGCCGGCCACGGTGTAGTTGAACGGGATATCGGAGATGGCAACCGCGATGGACGCGCCGTTGAGCGCGGTGACCTGCGGGGAATTGTCGTAGTCGTTGCCCATGACCGTGCAGACGATGGAAACGTCGTTGCGCAGATCCTTCGGGAACAGCGGGCGCATCGGGCGGTCGATCTGGCGGGAGGCGATGGTCGCCTGCTCGCTCGCCTTGCCCTCGCGGCGCATGAACGAGCCGGGGATGCGGCCGACCGCGTACAGCTTTTCTTCAAAATCCACCGAAAGCGGGAAGAAATCCACGCCCTCGCGCGGCTTGGGGGAGGCGGTGGCGGTGACCAGCACGACGGTGTCGCCGTAGCGGACCAGCGCGGAGCCGTTGGCCAGCTGCGCGACCTTGCCGGTCTCGACGGTCAGCTTGCGCCCGGCAAACATGGTTTCAAATACACGCGTTTCCTCAAACGACTTGTGTGTAATCGTAGTCATAAGTCAGACTGTCTCCTTCTTTCAAAAAATTTCCTGCGAAAAGTCCGACAGTCCTTCAAGCACTTGAAGCGCGCACCCCGGCGCGGGAGTCCGTCCTTCAACTGCTCAAGGAGGTGCCGTCCTTTCCAAAAAGTGGTAAAGAGGAGACCGCACGCAGCCTCCTCTTTCGTTCCAACGCTTACTTTCTCAGGCCGAGCTTCTTGACAATCGCTCTGTAGCGCTCGATGTCCTTCTTCTTCAGGTACGCGAGCATGCTGCGGCGCTGGCCGACCATCTTGAGCAGACCACGGCGGGAATGGTTGTCGTGCTTGTGCTCCTTCAGATGCTCGGTGAGCTGGCTGATGCGCTCGGTCAGGATTGCGATCTGTACTTCCGGAGAGCCGGTATCGGTCTCGTGGGTGCGGTTGGCTTCGATAACCGCAGCCTTCTGTTCTTTGCGGATCATAATAACACCTCATATAAAATAGTTTTCTCCTCTGCGCCGGGCAGCGGCCCAAGGTGATGGGCACGGTCAAACGTGTCCGGTATCCAGACTGCTAAGCACAGGGAGCGCATTAACTCTTGCATCATATCACACCCAAAGTGGTTTGTAAAGTATAATATGGGTAAAAAATACCGTTTTTATACCGCGCAGCCTTGGGCGAACCTGCGCAGGCGCGCCGGGCGCGCCCCGCCGCCCGCTGCGTGCACCGACCCGCAGGCTGTCCGCCCCGCGCGGGTGCAGAATTTTCTCGCAATGTTCTCACTTTTGTGCGCAGGATACGTGCGGTGATCCTGCATTTTCGCGATTCTTTTCAGAAAATTTACGTTTCTTTTGCAGGATTTTCGTTTTTACCCGTCTTTTTTGTCTGTTCTGCACAAATTTCACCGGCATTTCTTGGCGATTTTTCAGAACATTTGCTTCTTTTCATCTCCGCCGCCGGATGATATAATCTCACTCACAATCGAAAGAGAGAGAACGGAAAGATCCCCCCTCGCTTTCCACACCAAAGAATGCCCGCATCAGGCGGCGCTTCTTCCTCTTTTTTGTCAGGAAACACATGACGGTGGCTGTGCAACAGTGCGGCCTGGATGTCGTGTGTTTTTCTTTTTGTCCAGTTTGTCCAAATCACATTGACAGATGCCCGCGGCGTTGGTATAATGAGATCAATTTACAGGGGAACTGATGTGCGCTCTTCGCGGAGCGCCGAGTTGAGAAGGTGAAAGCCTGACCCTTTGAACCTGTCGGTTAATACCGTAGTAGGAAGTAAAGGTACCATCCGGTTATGATTTCCAGATATGCACTGCATTCCTACGAAGCAGTGCATTTTTTGTTCCCCAAATTTGATCAGGAGGATCGCTGTATGCATATGACGCAGATCGAAGCGGCAAAAAGGGGTATCGTCACCCCGCAGATGGAAATTGTCGCGAAGAAGGAAAATCTGGATGTCGAAGTGCTGCGCGAGCGCATCGCCCGCGGCACGGTCGTCATTCCGGCCAACAAAAACCACACCTCGCTGTCCCCGGAGGGCATCGGCGAGGGTCTGAAGACCAAAATCAACGTCAACCTCGGCATCTCCGGCGACTGCCACAACTATGAGGAGGAGTTCGCCAAGGTGCGCATGTCGCTCGACTACGGCGCCGAGGCCATCATGGATCTGTCCAACTACGGCAAGACGCACACCTTCCGCCAGGAGCTGATCGACATGTCCCCCGCCATGATCGGCACGGTTCCGATGTACGACGCGGTCGGCTATCTGGAAAAGGATCTCAAGAGCATCACCGCGCAGGACTTTCTGCGCGTCGTCGAGGCGCACGCCAAGACGGGCGTCGATTTCGTCACCATCCACGCGGGCATCAACCGCAAGACAATCGACACCTTCAAGCAGGCCAAGCGCCTGACCAACATCGTCTCGCGCGGCGGCTCGCTGCTGTTCGCCTGGATGGAGATGACGGGCAACGAAAACCCGTTCTACGAGTACTACGACGAGCTGTGCGACATCCTGCACGAATATGACGTCACCATCAGCCTCGGCGACGCGATGCGCCCCGGCTCGACGCACGACTCCACCGACGCCAGCCAGATCACCGAACTGATCGAGCTGGGCATCCTGACCAAGCGCGCCTGGGAGAAGAACGTCCAGGTCATGATCGAAGGCCCGGGCCACATGGCGCTCAACGAGATCAAGGCCAACATGGAGATCGAGAAGCGCCTGTGCCACGGCGCGCCGTTCTACGTCCTCGGCCCGATCGTCACCGACATCGCGCCCGGTTATGACCACATCACCTCCGCCATCGGCGGCGCCATCGCCGCGACCTACGGCGCGGACTTCCTGTGCTACGTCACCCCGGCGGAGCACCTGCGCCTGCCCGACGTCAACGACGTCAAGGAGGGCGTCATCGCCTCCAAAATCGCCGCGCACGCCGCCGATATGGCCAAGGGCATCCCGGGCGCGCGCGACATCGACGACAAGATGAGCGACGCACGCCGCCGCCTCGACTGGGAGGAGATGTTCTCCCTGGCCATCGACGGCAAGAAAGCGCGCGAATACTTCGAGTCCAAGCCGCCGCAGGATCGCCACTCCTGCTCGATGTGCGGCAAGATGTGCGCCATGCGCACCACCAACTACATCCTGGAGGGACGGGACGTCAGCCTGCTCTCCGAGGAAAAGTGATTGTCAGCGGCAGTCTGCCGATGACAGCGCCCCGACCGGTTTTGCTCCGGTCGGGGCGCTTTGTTATGTCCGCTCGAACGCGACCACGCCCGCCGCATACGGGTGGTCGAGGTACACCGTCGCGCGCGCCGCGCTGCGGTGGCGCAGCAGCGCCAGCACGATCGTCATGTCCCCGCCGCCACCCAAAATCAGCGCCAGACCCAGCAGGAGCAGCGGCGCGCTGCCTGTGACCGCCGCGGCGCCCGCCGGCAGCAATCCCAGCAGCACGGTGGGCATCAGCGCGCCCACGACGTACTGCCATTTTTCCAGCGGCTCGCCGCAGGTGCAGTACGGCGTCAGATACTCCTTGATAAAGCCGAACTCCACCGCGCGCCAGTGCGACGGCGCGAACACCGCCCACACCGCGCCGTGAATCAGCTCGTGCGCGCAGATCATCGCGGCGTACAGCGCCAGAAACAGCACCAGCCCGGCCATGCTCATCCGGAACGCCCCGTCCGGCGCGCGCCACAGAAAAACGGCCACAAACGGGGCGCAGACCGGCAGCGCCAGCACGAGCGCCATGACGTTGGCGTACACCAACCCGACCGTCAGGTCGCGCATGACATAGCCCTGCGCCTCCAGCTCCGCCTTCTGCCGCTCAAACCGCGCCTTGCGCCGCTGCTCCGCCGGCGACAGCGCGCGCCCGCGCTCCTTTTCTCTCATGGTTTGCTCTCCCTTCCGCGCAAAGAAATCCCTCCGCCGCCCGCCTTAGAGGGCGGGGGGCAGAGGGAAGCGTTTCGTGTTTGACTGCGAATTACTTTACGATGTCCTTGGCGGCCGCCGCGTATTTCTCTACCTTCGCGTCGACCTCCTCCTTGCTCGCGCCGTTGGCCATGATGTAGACCTTGACCTTCGGCTCGGTGCCGGACGGACGGATGATGAAGCTGGTGCCGTCGGACAGGTCGTAATACAGCACGTTCTGTCCCTTCAGCTCGACCTCGGTGGTCTCGCCGGTCGCCAGCTCGGTCTGAATGCCGCTCTGGAAATCGCGCACGTCCTTGACCGGCGTGCCGCCGACCTCCTGAAGCGGGGACTCGCGCAGCTCCTTCATCAGCTCCGCCATGCGGGCCAGGCCGGAGACGCCCGGCATGACGATGGACAGCGTCTCCTCGGCGTAGTAGCCGTAGCGCTTGTACATGTCCTGCATGGCGTCGTACAGCGTCATGCCCTTGGTGCGGTAGTAGGCCGCCATCTCCGCGATGAGCATGGAGGCGATAACCGCGTCCTTGTCGCGCGCGTGGTCGCCGCACAGGTAGCCGTAGGACTCCTCGAACGCGAACAGATACTGATGCGAGCCGGTGTCCTCAAACTGCTTGATCTTCTCCGCGAGGAACTTGAAGCCGGTGAACGTGTCGAAGCACGCCACGCCGTTGTCGTTGGCGACCTTGCGCGCCATCTCCGTCGATACGACCGACTTGAGCACGGCCGGGTGCGGCGGCATGGTGTTGGTCAGCTTTTTGGCGGTGATGATATAGTCGATCAGCAGAACGCCCATCTGGTTGCCGCTCAGCGTGACGTAGTCGCCCGTGCTGCTCTTGAGAACGGTGCCGCAGCGGTCGGAGTCCGGGTCGGTGCCGATGATCAGGTCGACGCCCATCTCCTTGGCCATCTCGATGGCGAGGTTGAAGCCCTCCTTGTTCTCCGGGTTGGGGCTCTTGACGGTCGGGAATCTGCCGTCGATGACCATCTGCTCGGGGACGCAGATGACGTTCTTATAGCCGATGCGCTTGAGGATCTCCGGCACCAGCTTGTAGCCCGCGCCGTGGAACGGGGTGTAGATGATCTTGAACTCGTCCGCGACCTGCGCGATGCAGTCCGGATTGATGCACATCTTCTGAATCTGGCGCAGGTAGATCTCGTCCGACTCCGGGCCGATGATCTTAATCAGACCCTTGTCGACCGCTTCCTGATGGTCCATGGTCTTGACCTCGGTGAACATGTCGAGCGCGCCCATCTCCCTGGCGACGACGTCGGCCTCCTTCGGCGGCAGCTGCGCGCCGTCCTCCCAGTAGACCTTGTAGCCGTTGTATTCCTTCGGATTGTGCGAGGCGGTGATCATGACGCCCGCCAGCGTGCCATAGGTGCGGACGGTGAACGAGAGCACCGGAACCGGGCGCAGCGACTCCCATTCGATGACGTTGATGCCGTTCGCCGCCAGAATGCTGGCCGCCAGATGGGAAAACTCGTCCGACTGGATGCGGCTGTCGCAGGCGATGGCGACGCCGCGCTGCATGGCGCGCGGGCCGTACTGCTTGATCAGGTTGGCCAGACCCTGCGTCGCAGCGCCGACCGTAAAGCGGTTCATCTTGTACAGGCCGACGCCCAGCGTGCCGCGCAGGCCCGCGGTGCCGAACGAAAGCGGCGCAAAGAAGCGCTCCTGAATTTCCTTCTCATCGCCTTCCAGCGCGGCCAGCTCGGCGTGCTCCTCCGCCGTCAGCGCCGGGGAGTCCATCCATTTGCGATATTCTTCCATATAGCCCATTGTGAAACACCTCATTTTTTCTTTGTTTTCATTCCTACAGGAGCGGAGGCATCCGGCGATGCGCTCCCTTCTCTATAGGAAAATTATACAGCATTTCCCCTCAAATTTGAAGGACAATTTGTGGAAATGTTGCGGTAATTTTTTCAAGGTGTGCAATATGCACAAATTTTTCCATCCCGGCCGCCCCGTTCCGGCAGCTTTGTCACCATCTCATCCGCCGCCGTTTGTCACCATTCAGGCGCGTCCGCCCGGCGGCTGCCGCGCAGGCGGGCAAAAAACAGCGGCGAGGCCGGACGGCCTGCCGCTGCGTTCTGCGGTTGGGATGCAGTTTATTCCTCTGTCTTCTCCTCCGGCTTGAGCACGGCCGCGCAGCGTCCCAGCATGCCGGACAGCGCCGCCAGCACCGTGCCGTAGTTGGCGATGGGCACGCCCGCCTCGCGGCAGGTCTCCACGCGCGCCTGTACCGAGCGCTGCGTCATCGAGCAGCCGGAGCAGTGGATGACGAGATCGTATTTTTCAATTTTCTCCGGCAGCTCCAGGCCGAACGAATAGTCGATGCGCAGCTCCTCGCCCGCCAGCCGGCGCAGCGCGCGCGGGATCTTGACGCGGCCGATGTCGCGGTGCATGCTGCTGTGCATGCAGCCCTCCGCGATGAGCACGCGGCTGTCCTTGTTGAGCGACGCGATCGCCTTGGCGCCTTCCAAGAAGGTGTCCAGCTCTCCGGTTTGCAGGCCGTACAGCAGCGAATACGAGGTGATCGGAATGTGCTCCGGCACGATGTCCCGCACCATGCTGAACGAGCGCGCATAGGCGATGACGAGATCGACGCGCTGCATCTCCTGCAACGTCTGCTCCAGATTGCGCTCCTCGATGGCGACGACGCGCGCGCCGAGGCGGATCAGCTGGGTGATCATCTGGTGCTCGTTGCGCACGGGCGCGCCGCCGGTCGGCGACATGAGCAGCAGGACGTAGTCGCCCTGCTTGACCAGACCCTCCGGAATGAGCGGTGCTTCCTGCGCGCTGATGGCGCGCACCATCTGCGACAGGCGCGCGCGCAGCAGGGAGATCGAGCCGGGCGTCTGCGTGGAGATGAAAATCGCGTCGGGGAATTCCGTCTTGAACTGCGCGATGGCGCCCGCATACGCCTCGTCGCAGTGGTTGAACGCGAGCAGATACGGGATCATGTTGCGCTTGAGCCATTCGTGGTCGCGCCGGTACGCCTCGCGGTCAAATTCCTGCAAATTGACGACGTAGATGGCGATGTCCGCGCGGCGGATGATGTTGAGCGTGCGGCGCACCTGCTCGTCGCCCAGCTCGGACGTATCGTTGAGCGCCGCCGTGTCGATCAGCGTCACGTTGCCCGCGCGGCCGAGCCTGCACAGGCCGACGACCGGGTTGTATTTGGATGTGCCGGTGTGGTACGCGGACTCGCCGGCCAGCGACTGGAAGATGCTGGTCTTTCCGCTGCCCTGTTTGCCAAACAGCACGATATGCCGGTTGTTGCCGTCCAAAACGGCGGAATGTTGATTGTGCTTCATTGCTGCTTATTCTCCCGCTCGGGGAGCGCCTCCTTTTGAAAGCTGGATTTGCTGCTGTGGCAGCCTTTGCCGGGGGCGCCCCTGTTCCGACCCCTCCGCGGGGTTCCGGCGCCGCCCAAATCTACGTTTCATTATAGCATGAAATTTTCAATTGTACAGCGCGCAGCGGCGATTTTCGCACAAAAAAGCGGTTGTTTTCCGGCTCGGCTACACAGAAGGAGCACCGCGCCCCGTCCGGGGGAGTAAAGCGCCGTTTACCAGCGCGCCTGCTTCTCCTCATAGGCGAGCGCGATGCCGCCCGGGCCGATGTAGGTGCCGATGGCCGCGCCGATCTCCACCGGGGTGATCTCGATGTCGCTGATGTGCCGCTGGAGCATCAGGCTGATGGTCTTGACGCGCTCCGGCGCGCAGGAGGAGATGACGGTCACGCGGTGCAGGTCGGCGGCGTGCGTCAGAAAATGATCCACGAGCTTTTTGCAGCCCGCCTGCACGCCGCGCGCCTTGTCGATGCCCGCCGCCTCGCCGCGGCGCAGCGTCAGCACCGGCTTGATGCCCATCAGCTTGCCCGCGAGCATGGTCACGCTGCCGATGCGCCCGCCCTTGCGCAGGTATTCCAGGCTGTCGATGATGAAATAGACGCCGACGCGGCTCTGCATGTCGTTCAGGCGCAGGAGAATCTCCTGCACGCCCCTGCCCTCCTGCGCCATGCGCGCCGCCTCGACGGCGAACAGCGCGACCGCGGCGGAGGCGTTGAGCGAATCGACCAGATGGATGTGCGGCCGGAAGCCCTCCTCGCGCAGCATGCGGCGCGCGAGAAACGCGCCGGTGATCGAGCCGGACAGCTTGGAGGAGATCGTGATGCAGATGATGTCGTCGCAGTCCTCGTGCCGGCGGAAGGCCTCCATCCAGTCGTCGAGCGACGGCTGGCTCGTCCGGGGCAGCGTCTTGCTCGCCGCCAGCTTTTGGAAAAACTGCTCGCTGCTCAAATCCACGCCGTCCCGGTACGTCGAGCCGTCCTCAAACGTCACGCCGAGCGGCACGACGGAAAAGCCCGCCTGCGCGGCGCGCGCCGGTGTGTAGTCGCAGCTGGAGTCCGTGATAATTGCTGTCTTTCCCATGATACGCGCTCCTTTCGTCCTGTGCGTCTGTCAAAAAGTGCCCAAAAAGTCCTCGATTTTTTTCAATGCGCTGCTCAGCACGCGCTGTTCCTCGTCCGTCAGGCCGGACAGCGCGGAATCGATCAGATCGTTGTGAAACTGCCGGTGATAGCGGTACGCCGCCCACCCCTTGGGCGTCAGCGAGACGAGCACGACGCGCCGGTCGTTTTTCGCGCGCACGCGCTCGATCATGCCCTTCTTCTCCAGCCGCTCGCACGCGATGGTCAGCGTCGCCAGCGTGATGTCGAGCGCCCGGGCGATGTCCGACATGCGGGCGCACTCCATGTCCCCGATCTTCTCGAGGATGTGCGTCTCCGCGATCGTCACCTCATCGTTCAATCCAGCGGAGAGGGCGCGCTGTTCAATTTTGTTGATCCGCCCGAAGATTTCCACCAGAAAGGTGTGGATCTGTTCGTGTACAGACATGCCCTGTCACCTCCTTCAGATAATTAAATAAACTAATTAAATTACTTTCAGTGTACCACGACCTGCGTCGAATAGCAAGAAAAACCGTTCCTTTTGCGCGCATCTTTTTTTTGCAGCGGCGGCGGCATATCGCGCAAACGCACAAAAAATCCCCGCACCCGGCCGGGTGCAGGGATCGCGCTTCACGCTTTGTTTTCCGGCGCGCCGGACGGTTTCGCCTCCCCGCTCTGCGGGCGGCGGCGCGGGCGGCGGCGGCGCGGCTGGCGGTGCGCGTCGACAAATTCGCCGGTGTTTTCCGCCGGACGGCGCTCCTTGCGCGGGCGCTCCGCCTCGGTGTTCTTGCCGCGCGTCTCCCGGCGCGGCGGGCGCTTGTCGCCGTCGCGCTTCTGCTCCCCGCCCTGCTGCGGGCGGCGGCGCGGCTTGCGCGGGCGGTCGGTGCGGCGGCGTTCGCGCTGCGGCGCGGCGGCAGCCTGCTCGGTCTCCGGCGCCTCCGGCCGGGCGGCGGGCGCGGGCGACGGCACGTTCAGCGGCGCGGGCGCCGGTTCGGCGGCCGGCTTGGATGCCGCCGGCTTGGGCGACGCCGGCCTGGCGGCAGCTTTTTCCGTCCGGTCTATGACCTCCGCCGCCTTGGCCGCGTGCTGCGGGCGGCGCTGCTTGCGCCCCGCCTGCAAAATCTGGCAGTCCTGGCAGCGGTAGCAATGCGGCGTGCCGGGGTCGTTTTCCAGCACGACGGTGCACGTGCCGCGCAGCAGCGAGGCGTCGGTGACGACGCCGACGCCGTCCGGCGTCTGGACGGTGGAATCGGGGTACGGCGTGACGCGGCCGAGCTCCTCATACACCTCCTGCTCGTACTTGAGGCAGCACATCAGGCGGCCGCACGTGCCGGAGATCTTGGCCGGGTTGAGCGACAGGTTCTGCTGCTTGGCCATGTTGATGGACACCGGCTGGAAGTCGTCGAGAAACGACGCGCAGCACAGCGGGCGGCCGCAGATGCCCAGGCCGCCGAGCACCTTCGCCTCGTCGCGCACGCCGATCTGGCGCAGCTCGATGCGGGTGCGGAACACCGACGCGAGGTCCTTGACCAGCTCGCGGAAGTCCACGCGCCCGTCGGCGGTGAAGTAAAACAGCACCTTGTTGAGGTCAAACGTGTATTCGACCGACACGAGCTTCATGTCCAGCTTGTGCTCGGCAATTTTCTGTTCACAGATGCGAAACGCTTCCTTCGCGCGCTTCCGGTTGGTCTCGACGACCTTTTCATCCGACGGCGTTGCCACGCGGATGAGCTTTTTGAGCGGCTTGACCACCTCGCCCTCCGCGATGTCGCGGTTGGCCAGCGCGACCTCGCCGTATTCCACGCCGCGCGCGGTCTCGACGATGACGTTCTGGCCGATGGCGACCTGTGTGCCGCACGGGTCAAAATAATATACTTTTCCGACTTTTTTGAATCGGACTCCGATAATCTGAGCCAAAATTGTTCCTCCTGTTTATGAGAAAAAACGCGCCCCGCAGGCGGGCGGCGTTCTGAAAAAAAACGCGGCGCGCTCAGCGCCGGATGCGCGCATAGCTCCCCGCCGCCAGGCAGCCGGTGAGCAGCGCCATGCCGGAATTGCGCCCGGCGCGCGCGTCCAGCTCGCCCATCCAGTCGTACAGCGCGAGCAGCTCGCGGACGGTCAGCGCGCGCGCCAGCGCATGCGACTGCGCGCGCAATGCGGGCAGCAGCGGCGCCTGCATGCCGTTCGCATCAAAAATGGCGTCGCGCAGCGCGGTGCGCAGCGCGGCGAGCACATGGGAAAACTGGCGGCGCGTCAGCGCGGCGCACGCCTGCGCAGCGCACAGCAGCGCCCATTCGTCGCGCGCGGCGAGCGCGTCCGCCACCGCGGCCGCGTACTGCGCCGTCTCGCCGGTCTCGTCCGACAGCGCGGCGAGCGCGTCCCCCGCGATGCCCTGACAGCCTTCGGCGGCGATGCGCCGCTCCTCCGGGCTCCTGTCCGGGCAGCGGCCGCGCAGCAGCAGCTCGACGGACGCGAGATCCAGCGGCGCGAGCGCAAAGCGCGTGCAGCGCGAGCGGATGGTCGGCAGGATGGCGCCGGCGTTTTCTGTCATCAAGAGAAAAAACGCATAGGACGGCGGCTCCTCCAGCAGCTTGAGCAGCGCGTTCTGCGCCGAGGCGTTCATGTTGTGCGCGCGGCGGATGAGAAACACGCGCCGCGCGCCGTCGCCCGGCAGCACGGCGCAGGCCGCGCGGATGGCGCGCGCGGTCTCGACCTTGATCTCCGCGTCGCCCAGATCGACGAGCGACACATCCGTGTGCAGTCCGCCCTCCACCTTGCGGCAGGCGGCGCACACGCCGCACGGGCGCGCCCCGTCGCTCTGGCACAGCAGCGCCGCCGCGAGGATGCGCGCGAGCGTCAGCTTGCCGATGCCGGCCGGGCCGGTCAGCAGCACCGCCTGCGGAAAGCGCCCCGCGAGCGCATGGCGCAGCGCGCCCTTCAGTTCGCTGTTTCCCAGCAGACTGTCAAATGTCAGCATATTGCGTTGCCTTTCCCTGTGGGTTTTCCGGTTGGGACATCACGCAGATGTCCACGATATCAGTATACCATCCGGCCCGCAGGAATTCAATGTGAACTTGCCCGATGCGCTCGCCCGGATAGAGCAGCGGCACGCCGGGCGGATAGGGCGTCACCGGGCGCGCGCAGATGCAGCCCGCCGCCTGCGCAAGCGGCACGGTGCGGCGCGCGGCGAAAAACGCCTGCCGCACGGAGCATGCGCGCTGCGGCGCGGGAAACGGCAGCTGCGGCGGCGCGTCCTGCGGCGCGCGGCAAAAGCGCGGGTCGCGCAGCGCGCCCATCAGCCGGGCGTAGTCGCGCGCCGTGTCCGCGCCCGTGCAGATGAACACCACGTGCTCGCGGTCGGCCATCTCGGCGTCGATGCCGAAGTCCGCGTGCAGCGCGTCGAGCAGCGCGCCGCCCGTCACATTTGTCCCGCGGCAGCACACGGTCAGGCGGCACGGGTCGAGCGGGGCGTCCGCGCCGCTCAGCGCGCGGAACACCGTCGTGCGGTCGATGTCGCGCCGCAGCGCCGCCACGCGCCGGGCGCACTGCGCATAGGCCGCCGCGCCCGCCCCCTCCATCCAGGCGCGCGCCAGATCGATCGAGGCGAGCAGGACATAGGACGGGCTGGAGGTGCCGAACACCGGCGCGGTTTCGAGCAGCGTGTCAAACGGGATGCGCCCCGACGAGAGCAGCAGCGCGCTCTGGCCGAGCGCGGGCAGCGTCTTGTGCGCGCTGACCGCCGCCAGATCGGCGCCCTGCGCGACGGGCGAGGGCAGGCCGACCGCCGGGAAATGCGCGGCGTGCGCCGCGTCCACGAGCAGCGCCGCCCCGCGCGCATGGCACAGCGCCGCAAGCGCAGGGATGTCCTGCATGACGCCGTAATAGTTGGGCGACGTGACGAGCAGCGCCTTCGCCTGCGGCGCGCGGTCAAAGGCCGCCTCCACCTCGCACAGCGCGAGCTGCCCGGGCAGGCCGCTCCCGGCCAGCGGGCGCGGCACGACAAATTCCGGCGTCAGGTCGAGCAGCGCCATGGCGTGCGTCGCCGCCTTGTGGCAGTTGCGGTCGACGAGCAGCGCGCCGCCCGCCGGCACCGCCGCCGCAATCGCGGTCATCAGCGCCTGCGTCGAGCCGCCGGTCAGAAACAGGCAGTCCGCCGCGCCATACCAGCGCGCCGCCGCGCGCTCCGCCGACAGAATCGGCTCGTCGCCCGCGTACAGATTGCCCGTGCCCTCGATCTCCGTGTAGTCGATGGCGAACGGGTGGTTGAGCCCGGGCAGCACGGGCCGCCCCTTGTGCCCCGGCATATGAAAACGGGCGGCTTTTTGAGCCGCCTGTTTGCGTAGTTGTTGATAGAGAAGTGCGTCAGACATATTCCTTTGGTACCAGTGGGCTGAGATACAGCGGGTTGACGTCTAAAATCGCGGTGTCGCCGTTTTTGACGTCCAGACCGGTCACGTCGACCGAGACATGGCACAGGCCGACATGGCCGAGCACGCGCGCGCGCTGGCCGTTGACCGTGATGTAGATCGCGCCCCTGCCCAGTCCGTTTTTGATCTCTCCGATGTTGTAGCGCACGACGTCGCGCAGGCGGTACAGGTCGCGCTTTTTCTCGACCGAAAAGCCGTCGGTGTAGCCGACCGGGACGACGGCGATGCGCGTCGCGCCCGGCGTGACATAGCCCGCCCCGTAGCCGACCGTGTGCCCCTTGGGCACGGTGCGCAGCTCGATGACGCGGCTCTCCAGATAGCCCAGGCGGTTGAGTCCGGTGGGCGTTTTCGCCGGGATGCGCCCGGTGAACGCCGAGCCGATGCGCACCGCGTCGAGCGTCAGATCGTCGTAGCAGAACAGCCCGGACGAGTTGGCCGCGTGGCGCAGGCCGCAGTCGATGCCGTCCGCGCGCAGGCGCGCCGCGATTTCGCACAGCGTTTTGTACTGCGCGCGCGTCGCCGCCTCGTCGGCAAACGCCGAGTGGAAGTGCGTATAGATGCCGGTGACGCGGATGCCCGCGCAGTCGGTGCACACCGCCTTGAGCTCGCCGTACTGGTCGGGCAGGAAGCCGTAGCGCCCCATGCCCGTGTCCAGCTTGAGATGGGCGCGCGCCTGCGTGCCGCAGCCCTGCGCGACCTCGTTCAGGCAGTACGCCGCCTCCGGCGAGCCGACGGTGGCGATGGCATTGGCCTGAATCACCTGATAGACCTCGTCCGCCAGCGCGGTCGAGCGCATGACCAGAATCTCCTGCTCGGCAAAGCCCAGCTCGCGCAGCCGGAGCGCGTCCTCCGGCTCGGTGACGGCGAACATGCGGATGCCGGTCTCCGCCAGCACCTGCGCCATCTGCGCCATGCCGAAGCCGTAGCCGTCCGCCTTGAGCACGGCGATGACGGGCACGCCCGCCTTTTTCTGAATCAGGCGGGCGTTTTCCGCCAGCTTTTCTCTCTCTATGACGAATTTCTTCATCGCGCGCCGCCTTTTACTTGTCCTTCGGCGGCTCCGCGTCCTTCTTCTCGCCGCGGTGGTCGCCGGTCAGGTTTTTCGGCTTGGAGGTGTCGAGCGCGGCGTTCTTCTTGAGGAAGCGCTTGCGGCGCAGGTTGCGGTACGTCGTCTGTCCGTGGACGACGGCGAAATGCACCGGCTTGTTGAACACCAGGTCGTATTCGCCGACGAACTGCACCAGATCGCCGTTGAAGTCCTTCTTGAAGCGGTACAGGCCGTACAGCGGGTTGTCCGGCGTCAGGTCGCCCGAGACGCCGCGGAAGTCGTAGATGCGGCAGCCCTTCTCCAGCGCCCACTGGATCATCATCCATTGCAGCAGGTAGTTGGGCATCAGCTTGCGCACGTCAAATTCCTTCGTGCCGTTGGCGGACGCGCCGTAGAGGTACCAGACCTTGTCTCCGTAGTAGATCGCGAGCGTGCCCGCAATCGGCTTGTCCTCGTAAAACGCCATGTACAGGCGGGCATTGTCCCCCATCGCGTCGAGCATCTTGTTAAAATAGCTCGCCGGGCGCGTCACAAAGCCGTCGCGCAGGCCGGTCTCCATCATCATCTTGGAGAAGAACGGCATCATTTCCTTGCCGCAGATCTTGATCTTGACGCCGCGCTTGATCGCCTTGCGCACCTTGGTGCGCGTGTCCGTCTTGAAGTGCATGATGGCGGCCTCGCCCTGCGTGTCCTCGACCGAGAGCTCGAACGCCTCGCCCGGCGCGGGCGCGGCAAACACCTTCTCGTTCTTCATGTCGGACACGTCCAGACGGAAGACGAAATTCGGCTGGATGCCCTCAAAGTTCTTGCCGTCTCCGGTCGCATTGCGGAAGCCGAGGCTCTCCAGCTCGCGGACGAACTCCTGATCCTCGATGGAGACGTCCGGGTCGAGCTTGAGCACATAGGCGTGGTATTTCTTCGCGAGCACGCGCGCGCCCGCGATCAGCTGCTCCAGCGTCTCGCGGTCGTGCGGGTCGCAGACCGGGCCGCGGCAGCCATACATCAGCGTCCACGGCAGATGCGGCAGGTTGCGGATGAGCACGGCGAGCGAGCCGGCGATTTTGCCGTCCTCTCCGCGCACGACGATCGCCTCCCACTTCCAGTTGTCCTTGAGGTTCGCCCATTTTTTCGACTGCATGAAGTGGCCGAACGGATGCCCCTCGTTGAACGTCTCGTATTCCGCCAGCGTTTTGCTATTGACAAACTCAAACATCAAATATCCTCCCAATCAAAAAGGAACGGTTGTTTTTCTGCTTCTGTTTTTCTGTCTATTATACCACCGGATTGCGCGCGGGTCTATGCGTGTCCGGCGCGTTTTTTCATTATATGCCTTTTTTGCGCGCGCGGCAAGGCGCGGCGGGCAGAAATCCGCCAAAACCCGGTCAGTGATCGGACTTCAGCCCCGCGCCGCACATCGGAATCAGGCAGTCCGCCACGGGGCCGTGCCGCTCGCAGTAGTCCAGATAGGCGGCGTAGCTCGCCGCTGTCGTGTGCTCGCAGTAGATGCCCTGTTGCGCCAGCCGCGCCCGCGCCTCCAGAATGCGCGCCTCCGGCGCGTGAAGAAAGCGCACCGCATGCCGGCGGGCGCAGGCGAGAATCTCCGCTCCGCGCCGCGGCTCGCCGATCGCAATGCCCTCCGCCAGCGTCGGCTTTGCCGCGACCTGCGCCGGAACCGCCGCGCCGCGCGCGGCCGCCCGCAGAATCGGGTCGCAGTGCTCGCTCTGCACGGCGAAAATGCGCGGCATCCGCTCGATCACTCCGCTCGCCAGCAGGTGCTCGAGCGCCTTGATCGCGCCCAAAAACAGCGTGCCGTTGCCGACAGGCAGCAGCAGATGCGCCGGCATCCGGTGCAGCTGCTCCAGCACCTCGTACACATACGTCTTGGTTCCCTCGTAAAACAGGGGGTTGTAGACGTGGTTTGCGTAGTACACGCCGCTGCGCGCCACCTGCTCCCGGCAGACCGCCGCGCAGTGGTCGCGGCTTCCGGGCACCACCGTGCACCGCGCGCCGTGGGCGCGGATCATGGCGATTTTTCCGGGAGACGTCCCCTCCGGCACGAAGATCTCGCAGGCAATGCCCGCCCGGGCGGCATAGGCGGCGATGCTGTTGCCCGCATTGCCGCTGCTGTCCTGCACCACGGCGTCGACGCCGATCGCTTTGCAGTGCGCCATCAGCACGGCGGCGCCCCGATCCTTGTAGGACAGCGTCGGCATACAGTAGTCCATCTTCAGCAGGACGTTTTCATCCAGCCGCACAATGGGGGTCATGCCCTCTCCCAGCGAGATCGACTGCCATTCGCCGCCGGCTGCCAGAAAGTGCCGGTAGCGGAACAGGCTCCACGTGTCCCGCTCGATGCGCGCAAACGAAAAGTCCGGCACAGAAGCCGCCAGCTCCCACAGCCCGCCGCAGGCGCATTGGGGCTGCCGCGTGTCGGCCGGTGCGGTCGCGCCGCACTGTGAACAGACAAAATGCATGTTGGTTCCTCCTTTTTTCTCCCCTGTGCTGCAACATTCGTTTCACGGCTGCCGCCTGAGCGCCAGATTGCGCGCGAGCGGCGCGGGGCCGCGCCAGGTGAACGCGCGGTCGGGAAAGGCCGCGCAGAACTGCCGGCGCGTCCGCCCTTCCACGTCCTCCAGCGCCAGCGACGCGATGCGATCCTCGCGGAACGCCGGGTTGGTGGTCTCGGCGGCGGCGCGGTTGAGCGGGCAGACGGCCGCGCACGTGTCGCAGCCCCACACGAGCGGGTGCCGCGCGAGCTGCCGCAGCTGCGCCTCCGTCATCGGCTGCTTGCTCTGCGTCAGCGCGGACAGGCAGCGCTGCTCGTCCACGCGCCCATCCGCCAGCGCGTCCCCCGGACAGGCGCGCGCGCACGCCCCGCAGCCCGGACAGCGCGCGTGCGCCGACGGCGTCGGCGGCAGCGCCAGATCGGTCAACACCGTGCCGATAAACACGAAGCTGCCGTACACGCGGTCAAAAATCAGCCCGTTCTGCCCCAGCAGACCCGCGCCGCTCTCCCACGCCGCGCGCACCTCCGGCAGCGGCGAATCGTCCGCGAGCGGCACAAAGCGGTTTTGCGGGAACGCGCGGCGCAGCGCCGCGCACGCCGGCTCCAGCGCGCGCAGCAGCACGCCGTGGTAGTCCCGCCCGCGCGCGTACAGCGACAGATTGCCCGCGTCGCGCACGAGATAGGGAAACAGCACCACGACGACGCTTGCAGCGCCCGGGCAGCGCGCCTGCACCGCGCGCATCCGGCCGTCGTCCAGCGCCAGCGCCGGCAGGCGGCAGATGCCCCTGCCGCCGGTATGCGGAAGCGCAAAAAATTCCGAAAGCACATCCATGCCCGTTTCTCCTCTCGCGTGTGTCTCTGCCTCCAGTATAGCATCTGCGCGCACGTTCCTGCAAGAATATGCGCTTTCGCCTGCAAAACAGACAAAAAGCCCCCCTGTCCCCGTCGGAAATCCGGCAGACAGACGAAAACACCGCCCATCTCTTGACAACGCCGCCTCAAATGCGATTTAATAGGATCGTAACACATTTTAGTAATGTGCATCGTAATATTATTTTTGAGGGATTCTCAAAATTATTTATCTCCGCAGAATCCCGCTCACACGTTGGAAAGGCAGGTTACCTCTCTCATGTCTGATGGAAGAATTTATAACTTTTCGGCAGGTCCGTCCATGATGCCGCAGTCCGTTCTCGAAAAGGCCGCAGCGCAGATGCTCAACTATGAAGGCTCCGGCATGTCCGTCATGGAGATGAGTCACCGATCTAAATACTACGACGATATCATCAACGGCGCGCAGGACGTCCTGCGCCGCGTGCTGCACATTCCGGACAACTACAAGATCCTGTTCATGCAGGGCGGCGCGACCATGCAGTTCTCCGCCATCCCGCTCAACCTGATGGTCACCGGCAAGGCGGACTACGCCATCACCGGCAACTTCGCCCGCAACGCCGCCAAGGAAGCGCGCAAGTTCGGCACCGTGCAGGTCGCCGCGACCTCCGAGGCGGACAACTTCACCTGGGTGCCGGCGCAGGAGCAGCTGACGCTCGACCCGACGGCGGATTACTTCTATTTCTGCGCCAACAACACCATCTTCGGCACCGAATGGCACTACGACCCGCAGACCGGCGACGTGCCGCTGGTCGCGGACATGTCGTCCAACATCCTGTCCAAGCCGATCGACGTCTCCAAGTACGGCCTGATCTACGCGGGCACGCAGAAAAACATGGGCCCGGCGGGCATGGCGGTCGTCATCGTCCGCGAGGATCTGATGGGACACTACCGCGAGAACATGCCGGTGCTGCTCGACTTCGCGCTGACCGCGCAGAAGAACAGCATGTACAACACGCCCCCCACGTACACGATCTACATGATGAAGCTGGTCGCCGAGTGGGTCGAGCAGCAGGGCGGCCTCGAGGCGATGGCCAAGCTCGCGGACACGCGCAGCGCCATGCTGTATGAGTTCCTCGATTCGTCCGCGCTGTTCAAGGGCGCCGCGCAGAAGGCCTCCCGCTCGCGCATGAACGTCACCTTCCGCACGGGCGACGAGGCGCTGGACAAGAAGTTCATCCAGCAGTCCATCGAGGCCGGCATGACCAACCTCAAGGGCCACCGCCTGGTCGGCGGCATGCGCGCCTCCATTTACAACGCCATGCCGGTGGAGGGCGTCGAATACCTCGTCGACTTCATGCAGAAGTTCGAGAAAAACAACAAGTAACACGGTTTCCGCCGCGCCCGCGCGGGCGCGGCGGGCGTTGACAGAAGGAGTCACCCCAATGTATCAGGTAAAACTGTTCAATAACATCTCTCAGGCGGGCACCAGCCTGCTCGCGCCGGAGACCTACGCCTACTCGGACAGCTTCGACGACTACGACGCGATTCTCGTCCGCTCCGCCAAGCTGCACGATCTGGAATTTCCCAAGCGCCTGA
Organism: Candidatus Butyricicoccus stercorigallinarum; assembly: GCA_019112985.1. Lineage (GTDB taxonomy): Bacteria > Bacillota > Clostridia > Oscillospirales > Butyricicoccaceae > Butyricicoccus_A > Butyricicoccus_A stercorigallinarum. The sequence goes on along the minus strand of DXIG01000115.1, from coordinate 5,471 downwards.
AGTGCATCGCGCGCGCGGGCGCGGGCGTCAACAACATCCCGCTCGACAAGTGCACCGAAAACGGCATCGTCGTGTTCAACACGCCGGGCGCCAACGCCAACGCCGTCAAGGAGCTGGTGCTGTGCGCGCTGCTGCTGTCCTCGCGCGACATCGTCGGCGGCGCGAACTGGGCCAGGACGCTCGCGGGCAACGGCGACGCGATCGGCGCGATGGCGGAAAAGGGCAAGTCGCATTTCGCGGGCTGTGAAATCGCGGGCAAGACGCTGGGCGTCATCGGTCTGGGCGCCATCGGCATCAAGGTCGCCAACGCGGCGCTCGCGCTCGGCATGGAGGTCATCGGCTACGACCCGTATCTGTCGGTCGACGCGGCGCTGCAGCTCCAGCGCGGCGTGCGCTACACCAAGGAGCTGCACGACATCTTCACCGAGTCGGACTACATTACCGTGCACGTCCCGCTGACCGACGCCACGCGCGGCATCGTCGACGCGGAGGCGCTCGCCATGATGAAGGACGGCGTGCGCATCCTCAACTTCGCGCGCGACGGCCTGTGCGACCAGCAGGCCGTGATCGACGGTCTGGAATCGGGCAAGATCGCCGCCTACTGCTGCGACTTCGCCTCCGAAGCGATGCTCGCGCAGCCGCACGCGCTGTGCCTGCCGCACCTGGGCGCGTCCACCGCGGAGAGCGAGGACAACTGCGCGGTCATGGCGGCGCAGGAGATCATGGACTATCTGGAAAACGGCACCATCCGCAACTCGGTCAACTTCCCCAACCTGAAGGTACCGCGCGAGGCCAAGACGCGCATCTGCATCATGCACCGCAACATGCCGAACCTCATCGCGGAGCTGTCCTCCACGCTGGCGCAGCACGGCATCAACATCGAAAACATGGGCAGCCGCCCGCGCGGCGAGATCGCCTACACCATCATGGACACCGAGAGCGACCTGACCGAAGAGATCAAGGCGGCGCTCAAGGCGGTCAACGGCGTCATCAAGTTCCGCATCATCCAGTAATTTATAAATACAATCGCCTCCGCCCGCCGGGGCGGCGGCATACGCAAGACACTGTGCGCAGCAATCGTTTGGCTGCGCGCGGTGTCTTTTTTGTTTTTCCCAAGACATGCCAAAAGGGGGCGTTTCAGGAAAAATCTGTGAAACGTCCCTGTTTTTGTCAGGCGCGGCTCAGCGCAGCATAAACTCCTTCGGGCTGCGGCCGAACTCCCGCTTGAACGCCTTGAGGAAGTTGGAATAGTCGTTGAAGCCGCAGCGCATGCACGCCTCCATGACCGGCGCGCCCTCGCGGATCATGTTGCGCGCCACGGTCACCCGTTTTTTGATGATGAACTGATAGAGCGTCAGTCCGATATACAGCTTAAACTGATGCGCCAGATGCGATTTGCTGACAAAGCAGGTGTCCGCCAGCAGGTCGAGCGTCAGGTCGTCCGCGAGGTTGTCGTTGATATAGGCGACGACCTCGTTTATTTTTTCGTTTTCTGTGACATCCTTACGGATGTCCTCCGGCGTCGCGAAATAGGCGCGGTTGAGGTAGACGAGAAATTCGACCAGATAGATATAGGAGAGCGTGCCGCTGCCGAACTCCTCCTCGTCCCGGTTGCGCAGCATTTTCTCGCAGATGCCCTTGAGACGGGACATCACGCTGCTCTCCGGCCGGATGCGCTTGTATTTTTTTTCGCTGGCGTCCGTAAAGCAGCGCGTCAGATCCGAGCCCATCGTGTTGACGCGCGTGAGAAAGGCCGGCTCGATCCAGATCACATACCGCTCATACGGCTTGCCGGGGCGGACCTCCGGCTTGTGGATGTCGCGGTTGTCGGTCAGCAGGATGTCGCCGGGACGCAGCTGGTAGGTGCGTCCCTCGATGCTGTACGACACGTCGCCGGACAGAAAAAAGAACACCTCGTAAAACTCGTGCTCGTGAAAATCGACCACCGGCGGAACCGGGTCCCAATAGTGGTAGCATTCAAAATCCGAGCGCTCCATGATCTGGCGCTGGGTAAAGGTGTCTTTGGTAATTTTCAACAAATCCGACCCCTTTCCTTTGGTGATATTTATATTATATAGCAACTTTCACCAGTTTTCAAGCAGGATATTCCGAGAATACCCTTCGGAAAAAGCCTATACTAAAAGCACAAAAAGACAAACGAAAAAACACAGGATCGTTGTCTAAATCTGACAGAAAGAGAGGGAAAAACACATGAAAAGCTTTATCAGCGAGGACTTTCTGCTCACCACAGAGGCCGCGCGCAGGCTGTACCACGAGCACGCAGAGGGGATGCCGATTTTCGACTACCACTGCCACCTGAATCCGGCGGAAATCTACGAAAACAAGCAGTTTTCCGACATCGGCGAGGCGTGGCTCGCGGGCGACCACTACAAGTGGCGCGTGCTGCGCGCAAACGCGGTGCCGGAGGACTACGTGACCGGCGGGGCGAGCTTCCACGACAAGTTCAACCGCTTCGCCGAGGTGATGCCCGGGCTGATCGGCAACCCGATCTACCACTGGTCGCATCTGGAGCTCAAGCGCTTTTTCGGCATCGACGAGCTGCTCAGCAGCAAGACCGCGGACATGGTCTGGGAGACCGCCAACCGCAAGCTGCAAAGCCCGGCGGGCGCGGCGCGCGCGCTGATCGCGGAGAGCAACGTCCGCGCCCTGTGCACGACGGACGACCCGGTGGACGATCTGGTCTACCACCGCAAGCTCGCGGAGGACAAGGACTTTGCCACGCGCGTTCTGCCGACCTTCCGCCCGGAGAAAGCGCTGAACATCGCCGACCCGAACTATCCGATCTACATGCAGAAGCTGGGCGCCGTATCCGGCATCTATGTCCGCACGGTGGACGACGTCAAGCAGGCGCTGGCCAGCCGCATCGAGTATTTCGCGGGCGTCGGCTGCCGGCTGTCCGACCACTCGTTCGGCTCGCCCGACTTCACGGTCTGGGATGAGAGCGCAGCGGAGGAGGCCGTGCGCAAGGCGCTCGCAGGCGAGCCGCTGCTCGACTACGAGGTCTCCGCCTACCAGTCCTACATGATGGACTTCCTCGGCGCGCAGTACGCCGACCGCGGCTGGGCGATGCAGCTGCACATGGGCGCCATCCGCAACCTGAACGGCAAGCTGTACCGTGCGCTCGGCGCGGACGTGGGCGGCGACGCCATCGGCGACGTGATGTCCGCGGCCTCCCTTGCCGCCCTGCTCGACCGCCTGGCGAGCCGCGACAAGCTGCCCAAGACCATCCTCTACACGCTCAACGCGGCGGACAACGACAAGCTGATCGCGGCGGCGGGCTGCTTCCAGGACGAGACCACGGCGGGCAAGATTCAGTTCGGCTCCGCCTGGTGGTTCAACGACCACTACGACGGCATGACCGCCCAGCTCAAGAGCCTCGCGAACATCGGCGTGCTCAGCCGCTTCGTCGGCATGCTGACCGACTCGCGCTCCTTCCTGTCCTATCCGCGCCACGAGTACTTCCGCCGCATCCTGTGCGAGGTCATCGGCGGCTGGATCGACAAGGGCATGGCCCCGGCGGATTACGACGGCATCGGCAGGATCGTCGAGGACATCTGCTTCAATAATGTTTGGAATTATATCGGTCTCGAATAAAAACAGGAGGAAAAACGATGAAAATGTCATTCCGCTGGTACGGTGAATCCGACCCGGTCTCGCTAGAATATATCTCCCAGATCCCGGGCATGCACTCGATCGTTTCCGCTGTCTACGACGTTAAGCCGGGTGAGGTGTGGCCGGAGGAGAGCCTTGCAAAGATGAAGGCGCAGTGCGAAGCGCACGGTCTGGTATTTGACGTGGTCGAATCCATCCCGGTGTCCGAGGACATCAAGCTCGGCACGGACAAGCGCGACGCGCACATCGACGTTTACTGCGAGAACATCCGCCGCTGCGCGAAGTACGGCGTCAAGTGCGTGACATACAACTTCATGCCGGTATTCGACTGGACACGCACCCAGCTGGACAAAAAGGCGCCGGACGGCTCGACCAGCCTTGTCATGTACTGGGATCAGATGAAGGGGCTCGACCCGCTCAAGGACGACATCAACCTGCCCGGCTGGGACGCCAGCTACACGCAGGATCAGGTGCGCGGCCTGATCCGCGCCTACGGCGAGCTGGGCGAAGAAGGCCTGTGGAAAAACATCGAGATCTTCCTCAAAAAGGTCATCCCGGTCGCAGAGGAGTGCGGCGTTGTCATGGCGCTGCACCCGGACGATCCCCCGTATCCGATCTTCGGCCTGCCGCGCGTGATCACCTGCGAGAGAAATCTGGACCGCTACCTGTCCATTGTGGATTCCCCGTCCAATACGCTGTGCCTGTGCACCGGTTCGCTGGGCTGCGCAAAGTTCAATGACATTCCCAAAATGGTGCGCAAGTATTCTTCCATGCACCGCATCGGGTTCATGCACATGCGCAACGTCAAGATCATCGACGACGGCTCGTTCGAGGAGCGCGCGCATCTGTCCAGCTGCGGCTCGCTCGACATGTATGAGATCGTCAAGGCGCTGGTCGAGACCGGCTTCGACGGCTACGTCCGTCCCGACCACGGCCGCATGATCTGGGGCGAGACCGGCAAGCCCGGCTACGGCCTGTATGACCGCGCGCTCGGCGCGGCCTACCTCAACGGCCTGTTTGAGGCCTGCGAAAAGTCGCTTGCAAAGTAACGTTTGCGTCCGCAGCGCAGGGCGATCCCCCTGCCGGACGTTCCATCAGGAGACAAAGGAGAGTGCAATCATGACGAAAAACGTACTGAACACCGATCTGACCGGTAAGGTCTGCGTCATCACCGGCGCGGGCGGCGCGATCTGCGGCATGTTCGCGGAAAAACTGGCCGCAGCGGGCGGCAAGATCGCCGGCGAGATCAATGCGGCGGGCGGCACCGCCAAGGCATATAAGGCCAATGTGCTCGACCGCGACAACCTCGAGCAGGTGCACCAGCAGATTTTGGCGGATTTCGGCCCGTGCGACGTGCTGATCAACGGCGCGGGCGGCAACAACCCGCGCGCCACCACGGACAACGAGTTCCACTACGAGGCCAAGGACATCGAAAACTGCAAGACCTTCTTCGATCTGGAGAAATCGGGCGTGGAATTTGTGTTCTCGCTCAACTGGCTGGGCACGCTGCTGCCGACGCAGGTATTCGCCGCTGACATGATCGACCGCAACGGCAACATCCTGAACATCGCCTCGATGAACGCCTACACCCCGCTGACCAAGATCCCGGCCTACTCGGGCGCCAAGTCTGCGATCGTGAATTTCACCCAGTGGCTGGCGACCTACTTTGCGAAATCCGGCATCCGCGTCAATGCGATCGCCCCGGGCTTCTTTGTCGGCAACCAGAACCGCGGCCTGCTGTTCAATCCGGATGGCACGCCCACCCCGCGCACGGGCAAGATCCTGGCCGGCACGCCGATGGGCCGCTTCGGCGAACTGGAAGAGCTGGTCGGCGCGGT
>DXIG01000010.1 GCA_019112985.1 Candidatus Butyricicoccus stercorigallinarum | reverse complement strand
GATGCGCTGCGCGCCGTGCGCCAGAATGATGATCTGCTCAATCCCGTCCGAGGTCGCAACGCGGACGTTTTTCTGCCTGCCGGCCTCGTAGGACACCTTTTCGATGAACATATCCGCGGTCTCCGCTTCCTTGGTGTACACGACATGGATGTTGTGATAGCGGTCGACAACGCCGGTCTGCCCCGGCACCCGGTAGGCGTCGAACACGAGAATCACCTCGCAGCGGCGGTAGCCCTGATAATTGCACAGCGTGTCCATCAGCGACTGGCGCGCCGCGTCAATGCTGTCCTGCGCCAGCGCTTTGAGGTCGTCCCACGCGAAGATGATGTTGTAACCGTCCACCAGCAGGTAATCGGTCGCCGGTTCCAGCTGGCGCAGCACCTCGCGCGGGTGGTCATAGTGCACCGCCTGCTGCGGCCGGAACGCGCCCCGGCGCTGAATCTTGCCATAGGTGCGCTCAAAAATCTTTTTCAGCTCGCGATCCAGTTCGGCCGGGCTGCTGTACGACGGCGTCGCCCGCCGCACAATCCGCTGTTCCGGCTGCTGCTCCGGCGGCGTCAGCTTGAGCACAGCCGGCACATGCATGTGCCGCTCGACCTCGTGCCATTTGACCGTATACCCCGCGCCGTGCGAGCAGAAGACGGAATCCGGCGTGTTGTCGACGTCCGCCTCCGGCTGATAGCGCACGCGCGCCAACACCTCCTCGGTGTTGTGGCACGGGCGGTATCCGTCCACGGTGAGCGACAGCCTGCCCCGCCCTCTGGAATAGGCGGCCACCTCGCGCGGATAGTCCTGCATGGTGGCAACCGGCGCGGTGCCGGTCAGCACGGCGTATTCGCCCTCGGTTTCCGGCGGGTCGAAGCTGCCGCCGCGCGCCGGAATGTCCGCCATCGCCCGCCCGATGCTCTCCTGCGGCAATTCAAGTCGGAACGCATACCACGGCTCCAGCAGGATGGATTCGGCCTTCATCAGACCCTGCCGCACGGCGCGGTAGGTCGCCTGCCGGAAGTCGCCGCCCTCGGTGTGCTTGGCGTGGGAGCGCCCCGCGAGCAGCGTGATGCGCATATCCGTGATGGGCGAGCCGGTCAGCACGCCGAGGTGCTCCTTCTCCTCCAGATGGGTGAGAATCAGCCGCTGCCAGTTGCGGTCGAGCGTGTCTTCGCTGCATGCGCTCGCAAATTCCAGCCCGCTGCCGCGCGCCAGCGGTTCGAGCAGCAGATGGGTCTCCGCGTAGTGGCGCAGCGGCTCAAAGTGGCCGACGCCCTCCACCGGCGCGGCAATCGTCTCGCGGTAGACAATGTTGCCCGCGCCGAACGAAACCTCCATGTCAAAACGCTCGGCAATCAGGTTTTTGAGGATTTCCAGCTGAATCTCTCCCATCAGCTGCAAATGGATTTCCTGCAGGCGCTCGTTCCAGACGAGATGCAGCTGCGGGTCCTCCTCCTCCAGCTGCCGCAGCTTTCCGAGGGCGGTATAGGCGTCGCAGCCCTCGGGCAGCAGCAGCTGATAGGTCAGCACCGGCTGCAAGACCGGCTGCTGTGATTCCAGCTCCAGGCCGAGCGCGTCGCCGGGTCTGGTTTTGGTCAATCCCGTGACCGCGCAGAGGCTGCCGGCGGGCACAAAATCCACCATCTGATATTTTTCACCCGAATACAGGCGCAGCTGATCCGCCTTCTGTTCCCACACTTCGTCCTCCGGCGCGGACAGACCCGCGTTGGTCAGCAGCGTCTTGACCTTCAGTCCGCCGCCCGTGATCTTCATCCAGGTCAGGCGGCTGCCCTGCGGGTCGCGGGAGATCTTATAGACCTTGGCGCCGAAGGCCGCCGGATAGCGCGGGCGGACGGTGTACTGTTCCAGCCCGGACAGCAGCTCCTCCACGCCGTCCAGCCGGAGCGCCGAGCCGAAAAAGCACGGGAACAGCTCCCGGCGGGCGATGGCGCGCTGAAGCTGCGCCCGGGACAGCGCGCTGTGCTCGAGATACTGCTCCATCAGCGTCTCCGAGCACATCGCCGCCGCGTCGTCGCGCGCGCCGTCGTCCGCCGTGAAATCGACACAGCAGTCGCTCAGCCGCCGCCGGAGCTGCTCCAGCACCGCGTCGTGCTCCGCGCTGTCCAAATCCATCTTGTTGACAAAGAGAAAGGTGGGAATGTGATAGGTCTCCAGCAGCTTCCAGAGCGTCTCCGTGTGTCCCTGCACGCCGTCGCTGCCGCTGATGACCAGAACCGCGTAGTCCAGAATTTGCAGCGTGCGCTCCATCTCGGCGGAAAAATCCACATGCCCCGGCGTGTCCACCAAAATGAGCTGCGTCTCCCCCAGCGATACGAGCGCCTGCTTGGAAAAAATCGTGATGCCGCGCTCGCGCTCCAGCCGGTAGGTGTCCAGAAACGCATCCCGATGGTCGACGCGCCCCAGCTTTTTGCGCGTGCCGCTGACATAGAGCATGCCCTCGGACAGCGTGGTCTTGCCCGCGTCGACGTGAGCCAACAGTCCGACGCATATTCTCTTAACCGGTTTTTCTTCCCTCTGTTCGCCCATCAGCATGTTCCTCCCGTAAAACCACAGTGATCGATTTGTCTATCATATCACAGGAAGCGGCGTTCGTCGAGAT
>DXIG01000114.1 GCA_019112985.1 Candidatus Butyricicoccus stercorigallinarum | reverse complement strand
CGGTGCTCCCCTTTGACCCCGCGTGGGTGACCATTTGTATCAGCGGGATTCCCCTGCTCTATCTGGCGGTCTGGCGCGTGATCTACAACCCCGGCATCCGCAAAATCTCTTCGGCGCTGCTCATCTGCATCGCTATGCTCGCGGCCATCGCCATCGGCGATCTGTTCGCGGCGGGCGAGGTCGTCTTCATCATGGCGATCGGCGCGCTGTTGGAGGAGGCCACGACCGACCGGGCGAAAAAAGGGCTGAAAAAGCTGATTCAGCTGGCGCCGGCGCAGGGGCGCAGAATCCGGGACGGGAAAGAGGAGCTGGTTCCCGCAGAACAGATTCGCGCGGGAGACCTGCTCCGCATTCTGCCCGGCGAGACGATCCCCGTGGACGGAACCATCGTGCGCGGCGAGACCTCCGTCGATCAATCCATCCTGACCGGCGAATCGCTGCCGGTGGACAAAGGCGCGGGGGAGGATGTATTCTGCGGCACCATCAACCGCTTTGGCTCCATCGACATCGCCGCCACAAAGGTCGGCGCGGACAGCTCGCTCCAGACGCTCATCCGCATGGTGCAGGAGGCGGAGAACAAACAGGCGCCCATGCAGCGGCTGGCCGACCGGGCGGCGAGCTGGCTGGTGCCTGTGGCTCTGGCGATTGCGGTGGGCGCGTATTGCTTCTCCGGCAACCTTGTGACCGCAGTCACGGTGCTGGTCGTGTTCTGCCCGTGCGCGCTCGTGCTGGCGACGCCGACGGCGGTCATGGCCGCCATCGGGCAGGCCACCAAGCACGGCGTAATCGTCAAATCCGGCGAAGCGCTGGAGCAGATGGGGCGCGTGGATACCATCGTCTTCGACAAAACCGGCACGCTGACCTATGGCCGTCTGGATGTCAGCGATATCCTTTCGTTTGACGATACGGTCAGCGAAGACCAGCTGCTTGCCCTGACCGCTTCTGCGGAAGCAAAAAGTGAGCATCCCCTCGGAAAAGCGATCGTCGCCTGCGCCAGAGCGCGAGGGATTGCTGTGGCAGAATCTTCGTCCTTCCGCATGACGGCCGGCAAGGGGATTTTTGCCGAAGTGAACGGACATCCCTGCCTCTGCGGCCATGAGAATTTCCTGACCGAAAACGGCGTTGCGATCGAAAGCCGTGTGCATGTGGAATTGGAACGGCTCCGCGCACAGGGGAAGGCATCGGTTCTTGTGGCAGACGGACAGAACTGTATCGGCATCCTTGCGCTTTCCGACGTACTGCGCCCGGAGGCGAAGGAGGTGATCGCCCGCCTGACCGCAATGCACATCCGCACCGTGCTGCTCACCGGCGACAACCGCCAGACGGCGGACTATTTCGCCCGGCAGGCCGGCATCTCCGAAGTGCGGGCGCAGCTTTTGCCGGAGCAGAAGGTACAGCACATCGCGCAGATGCAGCGGGAGGGGCACAGGGTCTGCATGATCGGCGACGGCGTCAACGACGCGCCCGCGCTGAAAACGGCGGACGTCAGCGCGGCGATGGGCGGCATGGGCAGCGACATCGCCGTGGACGCGGCCGAAATCGCCCTGATGCGCGACGATCTGTCTCGGCTGCCCTATCTGAAGCGGCTGTCCGACGCGACTGTGCGCACCATCCGGGCGAGCATCACGCTGTCCATGTGCATCAACTTCGCGGCCATTGTGCTGTCGCTGATGGAGGTGCTGACGCCCACCACTGGGGCGCTGGTACACAACGCCGGGTCGGTGTTCGTCGTCCTGATCGCGGCGCTGCTGTACGACCGGAAATTTATATGAAAATAAACGGGGAAGGACGCTGCCTTCCCCGTTTCAGACTGTCGAAAAAGTAATGTATCATGCAGGAAACAAAAATTTTCCTGCGTGCGTGAAAAACTCCCCGCAGCGTTTTGCCGCTCACAGGCGGCAAGCAAAATCGTTTTTTCCGGCGACAGGCGCGTCGGAAAAAACACCGCGCAGCCCGCAAACGTGCGCGCGAAGCGCGTGCGCTGCCGCGGGCTGCATGTTCTCAAAAAACGCCTGCGTTTTTTGAAATATCATACTTCGTCCGGTTGCTGTCCGTCGTGTGCCTGCCACTTGCATTCGGTCAGCGCCATATCGGTGAACACCGCCGTGAAGGACGAGTCCTCCGGCGAACAGGCGTAAACGCCAAACCGGATCGTGCCGCCGCCGTGCACCAGATGGCAGATTCTCATCTGCCGGAACGTCTCTCCGTCGGTGGAGCATTCGATGCGGTAGTCGTCCTCCCGCCTGCTGAGCCGGTACCACATGGACGAAACCGAAGCGTCGATCTCCGTGGTCGCCCAGTCGGAATAGCCGTTGTTGGTCACCACGCTGCCCAGATGCTGAAATTGGTCGTTTTCATACTCGACCGACGCCTTGAGCCAGTTCTCGCTGTCCAGATACAGCACGATGCCGCACTGGTCAAACCGGTGGTGGCTGTGCGCAAAATCCGTCCTGACCACAAAGCTGAAAAACGGCTCGTCGGTCTCCAGCTGAAAGACCGGCGCGTTGTCGTTGCGGAAGTGATAGTACGTCCGCTGCCACAGGTCGGTGTGCGGCCTGGTGGTGATCTCCAGCCTGTCTTCCGCGAGCCGGAAGTCCGCCGGCTCGCGCGTCCACTGGAATGCTGCCATATTCATCGGCTTTCCCCTGCTTTCTCTGACCCGTCCGCGCGGTTACAGCGTAACCTTGTGGAATTTCTTCTTGCCCTTGCGGATGATCATGCCGCCGTCCGCAAACGCATCCGCGCCGTACATGGCAAACATGTCGGTGACCTTGGCGTCGTTGATGGTCAGGCCGCCCTGCTTGACAACCTGCCGCGCCTCGCTCTTGGACTTGACCAGGCCGGTCTTGACCAGCAGGTCGAGTGCGCCGATCTGTCCGTCGGTCAGGTCGTCCGCAGAAAGCTGCGTGGTCGGCATGTCCGCCGCAGAAGCGCCGCCGACAAACACCGCGCGCGCCGCAGCCAGCGCCTTGTCCGCCTCTTCCTTGCCGTGTACCATTGCGGTGATCTCATAGGCGAGCTTTTCCTTCGCGCGGTTGAGCCCGGCGCCCTCCAGCGTTTCGTACTCGGCGATCTCGTCGAGCGTCATAAACGTCAGCATTTTCATGACGCGGATGACGTCGGCGTCGTTGATGTTTCTCCAGTACTGGAAGAAATCGTACGGAGAGGTCTTTTCCGGATCGAGCCAGACCGCGCCCTTCTCCGTCTTGCCCATCTTCTTTCCTTCCGAAGTGGTCAGCAGCGTGAAGGTCAGGCCGTAGGCGTCGTCCTTGCCGTCCACGCGGCGGATGAGGTCGGCGCCGTTGATGATGTTCGACCACTGGTCGTCGCCGCCCAGCTCCAGATGGCAGTCCTCCGTGCGGTACAGGTGCAGGAAGTCGTAGCTCTGCAGCAGCATGTAGTTGAACTCAATGAAGCTCAGACCCTTTTCCAGGCGGGTCTTGAAGCACTCCGCCGTCAGCATGCGGTTGACGGAAAAATGCACGCCGACCTCGCGCAGGAAGTCCATGTAATTGAAATTCAGAATCCAGTCGGCGTTGTTGACCATCTTCGCCTTGCCCTCGCTGAAATCGACGAGCCGGCGCATCTGGCGGCGGAAGCACTCCGCGTTGTAGTCGATCTCCTCGCGCGTCAGCATCTTGCGCATATCCGTCTTGCCCGTCGGGTCGCCGATCATTGTCGTCGCGCCGCCGATGAGCGCAATCGGCCGGTGTCCGGCCTGCTGCAGGCGCGCCATGACGACCAGCTGCAAAAAGTGGCCGACGTGCAGGGAGTCCGCGGTGGCGTCAAAGCCGATATAGAACGTCGTCTGATGGTTGTCCAGCAGATCGCGTACTTTTTCCTCGTTGGTGCACTGCGCGATTAACCCGCGTGCTTCTAATTCTTCGTATACTCGTGACATCGTTGTTGAAACCCTTTCTGTTTATCGTTCGCCGCGCCGCCTCGTGACCGCACAGCGGTTTCTCACATCTGTTTGCTGTTTGCCGCGCGCGTAAGCAACTCCTCCGCATTGCGCAGCGAAAGCTCCGTGATCGCGTCGCCGGAAATCATGCGCGCGAGCTCCCGCGCGCGCGTCTCGCCCTCCAGCGGGCGCACATCGGTATAGGTGTGCGCATCCGAGACGGATTTCTGGATGAGCAGATGATGGTCGCCCATCGCCGCCAGCTGCGGCAGGTGCGTGACGCACAGCGTCTGCTTGCTCCGGGAGATTTCCCCCAGCTTGACGGCGATTTTCTGCGCCGCCCGCCCGCTCACGCCGGTGTCAATTTCATCAAAGATAAGTGTACCCACATCTTCCGACTGCGTCAACACATTTTTTATCGCGAGCATGATGCGGGACAGCTCGCCGCCGGAGGCGATGCGGCTGAGCGGCTTGACCGGCTCGCCCGGGTTGGTGGAAATCAAAAAGCGCACCTCGTCCGCGCCGCGCGGGTTGAGCTTGGTCTGCGAGGAGACCGAGATGGACAGGCGCACCTTCGCCATATCCAGATCCTCCAGCTGCGCGACGATTTTCGCTTCCAGCCGGGCCGCCGCCTCGCGCCGCAGGCGCGACAGCTCCGCGGCGATTTCCCGCGCCGCGGACAGCGTCTCGCGGTACTGCGCCACCAGCTGCTCCTTGCGGTCGTCGGCGTTTTCCAGCTCCTCCAGCTCGGAGGCCGCGTTGTCGCAATACGCCAGCACTTCCTCGACCGTCGCGCCGTATTTGCGGCGCAGGCGGTAGATGACGTCCAGCCGCTCCTCCACCGCGTCGCGCTCCTGCTCGGAAAAATCGACGTGGGAGGCGAGGTCTGCGACGATCTCCCGCAGGTCTTCCGCGAGATACCGCAACTCCTCCGCCTTTTTTGCCGTGTTGTTCAGCTCGGTCGAAAAGGTGGAGATGTCCGCCAGCTCCTCCGAGGCCTGCGCGAGCAGGCTGCACGCGCCGTCGGTCTCCTCGTCGCCGGAGAGCAGCAGCGCGGCGCGCTGCAACGCATATGCCAGCGTGCCCGCGTTGTCGAAAAACTGCCTGCGCTCCTGTAATGCTTCCTCCTCGCCCGGCTTGAGATTGGCCGACGCAATTTCGTCAAACTGATAGCGCAGCATATCGATGCGCTGCGCGCGCTGCTGTTCGCTCTTTTCCAGCTCGCGGATCTTGCTGCGCAGCGCAAACAGCTGCGTATACAGCGGGCGGTATCGCTCGAGCAGCGGTTCGGCGTCGCAGAAGCTGTCGAGAAAATCGATGTGATACTCCTCCTGCATCAGCTTCTGCCCGTCGTGCTGCCCGTGGATGTTGATCAGATAGGGGCTGATGGCCTTGAGCACGGACGCGGGCACCGGCCGCATGTTGACGCGGCAGACGCTCCTGCCCTCCGCGGACAGCTCGCGCTGGATGCGCACTGTGCCGTCCTCGCCGCTGTCCAGCCCGAGCTCTTCAAGCTGTTTTTCCAGCTCGGGAGAGATGTGCTCGAACACCGCGCTGACGAAGCCCTTTTTCTCGCCGCTCCGAATCAGCTCCCGGCTGGTGCGCTGCCCCATGATCGCGCCGATGGAATCGATGATGATGGATTTGCCCGCGCCGGTCTCGCCGGTCAGCACGGTAAAGCCCGGCTGAAGGACGATATCCGCCTGCTCGATGACGGCAATATTTTCAATGTGAAGCAGACTCAGCATGTCTGTTCTCCTTTGGTTTTGCAGTTATCTCAGCATATTTTTGGTGTCCTCGCAAAAATCGAGCGCGCTCTCATTGTCGCGCATGACGATGAACACCGTGTCGTCGCCACTGATCGTCCCGACAACCTTGGGCACGCGCATGGCGTCGATCGCCATGGCCGCCGCGGAAGCCAGCGCCGGAAGCGTCTTGATGACGACAATGTTCTGCGCGGCGTCCACGCCGGTGACACACTCGCGGAAAATATTTTGCAGTCTGCCGACAAAGCTGTTTTCCGCTTCCTGCGTCGACGTCGCGTAACGATATTTTCCGGAGGGCGACAGAATTTTAATCAGGCGCAGCTCCTTGATGTCGCGGGAGACCGTCGCCTGCGTGGTGTCATAGCCGAGGTCGCGCAGACGCATGGAGAGCTCTTCCTGCGTCTCCACCTCGTTGTGCTCGATGATTTCGAGAATTTTTGCCTGGCGCTGGAACTTCATACGTACTCCTCTCCTCCGTTCAGCTGCGGCCGATGGCCAGCTTTTCGTTCAGCAGGGAATAAAAGCTGTTTCCCTTTACGCGGAGCAGGCGCGTGCAGAACGGCGCTTTGCGCACAAAAATGCGGTCGCCGTCCGTCAATTCAAAGCCCCGCCGCCCGTCGCTCGATACAAAAAGCGTCGCATCGTTGAAAAACCGGGGCTGTACGCAGATTTCACGATGCGGAGAAAACAGATAGGAGCGCGGCTGCATGCCGTGCGGGCAGATCGGCACGACCGAGATATTTTCCGCCGACGGCTCGATGACCGGGCCGCCCGCCGCCAGCGAGTACGCCGTGCTACCGGTCGGCGTCGAGATAATCACGCCATCGCCGTGCAGCGAGCAGACGGCCTCGCGGTCGCACAGGATGTCCAGCAGGCTGATGCGGAAAATCGAGCCGGTCTTGATGATCGCCTCGTTGAGCGCCATCGTGCGGTACACGATTTCGCCGCCGCGCAGCACCTCGACGTCGAGCATCATGCGCTCGTCGATCGTGTACTGGCCGCGAAACACGCGCTCGACCAGGCGCAGCTCGGGAAACTCCAGCTCGCTCATAAAGCCGACGTGCCCCAAGTTGACGCCCAGAATGGGCACATGGTGCGGCGCGGCGTGCTGCGCCATGGCGAGAATGGTGCCGTCTCCGCCGAGCACGACGATGAAATCCGCTTCGATCATCGCCTTGCGCACCGGATACACCAAAAACCCGTCCGGCTTGATGCCGATGCTCAACGCCAGGTCGGTCAGGATGACCTCCGCGCCGAATTCGCGGATGACCTCCGCCGTCTGCCGCACGGCAAACGCCATGCCCTTTTTTCCTGTATTGGGCCAAATCATCACTTTCCGAATGGCGCTGTTTGTTCTCTGTCTATTCGTCATGCTTTGCAAATTCTCCGTGCGCCTCCGCGACCAGCGCCGCCGGGTCGAGCGCGCCGTCCTCGCCGTCCTTTCCGAGATAGCCCAAAAATTCGATGTTGCCCTCCGGCCCCTTGATGGGCGAGAAGGTCAGCTGATAGACGTGAAAGCCCGCCTCGTGCGCATTGTGAACAAAGGCCTCCAGCACCTCGCGGTGCGTCTCCGGCTCACGCACAACGCCCTTTTTGCCGACCTTGCCCCGGCCCGCTTCAAACTGCGGCTTGATCAGGCAGGCGATGCGTCCGTGCGCGTCGAGCAGCTGGGCCACCACCGGCAGCACGAGCCGCAGGGAGATAAACGACACATCGATGACCGCCAGCTCCGGCGTCTCGCCGTCCAGCATGTCCGGCGTCACGTGGCGGATGTTGGTGCGCTCCATGCACACGACGCGCGGATCCTGCCGCAGCTTCCAGGCGAGCTGGCCGTAGCCGACGTCGATGGAAAACACCTTGCGCGCGCCGCGCGTCAGCAGACAGTCGGTAAACCCGCCGGTGGACGCGCCGATGTCCATGACGCACAGGCCGGTCGGGTCGATGCCGAAACTGTCGAGCGCCTTTTCAATTTTCAGGCCGCCCCGGCTGACGAATGCGTTCGTCTTGCCGCGAATTTCGATCTCGGCGTCCTCCGGGACGTTCATGCCGGCCTTGTCCGCTTTCTGGTTGTCGACATAGACAATGCCGCTCATGATGATGGCTTTCGCTCTCTCGCGGGACGGCACCATGCCCTTCTCAAACAGAAGAACGTCCAGTCTCTTTTTCATGTTGTATGGCCTCCAGACAGGTCTCGGCAATGCCCTTGCCGTCCAAGTGATAGTATTCATAGATTCGGCTGACCGCGCCCTGCGGGGCGAACGCATCGCCGGTGTTGCACAGGCGGAGCCAACGCGGCACAATGCCGCGCCGCGCCAGCGTCTCCGCCAGCGCCTGTCCCATGCTGCCCGCGTGCACGACGTCCTCGATCACCGCGGCGCGCCCGCACTGCGCGATGCGCCGCAGCAGCTCTTCGGAAAATTCCGCTGTCAAGTCATTTAACTTTACAACTGCGCAATTTACGCCGTTTTCGCGCAAAATATCGGCTGCTTGCAGCGTTTCGTTGATAAGCACGCCGTAGGACACCAGCACGAGGTCTTCGCCCCCGCGCAGGCAGACGTCGGCGCCCTCGCTGTGGTTTTCCGTATACGCGCCCTCGCCGCCGCGCGGATAGCGCAGCGCAATCGGGCCGGACAGATGGCCGACCGCACGGCGCAGCATGCTGCGCAGCTCGGCAAAGCTCGCGGGGGCGAGCAGCGTCATGCCGGGAATCTGGCGCAGAAAGCCCACGTCAAACACGCCGTTGTGCGTCGCGCCGTCCTCGCCGACAATGCCCGCGCGGTCGACGGCGAGCACCAGCGGCACGCGGTCGATGGCGACGTCGTGGATGAGCTGGTCATAGGCGCGCTGCAAAAAGGTGGAATACAGCGCGCACACCGGGCGCATGCCCTGCTTCGCCATGCCGGCGGACATCGCCACGGCGTGTTCCTCCGCGATGCCGACGTCAAAAAAGCGATCCGGGTATTTTTGCGCAAAGCCCGCCAGCCCCGTGCCCGACGGCATCGCTGCCGTCACGGCGCAGATGTTGGGATTGTCCCGCGCGAGCTTGACCAGCTCCGCGCCGAACACCGCCGAAAAATTGGGCGCGGGCTTTTTGAGCGGCAGGCCGGTCTCCACATCGAAGCGCGAGACGCCGTGGTACTTCTCCGGCTTCTGCTCGGCGTAGGAATAGCCCTTGCCCTTGCGCGTCATGACGTGGACGAGCACCGGCCGGTTCATCTCCTTCGCGGACTGAAACAGCTGACACATGGCCAGCACGTCGTGGCCGTCCGCCGGTCCGAGATACGTAAAGCCCATCTCCTCGAACATTGGGCTGGGCAGCACGGCCGCGCGCACCGCCCGCTTGGAGCGCGAGATCAGATTGACCGCGCTCTCGCCGCCCGGAATGCGGCTGAGCACCGACTTGACGTCCTTCTTCATCTGAAGATAGTGCGGGCGGACGCGCAGCCGGCTCAGGTGGCGGCTCATCGCCCCCACGTTTTTGTCGATCGACATGTTGTTGTCGTTGAGCACGACGATCAGCGGCTCCCCGCTGCCCCCGACGGAGTTGAGCGCTTCATACGCCATGCCGCCGGTGAGCGCGCCGTCCCCGATGACCGCGACCACCGAATAGTCTTTGTGCTGCATGGTGCGCGCGTGCGCCATGCCCAGCGCGACCGAGACCGACGCGGAGGCATGGCCGGTGATACAGGCGTCGTGCGGTGATTCCTCCGGCTTCAAAAAGCCGGACATGCCGCCGAACTGGCGCAGCGCGTCAAATCCCGCCCGCCTGCCGGTCAGCAGCTTATGCGTATAGCACTGGTGCCCGACGTCAAAAATCAGGCGATCCTCCGCCGTGTGAAAGCAGCGGTGCAGTGCGACGGTCAGCTCGACGGCGCCCAGGTTGGACGCCAGATGTCCCCCCGTTTTGGAGACGTGATCGAGCAGAAATTGCCGGATCTCCGCGCACAATTCGTCCAGATTTTCCTTAGACATCTCTCTGATCGCCGCGGGAAGATCGTCCCGATCCAGCAGCCCATACCGTATATGCTTTCGATTTTCCATTCTCCCCAGCGTCCAATCCGTATCAGGCGAACTGCCTGCTTATTTTTTCCACGAAAAAAAGGCCAGCAGTCGACCGACCAGAAAAACAATATCCTCACTGCGTGAAATACCAAATGTTTTTCCGATTGCCTTGCCGCCGATGGTCAGCGAGGCAACACCGCCCGAAATCGCAAGCGAAAGCAAAACAGACTTCCAGTCGTTCGCATTGTTCGTCAGATGCGTGATGATAACCGCACTGGTCGAACCGGAAATAATGCCCGAAATGTCGCCGACGACGTCGTTGCAGAAGCTGCCGACCTTCTCCGCATTGCGCACGATCCAGATCGCCTGCTTTGCGCCCGGCACCTTGCGCGCCGCCATCGAGTGGAAGCGCTTTTCCGACGAGGCGGTGGACGCCACGCCGATGATGTCAAACAAAATGCCGAGACCGATAAAGGCGAGCAGAATGGTAAACGCAATGATATTGCCCACGTTTTCCAGCGCGCGCTGTGAAAAATACGACAGGGTGACAGAAATCAGAAAACTGGTTACGCTGATTGTCACAACCCATCGGACATTTACGCCGCTGCCCTGTTTGCTTTTGACTTTCTTCTTCGATTTGCCGGAATCACTGTCCAAGTGACCTGACCTCCATTTTGTATAAATTTGCACCCTTCCGCAGAAGGGAAGGGCGATCTGAGCGATTTTCAGGCGCATTCAGATGTTTATATCATACCATAAACAAAAATTTTGTCAATGGAGGCATCGCGGGCGCGCACGGCGGCGTGCGGGGTTTTCCATGAGGTGCGGCAGGAAATACGGGCGCAGCGGGCCCCTGCTCCGGCACACACCCGCCGGAGCAAAGAATTTTCCGGCGCAGCGCAAAAAGCGGATACCGCACGCTGTTCCGCGCGGTACCCGCTTTCCCCTCAATCAAAGAACCTTCTTGTTGTCTGCGCCCGGCGTCGTGACGATGACCTTCTCCGGCGTGATGACCAGCGCGCCCTTGGCGGTCGCCGCGCCGTTGAACATCTTCTCCACCATCGCCTTGAACGTGTTCACGATCTCGCCCTCGGTCTCATATACCGCGGTGCCCTTGATCTGATAGCCCTCCAGGCTGCTCGCATCGTAGACGGAGATGGCAATTCTCGTTGGCCTCGAGATTGCGCAGCGTGGTCTCCAGGAAGACGTCTCCGACCACCAGCTTGCCGTCCTCGGTCACATCCTTGAACGCAACCGGCACGACATTCGGCTCCCCGTTCGCGCAGGTAGCCAGATCCCACATGCCCGCCTTTAATACACGCACAACCGCTTCGTTCATCATAAGAAATACCTCCATTTGACTGTGCACTGTTTGTTGTTTGCTGAACTGCCTTTAGTATAAAAGCGGAACACACCTGGTACAAGATATGGGGAAATTTATGAGTCACTCTTAAATTTATGAGTGACTTGCTTTTCTGTTTGCGTCTTGCGCGCATCCCTCGGAGCGGGTATACTGAGACCACTTTGCAGACGGCGCACCGCCGTCTGTGCCGCTCATAAATTTCATAGTGACTGTTATGGAGCGAGTATCTGTTGTATAATGGAGGAGCGAAATAGAATGGCATTGCTCGGTTATATGCTGGTCTGTTCGTTTACGCCGGGGCCGGGAAATATCCTGGCGCTCAACACGACCAGCACCTATGGATGGAAAAACAGCCGCCGCCTGCTGCTCGGCATCTGCGCCGGATATGCGGTCGTGCAGGCATTGTGCACGCTCGCGCTGTGCGGCCTGAATCAGGTCTTCTGTTCGGCGCTGGAGCTTCTGCGCTTTGTCGGAGGGCTTTACATGGTGTGGCTCGCCGTGCATATCGTGCGCAGCCGGCCGCAAAACGCCGCCGCCGAAGGCAAGCCGACCTTCCGGGAAGGCTTTCTGTTACAGCTGGTCAATGTAAAAATCTATTTTTACATCTCGTCCCTGCTGACCGTCTATTTCATCCCGAACCTCTCGTCATGGGCTGCGCTGGCCGGGGCGGGCGCGTTTGCGGTGAGCATCGGATGCCTGGCGTGTCTGGCGTGGGCGTTTCTCGGAAGCGGGATGCAGGCGTTTTATCACCGGCATCTTTCCTGCATCAACACCCTGCTGGGGCTGTTTTTACTCTATTGCGCCGGGTCGATGATCGTGAGGAGGTAACAACGATGTATCAGCGAAAGCTGGAGAGGGACATCCGCTGTCCGTTGGAATATGGACTGGAGGTGTTCGGCGGAAAGTGGAATTCCCGAATTATCTGCGTGCTGGCGGCGAAAAAGGTGCTGCGGTACAGCGCGCTCCGACAGGAGATGGGCAACATCACCGACGCGGTGCTGGCGTCCGCGCTCAAGGAGCTGATCGCCAACGAGATGATTGTCCGCAAATCGTACGACGAAATTCCGCCCCGTGTCGAGTACTGCCTGTCGGAAAAAGGACAGTCGGTTGTGCCGATCTTACAGAGCATTTGCCAGTGGGCCGGTATCTTTTACAAAGAGGACGTGGAGCACCGGATGGTGCATTGCCAGAAATGTGACTACCGCTGACGCATCGGCGGCGGGACAGATCAAATTCACACGAGGAGAACTGCGACAAATGAACATTCGTTATACAGAAGAGAAGACGTTTACACAGCAGCAGGTGCAGGAGCTGTTCCTGTCCGTCGGCTGGGTGTCCGGACAATATCCGAGCCGGCTGCACAAGGCGCTGCTGCATTCCTCCACGGTCATCACCGCCTGGGATCAGGATCGGCTGGTGGGGCTGCTGCGCGCGCTGGATGACAGCGAGCTGGTCGCGTATCTGCACTATGTGCTGGTGCATCCGGACTATCAGGGAAACGGGATTGCCGGAACCATGGTACAGATGGCAACAGACAAATACCGGGACTTTTTGTACATCGAGATCATGCCGGAGGAGCGCAAAAACGCTGCATTCTATCAAAAGTTCGGCTTTTCGGTCATGGAGGACGGCGCTGCGATGCAGCGCTGCAATTTTGACGGCAAGCGGTGACGGGGCGCAAAGCGATTCGCACGCCCTTCTCCCCTTCCCGCATAAGAAAAGAAGTTTGACGCGCATTTTGTGAAACGCATCAAACTTCTTTTTCTTTATGACTTTTTCAGGCGTTTCGCCGTCAGTCCTCTTCCTTCTGCTTATCCTCCTCGCTCGCGGGAACCAGAATGTTGAGCAGGAAGACAACCAGGAATGCCACCATCATGGAGCTGCTCAGAATATTCTGTGCCAGCTGCGGCAGGAACTGCAAAATCGTGGTGTTGGACTCGATGCCTACGCCAATAGCCAGCGCGATGCCCACGATCATCTTGTTGCGGTACGTCATGGGCTGCTCGTTGAGCAGCTCGATGCCGGACATGGTGATCGCCGAGAACACCGTGATGGTCGCGCCGCCCAGTACGCTCTGGGGAATGGTCGCCATAATCGCGCTGAATTTCGGGCAGATGCCTGCCAGCAGCATGATCACGCCTACCATCGTGAACACGCGGCGGGAGACGACCTTGGTGGTGCAGATCAGGCCGACGTTCTGGCTGTACGGATCGGTGGGCAGACCGCCGATGCAGGCGCCGATCATGCCGCAGATGCCCTGGCCTTTGATGGCGCCGCCCAGCTCCGCGTCCGTGCACTGCCGGCCGAAGCCGCCCATGGTCGTGGAGGAAACGTCGCCGATGGTCTGTACCGCCTGTACGACGTACATCAGGATCATCATCACGATGGCGTCCACGTGGAATTCCAGACCGAAATAGAACGGGGTGACGAGCGAGAAGAAGCTGGCTTCCTGGAAATCGGTAAAGTTCACCAGTCCGCCGCCCAGCACCAGCGCGAGGGCATAGCCCGCCAGAATGCCGATGAGCATGCCGGAAACCTTGACCAGCTTCTTGCCGAAGAAGTTGCACGCCAGCGTCACAAGCAGCGTCACAATCGCCAGCAGCCAGTTGGTGGCGGAGCCGAAGGTGCCGGCCGCCGTCGCGGCGGAGCCGCCGCCGATGTAGTTGATCGCGGTCTTATACAGCGACAGACCGATGCACAGAACGACCGTGCCGCTGACGATGGGCGGGAAAAACCGGCGGATCTTTCCGATGAACATGCCGATGAAGATGGAGCACAGGCCTGCCACCAGCTGCGAGCCGAAAATGGCGGCGATGCCGTACTGCTGGCCGATGAGGGTCAGAATCGGCATATAGGCGAACGCGACGCCCATGACGTTGGGCAGGCGCATGCCGAAGCCGAGCACGGGGTACAGCTGCAGCAGCGTCGTGATGCAGCCGATAATCATGGCCGCCTGCGTCAGCATGATGGTCTCCTCGGCGCTGAGGTTGCAGATGCCGCCGATGAGCATCGGTGGGGTGATGTTGCCAATCAGCATGGCGAGAACATGCTGCATGGCCTGGGGGAAGGCCATCGACCAGGAGGGTTTGCCCTCAAAGCGCAGCAGTTCGGCGTTGGTTTGGATCGTTTTACTCACAAACATTACCTCTCTTTCTCAAGAAAATGCCGAAGCTTCCGGCGCGCGGCGCACCGACGAACCGGCTTCGTCCGCAGCTCTCTTGAATTGATAAAAACAGTATATCGAATTACAAGAGATAAATCAAGAACAGTGTCTCAACAAAAACAAAATCGAAATGTCCGGACAACGGCTGTACACAGACCAAATCGCGAAAAAATACCCGCATCCAGGCAAAAGAAAAGGGCTCATCGCCCGCATTTTACGGACAACAAGCCTTTTGCATACTTCATTTCTTTTACGATATTGCCACCATTTTATTACAGCATGACGTTATTGTGGAATTCCTTTTTTATATACATTCACTGGAATCTCTCCCTGCCGCGCGCCGCCGGAAAATCAGCCGGAAGACAGCGCGCACAAACGGCCCTGCATAGCACAGCTGCCAGAAAAAGGCCATTGGGAAATTCAGCGCCACAGTCTGCATCCAGACCGGAAGCAGACCCGCATCTGTGTTTTGAAACAGGAGCGTCGCGGCCAGGCTCATCAGCGGACACATCCACAGAACAGAGACTGCCGAAATTGCGAGAACAAGATGGAACGGGTTTTCCTTTTCCGGGTCGACGAGGCGGAACGCGGTCTTTTTCGCGATTTTGCCGACGAGAAAAAAGTCGAGCACAAAAGCGATGGGAGCCATAAGGATAAGCTCATGAAACGCAGCCAGAAAGATGTCCCGGTGCATTCCTCCCGTTTTCAGGGCAATGTTGTAACAGATCATCGCATAGACCATGACGAATACCATGAAAAGGGTAAAGATAACGTCTTCCAATTTGGTTTTTGGCATAAAAAATCCTCCTTGATATGATGAACAAACGATACGCACAGAACTCCGTGTTGTTCGTCCATCATTCAGGAGAATGAACGTTTCCAATGATAAACCGGGATTTTCCTGCAAGATTGTACCACAGATCTTTCTTTTCCGTCAAGGAGAAATTTTCCGGATTTCCTCGCGCTCTCCTGACCATTTCGTCAGCGAAAAAACCTGCGCGCCCCGGCAGAGCGCGCAGGGCTTCTGCGTCACGACAGCTTCGACGGCCGGTACAGCCGGGCGTGTGCGAACAGAAAAACCGCCATCCCGACGGCAAGCATCCCGTGAAGCGCCCAATAGTCCGCCCCAAACCCGTCGAGCAGGCGTCCCGGGCGGAGCAGCAGCGGAATCCGCGCATCCGCCAGCGGAATGGAGAGACAGAGATAGAGCAGCCCCGCCGTCATGGCGATGACCGGGGCGCGCAGCAGATACAGCAGCAGCGCGAACAGCAGCGTGAGACAGGCGCTCTGGAAAAGCAGAATGCCGACAATCTCCCGATACTGCGGCAGCCTCCACAGCATCCAGCCATACAGCGGGATACAGACCATCTGCTCGGTCAGCGCCAGGCACAGCGCGCAGGGCACGACCGGATGACGCAGCGCCCGCAGGGTTTCGCGCGCGCCCAGATGATAGACGGGCAGAAAAAAGCAGAACAGCGGCCAGAGGGTCAGAAACGCCAGCATCAGCTGGCTGCTTCGGAAGAGCTCGCGCGCCGCCTGCATCTCGTCGTAGATTCGGAACAGGCGCAGCTGATACGGGAACAGCAGGCCGTACACGAGAAGAAGCGGAATGCCCTGCCGCAGCGCGACCTGCCGGCGGGGGAACGCAATCAGTTTAACTGCCCGTTTCATCGCGCATCTCCTCCTTTGCCAGCAAATAGAGGTATCCGTCTTCCAGTCTCGGCTTGAGCGGAACGACATCCGCGCCGGTCAACGCGCCTTCCTCCATCGACAGCACTTTGACCAACAGCTCCCCGTCTTCTTCAATATGCCCGATTTGCCGCAGCGCGCCCGGATGGCGTTCGTACTGCTCTTCCGGCATTTTCCACACATGCCCCGCGGCGAGGCGGGTGAGCTGATCAATCTCCCCCATGAAGCAGATGCGGTTTTTGTGCAGAACCATGACGCGCTGGCACGTCGCCTCGATGTCCTCCGCAATGTGACTGGAAATCACAATCGGCTGCTTTCCGCGCACTTCCTTCAGCATTTCCTTCAACCGCACGCGCTCCTCGATGTCCAAGCCCACCGTCGGCTCGTCCAGCAAGATCAGATCCGGCTTTCCGAGGATGGCCTGGGCGATGCCGAGCCGGCGCACCATGCCGCCGGAGAGTTGCCCGCACCGCTTGCCGCGCTGGTCGGTCAGGTGCGTCAACTCCAGCACCCGTTCGACCTCGGCGTCCCAGTCGATTCCGTCGCCCTTTGTCTGCTTTAGCTTGGCGAAATAAAGCAGCTGTTCTTCCGTCGTCAGCGTTCGGAATGCGCCGAATTTTTGCGGCAGATACCCGATCTGCGGGCGTTCCTGCTTGCCGTCCACATGGACCGTCCCACCGTCGGCGGAAATCAGATTTGTGATGATGCGGAACAGTGTGGTCTTTCCCGCGCCGTTGGGTCCCAGCAGACCGTATGTATCATTGTCCAGCTCGACAGAGATATCCTCCAGTACCATATGCTTCTTATACCGTTTTGCGATTGCTTCAAGCCGTACCATAGCGCTCGCTCAGCTCCTTCCAAAAGATATCTTCATCCGCTTCGGTGTGTTCCGAAATCAGGAACGCCACAACCTCGCGCACCAGCTGTTCTCCCTCTCCGGCTTCTTTTGCTCCATTCAGCAGACCGGCAAACTGCTTTTCTACATCAGAAAATTCCTCAGCAGGTTTATCGAGATCCAGCGACCACCATTCCAGCGTTTCCTCCGGTGTTTCCGCGACTCCTATATTTCTAATATACACAGGCAGCGCATTTTGACGAAACGGTATCATCAGCGCTTTTGCATAATTAGAAAAAAACTGCATGCTTCCGGTAGTCGCCAGAATATAATCGGAAAAAATCGCAACGTCACCGCCCGTTCCGTTAGAAACCAGATCATAAGAGGTCAATATCATTTTGCGTCCGGAAAGCAATGACACATCCAGACCATATGCTTCCATGGCATCACATACCTGCTGAAAAGATTCCTTGAATAACCCGACCATTTGTTCGTCTGTCACGGACAGATCGAGCGGCAGAATATTGGCAATCAATGGATCCTCCGTCTGCGTGACGTATCCGCCGATGACGGTGATGCTGTCGCTCTCGCCCTCGTACTGCTGTTCCGCCACCTGTGTCAGATTGCAGACGAGCGCATACGGCGCGTCGACAGTCAGCCGGATATGCACCGGCTGGATGCGATTGAACGAATTATATTCTGCGCCCTGGTTTCCATATCCCAGATAGATTTGTTTTTCACCCGCCATCGGATACCACGGGAACCAGCCGGGCAGCATCGCACCGTCCATATTGCTGTAAAACAGGTTGTTGTACCCCTGATATCGCAGCGTCAGCTCCAGGCGCTTGACCGGCTGTTTCGTTTGTATTGTGACGAGATCGTCCTGCACCGACCATGTGAGCAGCTGCGCGCCCTCCAATTCTTTGATCCGGTATCCGCGATAGAGCGTGAAGGCAAACACATCCTCCGGCTGCTCCGCTTCGATGACCATCCTGCCCTCGACCCGCAGCTGCCGGCCGAAGTCGAGCGTCAAATCGTAGTCCCGGATGGTATACCCCGGATCTTCTTCCTCCCGCAGGCCGATTTCCTCAGAAGCTTCCAGTTGTTCTTTGTAAAACAGATTGTAATCGGCATTGTTGTTATAGTGGCGGAATGTGCTGGCGGGCAGCTGGGCATAGATCAGACATGCGGCGGCGCACGCCAGCAGCAGGCAGCCGGAGAGACACAGCTTCCGCTTTTTCATCAAACACATGGCGCCGAGACACAGCAGAATCCAGAAAAACTGCACGGCAAAGCGCGTCCACTCGGTCTGTAATCCGGCTTGTGTATTGAAATACCAATAGGTTTGCTCATAAAAGATTGCAAAAGTGTGACGCACCATATATCCCAATCGGTAAAACAGGACACCCGCTGATCCGCTGTCTGTTAACAGGATTTCCGATAGTGGACTGGACAATACAAGAAAGACAATCAGCAAAATCGCGGAAACCTGTTGATTGTGCCATTGCGCCATCACGCAGGCAACCAGAATACAAATGAGCAGGGGGAGCAGCAGATTGCAAACAAACATTTTGGGCAGCACAAACCATGCATAATTTGACGGATCAATGCGAAAAACAAGATATTCCATCATCCCAAAGACAAGAATCTGGCTCACAACAAAAAGAACCAGAAAATACTTTAGTCCGTTTCTCTGATAATAGCCAGTTCCCCTGTATCCCGATATGGTCTCGTCGACGTCTTCCAGCCGGGAAGCGGAAAGACAGAGGTATACGACAACAGATAGTATGGCACAAAAATAAAACCAATAGTCAATCAGAAAGGATAAATTGGACAGACTGCTCCATCCCCAGAACATGCCGTAAATTTGACATCCCAACGGCCATACAAGTACGGCAAACAGAAAGATGCGAAAGGACAGCCTGCGCAGGCGTTCCTTTTTCTGTATCGTTTTCATGAGCGTGTTCCTCCTTTCCGGCGTCTGTTGCTTCCGCGTTTATCTTTCTGTTCCGCTTTGCAGCCAAAACGTTACACGATTTCAAAAAATTTTTCGTCTTTTCGCGTATCTTCCACAAAGGAAAAAAGCCAGCCGCAGCTGACTTTTTCCTCCGTCGCGCTGGGCGCGCCTTCGGCTTTATCCATCCGAGAGTTTTTTTGCATAGCGCTCCAGAATCTCCTGTAACGTGATGCCGCGCATGCTCTCCTCCGCCCGCTCCTGCACGAGATCGTAGCAGTCGCGCAGGACGAGCTGGATGTTCATTCCCACGCCGCAGGCGGGATTGGTGTGCGTGTCCTGATGGAGCAGGGGCTTGTCCCCTTCCACCGCCCGATAGGCGTCCAACAGCGTGATCTGGTCGGGCTGTCTGGCCAGCGCGGGGCGGGGATGCCCCTTCACGCTGGTGAGCAGGCCTTCGCCGAGCGCAGCGCCGACATCAGCGGCGTCATCACCATCGGCGCGACCGAGGCGGTGGGCAGCCGCCTGTTCGCCAAGCTCATCCGGCAGTTTTCGCAAAAATATCCGCTCGTGCAGTTCGACCTGTACAACGAGATGGCGGACTATATCAAGGACCGCATGGACAAAGGGCTGATCGACGTCGGTCTGTTGCTGGAGCCGGTCGACACGTCAAAATTCGATTTCATCCGGCTCTCCCAGAAGGAGACCTGGGGCGTGCTGATGCGGGAGGATCATCCGCTGGCGCAGCGGCCGTATATCACGCCCGACGAAATCGTAAACTATCCGCTGATCCTGCCGCTCCGCGAGCAGGTGCGCGCGGAAATCCTCAACTGGCTCAAACGGGACGCGCGCGACCTGACCATCCCCCTCAGCTATACGCTGCTCTCCAACGCGGTGCTGCTGGTGGAGGAGGGGCTGGGGTGCGCCTTCTGTCTGGACGGCGCGCTCGCCATTCAAAGCTGTCCGCATACCCGCTTTCTCCCCATCCATCCGGCGCGCACCACGCACAGCGTGCTGGCCTGGAAGAAAAATCAGCTGTTTTCCCCCGCGGTCTCGCTGTTCATTCAGGAGATCAACCTGCTGCGCGCAGCGCTGGAATAACAGCAAGCCAAGACCTTCGCGGCATTCGCTCCCGCGAAGGTTTTGTTGTTTTCATCTATATGATTCCCGTATGGATAAGCATAAACAATAGGTATTAGACATTGAACCACCGGTGCATTATAATGAAGCCAGAAAGTCAACCAACCGATGAAAAACCAGCCTCCGGCGGCGCAGCTGCGACCGGAGCACGAATGGAGGATTGTCGAGATGAAACGAATGCTATCTGCCGCTCTGGCAATACTGCTGCTGTTCCCGCTTGCGGCGTGCGGGGCATCCGAACAACAGGAAGCGCCTGAGACGGCCGGCAGCGGAACGGCGGCCGCCGGTCAGGCGCCCAATGCCAACGCGGCGCAGGCGGACAATGTGCTCGTCGCCTATTTTTCCTGGGCGGACAATGCCGTTCTGGCGGACGATGTGGACGCCGTGTCCTCCCCCAGCGTTCTCGCGCCGGGCAATGTCGAACAGCTGGCCGGATGGGTGCAGGAGGAGACGGGCGGAGATCTGTTCTCCATCCGGGTCACTGAGCCGTATCCCAGCGACTGGGACGCATGTCTGGAGCGCGCCAATCAGGAGCGCGGCGAAGACGCCCGCCCGGAGCTGGCGGAAACGGCGGAAAACTTCGATCAGTACGACACGGTGTTTTTGGGCTATCCCAACTGGTGGTACAGCGTGCCGATGGCGCTGCTGAGTTTTGTGGAGCAGCACGATCTGTCCGGCAAGCAAGTCTATCTGTTCTGCTCGCACGGCACCGGCGGACTGGCGAGAAGCGTGGACATCCTCACGGAAGCCATGCCGGACGCCGCGATTTCGGAGCATGTCTTCGACTGCTACGAACAGGACGCCGCGTCCTCTCAGCAGGCGATTCAGGATTGGGTGCGCGAGCTGGGTCTGACGGCGCAGGAATCCCCCGCGGATGCGCGCCAGATCGCCGTGCAATTTGATGGCGGTTCGGTCATCTGCCAGCTCAACGACAGCGCGGCGGCGCAGGCGCTGCGCGCACAGCTGCCGTTCACGGCCGAGGTGGAGGACTACGGCGACAACGAAAAGATTTTCTACCCGCCGGAACAGCTGGATACCAGCGATGCGCCGTTGGCGCAGGCGGGAGCCGGTACGGTGGCGTACTACGCGCCTTGGGGCGATGTGGTGCTGTTTTACGGCGACTACAGCGAAAACGCCGCACTATTTTCACTGGGAGAGATTGTCTCCGGCGGCGAGCTGGTGCCGGAGCTCACGGGAACCGTCACCATCACAGAACTGCCTGCGCAGTAAGGCAGGAGAAAACAGGAGGGATACACATGAACATTGTTGTCTTGACCGGCAGCCCCAATCGCAACGGCTCCTCTCACCTGCTCGCCGACTGCTTTCGGCAGGGCGCGGAGGAGGCCGGACACACGGTGGCGCTCATCGACGCGGCGCACGCGGACATCCATCCCTGCACCGGCTGCATCCACTGCGGCTACGAGGGACCCTGCGCGCAGAAGGACGGCATGGAAGCCATCCGCAAGCGCATTTTGCAGGCGGATATGCTGGTGTTCGCCACACCGCTGTACTACTACGGCATGTCCGCCCAGCTCAAAACCCTGATCGATCGTTTTTGCGCGTTCAACAGCTCCATCCAGCGCAGGCACATGAAGTCCGCCCTGCTGGCGGTGGCCTGGAACAGCGACGACTGGACCTTTGAGGCGCTGGAGGCGCACTACCGCACACTGGTGAAGTACCTGAATCTGGAGGACATGGGCATGGTGCTGGGGTACGGCTGCGGCACGCCGTCCATGACCCAGCACACCGAATTTCCGCAGCAGGCGTACCGCCTCGGAAACCGCCTGAAATGAGCAGGCCGGGTGTGATCGCAAGGCGCATCCTGGATGCAGGCATGACGCTGGTGCTGCTGTTTCTGATGGGCTACCAGTTCTGGGGAGACGCCGCCCACGAATGGGCCGGCACAGGCATGTTCGTCCTGTTTCTCGCCCATCACGCGCTGAATGCCGGTTGGTACCGCCGTCTGCCGCGCGGGACGTACACGCCGCTGCGCGCCGCGCGGCTTGTCCTGAACGGACTGCTTCTGCTGTGCATGGCCGGCCTGATGGTCAGCGGCGTCCTGCTCTCCCGCCATGTCTTTGCGTTTCTGCCGCTGCGCGGCGGCCTGTCCTTCGCCCGCCTGCTGCACATGTTCACCTCTTATTGGGGTTTTGTGCTGATGTCCCTCCATCTGGGGCTGCACTGGGGCATGGTGACCGGAGCGATCCGCACGCGCGTCCTGCGAAAGCCGCCGTCCCGCGCGTACAAGCGCCTGACGCTGCTTGCCGGTGCGGGCATCGCACTCTATGGGTGGTTCGCGTTCGTCCGGCGCAATCTGTCCGCCTATCTGCTGCTGACGACCGAGTTTGTCTTTCTCGACTTCGGCGAGCCGGTCGCCCGGTTCTACCTGGACTATCTCGCGATGATGGGCGCGGGCATTTTTATAGCGCACGGCGCGTCCAAACTGTTGCAAAAGCTGTCAAAACAAAAACGAGACTAACGGAGGAAAGCATACTATGAAACAGAACATCGGAAACGCGCTCGCCCTGTATCCCATGCCTCTCGCGGTGATCGGCGCGATGGTAAACGGCAAGCCCAACTGGCTGCTGGCGGGACATCTGGGCATCATCGGCCACGACCGCGTGCTGGTCAGCCTGGCCTCGGCGCACTACACCAATCAGGGCATCAAAGAGAGCGGAAAGCTGTCGATCAACCTCGTGGACGAGGCGCTGCTGCCGCTGGCCGACCGCGCCGGCTGTGTCAGCGGCAGCAAGGAAGACAAGTCCGCGCTGTTTGACTATACAACAAACGAGTCGGGTGTGCCCATGGTCGTGCAGTCCCCGGTGACGATGGTGTGCAGTGTGCAGGACGTCTATGAGACGCCGGGCTTCGAGAGCTTTATCTGCACCATCGACGCCACCTATGCGGAACAGAGCGCCGTCGGCGAAAACGGCAAGCTGGATTACCGCGCGCTCAAGCCGGTGCTGTTCGAGATGCCCACCTATTCCTATCTGAAAACCGGCGACGTGCTCGGCGCATGCATGTCCTATGGAACGTAACAGCGTTTGTTCTGACCGGACGCTCATCGTCTCCTATTCCTATTCGGGGCACACCCACCGCCTCGCGCAGGCGCTTCAGGCGATGACCGGAGGCGACCGCTGCGAAATCTATCCGTGGCAGCCCTACCCCGCCGCCTTCCCGGAGCTGCTCCGGCAGGTGAAGCGGGAGATTGAAACACAGCACCATCCCCGCCTGCTCCCGGTGCGCCGCACGCCGCGCGGCTATTCCGTCCTGCTGGTCGGCACGCCCAACTGGTGCGGGACGATCGCCCCGCCGCTGGCGTCGTGGCTGTACCGCAACGACCTGTCGGGGAAGGTGATTCTCCCCTTCTGCTCCCACTGCGGCGGCGTCTCCGGCGACCTGCGGCGGGACATTCAGGCGCTCTGCCCCAGGGCGGACGTCCTCACCCCGCTGTCCATTCTGGAGGATTGCGGACAGCCGGAACCGCTCCTGCGGCAGTGGCTGGCGCAGGCGGGCATTCCCCTCGCCCGCACCGGCGCACCGGCAAACGAAACATAACGCACACATAGCGCGATAAGGAGGTCTTTTTCATGCGTATCAACGACAAAACCACATTCGATCAGCAAAACATGTTCGGTCTGGGCAGCGACAACACCGCCTATGCCCAGTATTTCACCGGCAATTCCTATCTGAACCCGCTGACCGAGCCGGGCGTCTGTCCGGTCTTTCTGGCCAACGTCACCTTCGAGCCGGGCTGCCGCAACAACTGGCACATCCACCGCGCCCGCTCCGGCGGCGGTCAGCTGCTGCTCTGCACCGCCGGTGAGGGCTGGTATCAGGAGGAGGGCAAGCCCGCCGTCAGCCTGACGCCCGGCACGGTCATCACCATCCCGGCGAATGTCAAGCACTGGCACGGGGCGAAGAAGGACAGCTGGTTCTCCCACATCTCGGCGGAAGTGCCCGGCGAAGAGACGTCCAACGAGTGGCTGGAACCGGTGGACGACGCGCACTACGGCGCACTGGAATAACAGGAGGAAACGAGTATGCAATACACCCGACTGGGCACCTCTGACCTGACCGTCTCCCGCATCTGCATGGGCTGCATGGGCTTCGGCGACGCGGGCAGCGGACAGCACGGCTGGACACTGGACGAGCCGCATTCGCGCGAGATCATCCGCCGCGGGCTCGATCTGGGCGTCAATTTCTTCGACACCGCCATCGGCTATCAGAGCGGCACAAGCGAGCAGTACGTCGGGCGCGCGCTGCGCGATTTTGCCCGGCGCGAGGACGTGGTGGTCGCCACCAAATTCCTCCCGCGCACGCAGGAGGAAATCGCCGCTGGCGTTTCCGGACAGGAGCACATCCGGCGGATGATCCACACCAGCCTCCGGAATCTCGGGCTGGACTACGTGGATCTGTATATCTACCACATGTGGGACTATCAGACGCCGCTTTACGACATCATGGACGGGCTCAACCGCATCGTACAGGAGGGAAAAGCCCGCTATATCGGCATCTCCAACTGCTTCGCCTGGCAGCTCGCGAAGGCCAACGCGCTGGCGGAAAAAGAAGGCTTTGCCAAATTCGTCTCCGTGCAGGGGCATTACAACCTGATCTTCCGCGAGGAGGAGCGGGAAATGGCCAAACTGTGCGCCGAGGACAACATCGCCATGACGCCGTACAGCGCGCTGGCGGGCGGACGCCTCTCCAAGCGGCCGGGAGAAACCTCCAAGCGGCTGGAGCAGGACAGCTATGCCCGCCTGAAATACGACGCGACCGCCGCACAGGACGGAGAGATCATCCGCCGGGTGGCGGAGATTGCCGACCGGCGCGGCGCGACCATGACGGAAGTTTCGCTCGCCTGGCTGCTGACAAAGGTGACCGCCCCCGTCGTGGGCGCCACCAAGCTGCACCACATCGAGGGCGCCGCCAGCGCGGTCGAGCTGACGCTGACGCCGGAGGAAATCGCCTATCTGGAGCAGCCCTATGTCCCCCACGCGCTCGTGGGCGTGATGGCGCAGAACGTGCCGTCCGCCGCCAACCAGCCGCACGTCTGGGGCACCGGCAGTCAGCGCATCGAACAGGCGTAAAGGAGGAAGCACGCATGGAGCTTTGGAAAGCCGACCCGGAATTTATGGAGCGCATGGAGCACTTCGCCTTCACGGAGGTCCCCGGCGAGCCGGGGCAGCAGCTGGACGATGAGACGCGCCATCTGGCGATTCTCGCTGCGCTGCTCGGCTGTCAGGGATTGGACGAATTCCGTCTGGCGCTGCACCGCGCGCTGGACGGCGGCCTCTCCCCGGTGGCGGTCAAGGAAGTGGTCTATCAGGCCGTGGACTATCTGGGCATCGGCCGGGTGCGACCCTTCCTGTATGCGGTCAACGAGGTGCTGACCGCGCGCGGCGTGGCGCTGCCGCTCGCCGGACAGGCCACCACGACGATGGACGACCGTCTGGAAAAGGGCGCGCAGGCGCAGGTGGACATCTTCGGCGACGGCATGCGCGAAGCATGGAAGGCCGGACACATCAACCGCTGGCTGGCGGCCAACTGCTTCGGCGACTACTACACCCGCACGGGGCTGACGCTGGCGCAGCGCGAGATGATCACGTTCTGCTTTCTGGCGGCGCAGGGCGGCTGTGAGCCGCAGCTCACCGCCCATGCCGGCGGCAACATGAATCTGGGCAATGACGCGGCGTTCCTCATCCGGGTGGTCTCGCAGTGCCTGCCGTATATCGGCTATCCGCGCAGCCTGAACGCCATCGCCTGCGTCAACAAGGCGGCGGAGGCGGGAGGCTGAGCCGCGAAATCGCAAAACACTGCCGGAAGACGGCAAAAAACAACGCGGTCGGGTTTTCTGCACCCGACCGCGCCCTTTCGTTTGAGCAGGCGGAACCCCGCCGTCAGTCTGTCCCGCGCGCCGCGCCGGACAGGTGTTCGATCACAAAGTCCGTCAGCGCCTGCGTCTTTTGGGAATCCGCAAAGCCCTCCCAGGCGGCGGCCACCCGCAGTTCCCTGCTGTACAGCAGCATCTGTCCGTTCATGCCGCCCTTGCAGAAAAACGGGGTGCCCTTCACCGGGTAGAAGTCGAACCGCTCCCGCTCCACGGTGTCGGCCCACTGCGCGGAGACCACGCGCCGGCCGTCGTACACGCCGCCGTTGGCGTACAGCCAGCCAAGCTTCGCCATATCCTCCGCCCGCATATAGGCGCCCGTCGCGCCGACTGTGTGGTTGCGCGGACAGCGCGTCCACGCGGTGTGCGGAATATCCAGCGCCGTTTCGACCTCGCGCCGGATGAAATCGTCCGCCGGCATCCCGGTGATCTGCTCCACCGCCAGCGACAGCAGATAGTGCGCGCTGTCGGTGTATTTGCGGTAGCTGCCCGGCGCGAATTTGGGCGGGCAGTCCAAAATATAGCGCAGATGATCGTCCGTGCCGTAGGTGCGGATGTCGTCGCGGTCGATGTCGATCACGCCGGTATCCACCCCCATCCGGTGCGAGAGCGCGTGCGCGACGGTCACCGCGTCCCACGCCGCGTCATACGGCGACGAGACCCAGCGCTGCACGAGCGGCAGCAGCCGGTCGTCCAGCCGCAGCCTACCCGCGTCGGCGAGCATCCCGACCGCCGTGTTGACAAAGACCTTGGAGACCGAATAGATGTTGTTGCAGTCATTGCACGGCTGGCAGCGCAACGCGCGCACGCCGCGCGCCGTATGGACGGCGAACTGGTAGACATTGATCCGGTTTTCCGCGATAAACGCGCATATGGTGTCCATGCTCTCTCCTTCACGCGCGGCGGTCACTTCATCCGCCGCAGAATCTCCACGACCAGCTTCCACGTGCGCTGCACGGACGCGACGTCCATGTGCTCGCGGAAGGTGTGGATTTCAGACAGGTTCGGGCCGAACGACACGCAGTCCAGACCCGGCAGCTTGCCCGCAAACATGCCGCATTCCACGCCCGCGTGAATGGCTTCGACCGCGGGCGCGCTGCCGTACTGCTCGGTGTAGACCTCAACCATCAGGTCGCGCAGCGCGGAGTCCTTCTGGAATTCCCAGCCCGGATAGTCGCCGGAAACCTCGGCGCTGCCGCCGAGCACCGCCATCAGGCAGGACAGGCGCTCGACGAGCATCTGTTTCTGCGTATCCACGCTGCTGCGCACGCAGAACGACGCGCTGACCTCCTGTTCCCCGGTCGTGAGCACGCCCAGATTGAGCGACGTCTGCACCAGCCCGTCGATCTCGTAGCTCATCTCCTGGATGCCGTTCGGCGCGCAGGTCAGCAGGCAGATGGTCTTCTGCGTGCTCGCCGCGTCCATCGGCGCCGCCGTCGCTTCCGCCGGCTGGACGGTCACGGATACACCGGCGTCGGTGGAGCGAAGCTCGTTTTTCAGCGTGTCCTGCATCTGCGCGCAGACGCGCTGCACGGCCGCGCCGTCCGCCGCGACGATAACGGCGCTGCTCTCCTGCGCGATGGCGTTGTCCTTCAGGCCGCCGTCCACCCCGACCAGGCGCAGATCCGTGCTCTGGCTGACCGCGTACAGCAGGCGTCCCATCAGCATGTTGGCGTTGCCGCGCCCCTTGTCAATCTCCACGCCGGAGTGGCCGCCCTGCAAGCCGCCGACCGACAGACGAAGCGCTTCGCCCGCGAACGGCGCGCGCGCGACGGGCAGCACGCAGCGGGTGATGTTGCCGCCCGCACAGCTGACGGTGAACACGCCCTCGTCTTCCGAATCGAGGTTCATCATGCGGCGGCCGCGCAGCGGGCTGACGTCGAGATCGACCGCGCCCAGCATGCCGATTTCCTCATCCACCGTGAAGACCGCCTCAAAGCGCGGATGCGGCAGCGCCGGGTCGTCCAGAATGGCGAGCGCCATCGCCACCGCGATGCCGTCGTCAGCGCCGAGCGTCGTGCCGTTCGCCCAGACCGTCTCGCCGTCCGTGGCAAGCTCCAGTCCCTCGCGCGCCATATCCCTGGTGCAGTCGGGCGCTTTCTCGCACACCATGTCCATATGTCCCTGGAAGATCACCGGCTCGGCCTGCTCGTATCCGGCGGAGGCCTCCTTGATGATGATGACATTGCCCAGGCTGTCCTGGTGCACCTCCAGCCCGCGCGCGTCGGCAAACGCCTTCAGCCAGTCGCTGATCTGCTTCGTGTTGCGGGAGCCGTGCGGAATCGCGCACATCTGCTCAAAAAATGCAAACACACGTTTTGGCTCCAGATTTTCTAAAACTGCCATGTCCATTGCTCCTTTTTTATTCCAGCTGTGCCTCGCGGCACGTTTATTTTTTCAGACGATAGCCTTTGCCCGGCGCCGGCTGAATATACTGCTGCTCGAGCAGATACTGCGCCACGTTTTCGGCAAATTGTTCCGGCTCCACCACGGTCAGGCGCTTGCGCGACCAGGCCTGCCCGACCTTGACGCCGCGAATCTCCGCGGCGATTTCCCGCAGCGTGATCGTCCCGTGCTTTTTCAGATACCGGAGAACGCGGCGTCCGCATTTTCCCAGCAGCATGCGCGTCAGATCCTCCTGCTGGCTGAGCGATTTGCGCAGCCCCCAGACATACAGCACGGCGGTGACCACCGCAAACAGGAGGATTCCCAAAATGATCTCTCCGCGGCTCATTTCGGCATCCGATCCTTTCCGCGAAACAGGATAAACCGGTTGTTGCGCAAAATCTGCATGTATTTGACCAGCCGGTCGTACAGCGGCTCCGCCTCTTTCCCGAACTCCGCCTTCAGAGCCTCCGCCAGCGCGCCGACGGTTGTCTCGCCGTCGATCCGCTTCCAGAGAAAGCTGCCGTATGCGTCCAGATCGATGTGGCTGACGCGCGGCGTGTGGAAAAAGGTCTGCGCGATTTTGCTGTAAAACCCGCGGTGCACCATATGAATGGTGACCAGTCCGTCTTTTTCCTCCCAGCTATTCTGCGCGTTGCGCACCGGGATATAGTTCAGATAATTTTCCTTTTGCTTTTTCGCCAATGGTTTTCTCCTATTGATTGAAGCCGGGCCGTCCCAATGATGCGACAGCCCGGCTCTTTTTCCTTGATATCAGAACGATTTACTTGCGCTTGGAGGAAGTCTCTCCCTTTTTCGCAAACAGGTAAATGGTGAACAGCAGGGCGGCGAACACAACCAGACCGCCGATGCGGCCGATGGAAATGCCGCGCGCGGACAGATCGATGATCTCCGCAATCGACACGCCGCCGATCTTGCAGACCGCCGTGACGGCCAGCAGGATGCCGACCAGACCCTCGCCCGCGATCAGGCCGGAGGTGTACAGCACGCCGGACTGCACGCAGTCGTTCTTTTCCTTGTCAGACGCATACTTGCGCTTCTCCATGTACCAGCGGAGTACGCCGCCCGCCATGATCGGCGTGGACAGGTAAATCGGCAGGTACAGGCCGATGGCAAACGGCAGAACCGGAACGCCGAGCACGCGGACGACCACCGCGATGAACACGCCCGTCAGCACGAGCGTCCACGGCAGGTTGCCGCCCATAACGCCCTCGACGACCATCTTCATCAGCATCGCCTGCGGCGCCGGAAGCTCGTTGGAGCCGTAGCTCCATGCCGCCGACAGCAGGTACATGATGCCGCCGATGGCGATGGCTGCAACCACGCAGCCGATCAGCTCGCCGATCTGCTGCTTTTTCGGCGTGGAGCCGACGAGGAAGCCGGTCTTCAGATCCTGCGAGGTGTCGCCCGCAATCGCCGCGATGACGCAGATGATGCCGCCGATGATGATGGCAGTGATCATGCCCTCCGTGCCGCCGTTGCCGGTGGCCTTGAGCAGAAGCGTGGAAATCAGCAGTGTGGCAATCGCCATGCCGGATACCGGGTTGTTGGACGAACCGATCAGGCCGACCATGCGGGACGAAACGGTTGCGAAGAAGAAGCCGAATACAATGACGATCAGTGCGCTGAACAGATTGAGCGGGATGGTCGGAATGAGCCACAGCAGCACAGCGACCGCCAGAATGCCCAGCAGCAGCACCTTCATGGAAATATCCTGCTCGGTGCGCAGCGTGCCGGTGGTCGCGCCCGTCTTGCCGTAGTCGCCGATCGCGTCCTTAAAGGTGCGAACGATCAGCGGCAGCGAGCTGATGAGGCTCATGATGCCGCCCGCGAGCACCGCGCCCGCGCCGACATAGCGGACAAACTGACTCCACAGCGCATCGACGCCGCCGGTCGCCAGCAGCTCGTTGACCGAAACCTCCGCCGGGAACAGAACCGCGTCCCCGCCGAACAGCGCGATGAGCGGCATGATGACAAACCACGCCGTCACACCGCCGGCGAACAGATACGAGGATACCTTGGCGCCGCAGATATAGCCGACGCCTGCCAGCGCGGGCAGCACGTCCACGCCGATGCCCGCGCCCTTGTAGGCCGGGATGGAGTAGGCGACCTCGCTCGGGAACAGCTTCAGGCCGTCCGCCACAAATTTATAAGCGGCCGCGATGCCGAGACCCGCGAAGACGGAAGACGCCTTGGAGCCGCCCTCCTCGCCCGCGATCAGCACCTCTGCACACGCCTGTCCTTCCGGATAGGCCAGCACGCCGTGCTCCTTCACGATGAGCGCACTGCGCAGCGGAACCATGAACAGCACGCCGAGAATGCCGCCGCACAGCGCGATCAGGCCGATCTCCAGCAGGCTGGGGACATCGCACAGCCCCTCGTCCGCCTACATGAACAGCGCGGGCAGCGTGAAAATCGCGCCGGCCGCCACCGACTCACCGGCGGAACCGATGGTCTGAACCATGTTGTTTTCCAAAATAGAATCCCGCTTGAGCACCATGCGGATGATGCCCATGGAGATAACCGCCGCGGGGATGGACGCCGAGACGGTCATGCCGACGCGCAGACCCAGATACGCGTTGGCGCCACCGAACAGAATGGCAAGCAGGCAGCCGAGAATGACGGAGACCGCCGTAAACTCAGGCACTACTTTATCTGCCGGGATGTAGGGTTGGAATTTCTTTTCTTCCACGTTTGAATACTCCTCTCTTTCGCGGCGACAGCCGGTCTGCCCCCGCCGCCGTTCAGTCGCAGTATGTGTAACATGCACAGACCGCTTTGTTTATTTTACGTTATCTTAACACCTCCGTCAAGTGGATTGGCGCATATCCTGTATTTTTTTGTTTCAAATCCTTGTATTTTATTCCATTTCCCGCGCAATTTGCGAAAACGCGCCCGGATGTTTCCGGCGCCGCGCTTATGTCCCATTTTGCCGCCGGATGGAC
>DXIG01000113.1 GCA_019112985.1 Candidatus Butyricicoccus stercorigallinarum | reverse complement strand
ACAAAAGATGTGAGACAAAGGAAACGGGGGGATAAATATGGCAGTAGGGGAAATCATTGCGTTCGTTGATAGAGCAACGGTAATCGTAGAGGGAGTAAGAATCGCATTAGATGTATACAAAAAATCAAAAGAACGATTTAAGGATTCCGAGGAGAGGACCGCCCCACAGAAGTATTACGAGAAGATTGTGAGTGACTTTCGCGAGAAGGAAAGCTCTGAGCTGGTGAGTCAGGAATCGCTGGCGCTCGATCACGTTTATCTGGACGCTTACTCGGAGGAGCATCCGAAAAAGAAGATTCTGGACGAGATTGAGAGCTGGTGCGAAGAGCAGAGGTTTGGCGTGATGCTGGTGTGCGGCGAGCCGGGACACGGCAAGACCACGCTGTGCCGCAAAGCCGTGCATGAACATTTCATGAAAGGCGCATATCAGAATAAACGCAACGTCTTCTGGTTCCGGCTGAATCCGGCGTACTCCGAGATCATACAGGGCGGCAAACTCGTTCTGAAAAACTGCTTTGGCTGGGGAATCAGAGACCTTCGCCAGCCGATTGATCGGAAGGACTGTGAGGGCGGGCTGATTTTTCTGGACGGATACGACGAATTGAAAATGCAGGCGCAGGGTATTGGGTTACAGTTTTCAGACTTCGTGCAAACAGTGTGGGACTACGCGGAAGAGTTGCAGATGCACGTTGTCATCACGGCGCGGACGCGCAGCCTGGCGTGGGAAAACCATGGCAGGCTGGACAGAGAACTGACGCTCGCACCGCTCACAGAGGAGCAGCAGGACGAGTGGATTCAAAGACGATTCGAACTGCACGCCTACAGGGAAGATTTTCAGACGCTCCGGCAGAACGAAGAGATGCAGAAATTGTTGGGCATTCCGGTGCTGTTTCGCATGATCGTTGAGGCGCGGCTGGAGGACACAGCCAGCGGCGTGGTGGATTTGTACGACAAGCTGTTCGATCACACCATGGGGCGGCGGCGCTTAAGAGATCAAGAAACACAGGAGTGGAAAGAGAAGTATGAACGGCTGGCTTACGAGATTTATCGCAACGATGAGACCTCCACGACGGTGGATCAAGAGACATTTGGAGAAGAGATTCTCTATCTGTTCTATTTGAGGGGCGGCGGGCAGTACGCGGAATTTCTCCACCGCTCGTTCTATCAGTACTTTCTCGCGCGCTTTTTGTATCGGGAACTGACAGAGGTCGGCGATGTGGACAACGCGAAGCCCTTTCTGTGCTTCCTTGCGGAGCGCAAGTTGGACGACGATGTTTTGGACGATATCCGCCAGATGCAGCAGAAAGATAAAGGCAGCGTACAGGCGGCATGTGAACACGTGCTCGACGCGGTGGCGCAGACGGATGCGGTGATCATCGAGGCGTTGGAGGCTGCGGCAGAAGGAACAGGCGCCAGGCACAGACTGGATCGGTGCAACAACATGTTTGTCAACGCGCTGAGCCTCTGCCATATTGTGGCGCAGGCGGGCGGTTTCTCTGTTTCGTTGTCAGACAGGGTGCGTGAGCTTCTGCGCAGTTATTCCTGTGAGGGCATCCACATGCCGGATGCGATATTAGAGGAAGCGGATTTAACCGGAGCGAATTTATTTGGAGCGAATTTAAGTGGAGCGAATTTCAAAGGAGCGCGGTTAATAGGAGCGAATTTAATCGGAGCGAATTTAAGTGGAGCGCAGTTAATAGGAGCGCAATTAAGTGGAGCGCGGTTAATAGGAGCGGATTTAATCGGAGCGAATTTAAACGGAGCGAATTTAATCGGAGCGAATTTAATCGGAGCGGATTTAATCGGAGCGGATTTAAGCAGAGCGGATTTCAGCGGAGCGGATTTCAGCGGAGCGGATTTCAGCGGAGCGGATTTGAGATGCGCGCAAGACTTGGAGACCTGTCGGTTTGATTCAGACACCCAATGGGATGACTGCAAAATCCTCCTGTGCGACCGGGAGAACCTGCAGCTGGAAAATCCGGATGCGCACGGAATTGTCTGGTGTGACGATGACGGCAAGCCGATTTCTGAATAATGCTCCGCAGGACGCACAGCCGCCCGGCTTCCAATGGAGCCGGGCGGCCTTTTTGCAGCGATTCTATTGTCTGCGGCGGGGCGCTTACAGCGTCTCCAGATGTCCGGCGAACTTGTCCGCAATCGCCGGGATTTCGCCCAGGCCCTGGAGCACGGTGCGCGTCTGCATGCCGAGCGCTTCCAGCCGGCTTTTCCAGGAATCCTCCTCGTCGCCGGAGAGGTCGTTTCTCGCGTGGTCGCCCGCGACGATCATGAACGGCATGAGCATGACCTTGTGCGTCCCGTTGGCCAGCAGCTGCGGGATGATGCTGTCCAGCGACGGATAGCCCTCCACCGTGCCGACATGGACGTTGGCATAGCCCTCCGTGCGGAATTTGCGCTCCAACTGGCAGTAGGCGGCGTTGGCGAAGTGGTCGGTGCCGTGTCCCATCAGCACGAGCGCTTCGCTGTCGAGGCGCGGCGGGATGCTGTGCATGACGGCGTGCACGCAGGTGTCGTAGTCCGATTCCGCCCACAGCAGCGGCTTGGCGACGCGGACGCTC
This sequence comes from Candidatus Butyricicoccus stercorigallinarum, assembly GCA_019112985.1. Classification (GTDB taxonomy): domain Bacteria; phylum Bacillota; class Clostridia; order Oscillospirales; family Butyricicoccaceae; genus Butyricicoccus_A; species Butyricicoccus_A stercorigallinarum. Next base: position 5,876 of record DXIG01000113.1, on the reverse strand, counting down.
GGGAACTGCGCCGCGTCTGCGAGCAGCATTTCGTACTCCACGCCGGGGATGACGTGGGTGGAAAGGCAGGTGATGGCGTCATATCCCTGCGCGGTCAACTGCGCGAACAGCGTGTGCGGATCGGGGATGTCGATGCCGTCGCGCTCCTTCAGGCGTCTGCGCACGATCTTTGAGGTAAAGGCGCGGAACACCTTCTGTCCGCAGCGGCGCTCGACCGCCTGCTCAATGCCCTCGATGGCGGGCATGGCCTGCGGAAAGGTGGTGCCGAAGCTGACCACGACAACTGCATGTTTCATAATAAAGGAACCCTCCGATTTCCGATAAAATTGCTGTTATCAGCATACCGGAAAACCGGAGGGCTTGTCAATGGACGATCTTCTTCAGATTTGCCGCCGGATACGGTCGAGTGCATGTTTCTCCAACCGCGAGACCTGCGCCTGTGAGATGTGGATTTCCTCCGCGACCTCCATCTGCGTCCGCCCCTCAAAAAACCGCAGATTCAGGATGCGCTGCTCGCGCGGCGTCAGGCGCTCCATGGCCTCGCGGAGCGCGATCTGCTCCAGCCAGTGCTCGTCCGTGTTTTTGGTGTCGCCCACCTGATCCATGACGCAGACCGCGTCGCCCGTACCCTCAAACACCGGCTCATACAGCGACACGGGATCCATAATGGCGTCGAGCGCGAACACGATTTCCTCGCGCGGCACGTCCATCGCCCGGGCGAGCTCCTCCATCGTCGGCTCACGCTGATGCTCGCGCACGAAGGCCTCTTTGGCCTGTAGCGCGCGGTATGCGGTGTCGCGCATGGAACGCGACACGCGAATGGTGCTGTTGTCGCGCAGATAGCGGCGGATTTCGCCGATAATCATCGGCACTGCATAGGTGGAAAAGCGCACATTTAACTGGACGTTGAAGTTGTCGATGGACTTGATCAGCCCGATACAGCCGACCTGAAACAGGTCGTCCATACTCTCGCCGCGGCCGGAAAAGCGCTGAATCACGCTGAGCACGAGCCGCAGGTTGCCGGAAATCAACTGTTCTCTGGCCTCCCGGTCGCCGTCGGCGCTGCGGCGCAGCAGCGCGTCGGTCTCCGCCGCTGTGAGCACCTCCAGGCGCGACGTGTTTACGCCGCAGATTTCCACTTTACCCTGCATCGTTTTGCCTCCCGAACATGGTCAATCGATCTATTCACCAGTATCTCCGCGCAGCGGGCAAAACATACCGCGGAAACCGGCATCCGTTCGACCGGAATCGCGTGCATTTGCAGGGAATTTGTGCTGGGTCATCCGCCGGAACGCGCTTGACAAAGGAAGGGAGGCATGATAATATGAAGTTAACTTCATAAGAAGTAAACTTCATATCGATGGGGGCAGCCACATTGAAAACCAGAGTAAGGGAGCTGCGCACAGCAGCCAAAATGACCCAGCAGCAGTTGGCCGATCTCGTTCATGTTTCGTCCAGAACCATCATCTCAATCGAAAAGGAGCAGTACAGCCCGTCGCTCATGCTGGCGTACCGCATCGCGCGGGTGTTCGGCGTGACGGTGGAGGACCTGTGCCGGTTAGAGGAAAACATGCAGAGGGAGGAGGAGCAGTATGAAAATTTATAACAAAAAGAAATTTGCGTTGGGCGCCGGCATGCTGGCGCTGGCCGCGTTCAATCTGGCGCTGAGCGCGATTCGGCGGGATGTGGACGTGGAGATACTGTTGCTCGTGGCGGCGCTGGCCGCATTTGGCGCGATCGACATTGGGCGGAGCCTGTCCCGTCGGATGACGAGGGAGGATCGCCTTGAGGCGCTGGACGAGCGCAACCAGCTGATCGAATACAAAGCGCGGAGCCGGGCGTTTCAGCTGATGCAGGCGGCTTCGCTGGTGCTGCTCGTTGTCTTTTTGGTGGCGGGAAAGGTGACCGGCCATGAGTCGTTTTTCGCCATGGGCGTGGGGCCGGGCGTGCTGTTTTCGCTGTCGGCTGCGCTGGAAATCGGCACGTTTGTGTATTATGAATCGAGGAATTGAGGGAGTGCTGTCATGAAATATATCAAGGATAAGCGCGCGTTTGCCACCGGTGTCATCACCGCCGCCGGGGCGCTGCTCTGCCTCGGCGCGCTCGCGGTGCAGGGGATGCAGATGTGGTTTGTGATCGCGCTGCTGCTGTTTGCCGCGTGGAGCGCGGTGAGCTGGTTCGCGGCGTTTACGCGGAAGGGCGCGGCCGAGCAGGCGGCGGAATATGCCGATGAACGCGACCGCTATCTCGCCCAGCGCAGCGGACATGCGGCGCTGCTGATTACCAGCTATCTGCTGTACGGCGCCTGCATGCTCGCATTGGTGCTGTATGGAATATACAAATATACCGTATTTATAACTGTGGCAGTGACGCTCTGCGGCGCGCTGCTCGCGATGCTGGCCGTGTTCCTCGGCGCGAATCTCTGGTTTGAGAGACGTGGATAGAGGGGATGCGGCCAAAAAACAACAGCGGAGCGTATTTTGCGGATACTTTTGACCGGTAAAAAGAGACAGGAGGAAGCAGGAGATGATAAAAATACTGTTCGTCTGCCACGGCAATATTTGCAGAAGCCCGATGGCGGAATTTGTCATGAAAGACCTTGTGCGGCAGGCCGGACTTGCGCAGCAGTGCCGCATCGCTTCGGCGGCGACAAGCGCGGAGGAGCTCGGCAATCCGGTCTATCCCCCGGCGCGCCGCAAGCTGGCGGAGCACGGGATCGACTGCGCAGGCAAAACAGCCCGGCGGCTCACCGCCGGCGACTACGAGACATACGATCTGCTGATCGGCATGGATCGGGCGAACCTGCGCAATATGCGGCGGCTGTGCGGCGGGGACGAAGAAGGCAAGCTGCACCTCTTGCTGGAATACGCCGGGCGGCAGGACGACGTGGCCGACCCGTGGTACACCCGCGATTTTGAGGCCACGTGGCGGGACGTGCTGGACGGCTGCCGGGGTCTGCTACGGCAGCTGCTGGAGGACGGCGCGCTGGTGCGCTGACCCGCGCATTGGAATCAAACGGAATCAAAAACGACAGCGGCTCGATCCGATGAGGGACCGAGCCGCTCAGACTGTCGAAAAAGTAACTTGTAATCGTTTTGCCGCCCGTAGGCGGCAATGAAAATTCGTTTTTTCCGGCGACAGGCGCGTCGGAAAAAACACCTCTCAGCCCGCAAACGTGCGCGCAACGCGCGTGCGCTGCCGCGGGCTGTATGATTTCAAAAAACGCCTGCGTTTTTTGAAGCGTGTCGAGGGCTCTCGACACGCAGCAGCGGCTCGATCCGATGAGGGACCGAGCCGCTGCTGTTGTTATCGTATGGTATTGTCAATTGGATGCAGACGGAGCCGGAATCAGATCCAGAAATCCGCCGTGCCCTGTAACAGGCCGACCAGCAGGCAGGCGATGACGAGCATGAGCAGCGCCCACTTGAGCACCGCGCTGAGCACCTTGCTGTCCTGACCGGTCAGGCCGACCGCCGCGACAGCCGTCGCAATGCACTGCGGGGAGAGGATTTTGCCGATGCCGGCGCCGACCGAGTTGGCGGCTGCCAGCCAGTAGGGCGAGGCGCCGATGGCGTTGGCCGCTTCGCTCTGCAGGCGGCCGAGCAGCACTTCGGTGTTGGTGCCGCTGCCGGTGACAAACGCGCCGAGCGCCGCGATGATCGGGGCGACGAACGAGTAGAACTGACCGGTGAGCGTGACGAACAGGTTCGCCATGTCGGAGATCATGCCGGAATAGGTCATGATCTTCGCGACGGCCAGAACGGACATGATCGTGATGATCGTCTTAACCAGCTGCTTGACGGTGGCGGCCAGCGTCTCCAGCATGAGCGATACGCTGGCCTTCTGAATGAAGCCGCCGATGATGGTCGCGATGAAGATCAGGATGCCGGGCGTGTTGACCCAGCTGAACGAAACCGTACCGGCGTTGGCCGAGGAGCTGATCTTCACCGTGGACGAGAACACCGCCAGGAAGCTGTTGACCGGCGGAACCAGCTTGGAGGTCAGCAGCAGGAAGACGAAGATCAGAATGAAGGGCATAACCGCGATGAGAGGCTTCATTTCCGGTGCTTTGCCGCCGGCAGAGGCGGTGGACGATTTCGCGTTCAGAACGTACTCTGCGGGTACCGGCTTGCCGTTGCGCTGACGCGCCATGGCCAGGGTGCACAGCAGCGAGACGACGCTGCCCACGATAACCGGCAGCTCCGCGCCGAGGAAACGGGCGACGAGCAGCTCGGGAATGAGGAACGAAAGACCGGAAACCAGCGTGATGCCAACAACGCCCTTGAGCGCCTTGGGGCCGCCGCCGCCCGCCATGACCATCAGGAACGGAACCAGAATCATGAACGGAACCATCTCAATGACGGTGATGTACGAAAGCGGAATGGCTTCCAGACCGGTGACGCTGGTCAGCGTGACGGTCGGAATGCCGACCGAGCCGAACGCGGTCGGGAATGCGTTGGCGAGCATGCAGACCAGGCAGGCCGTGACCGGGTTCATGCCCATGCCGTACATGATGCCGGCCGGGATGGCGACCGCAGTGCCGAAGCCAGCCATGCCCTCCAGGAAGCCGCCAAAACACCAGCCGATCAGCAGGATGATGACGCGCTTATCCGTCGAGACGCTGGCGAGCAGGCTCTTGATGACTTCCATCGCGCCGGTGCGCAGCGAAAGATTGTAGGTGAAGATCGCCGCGATGATGACGAGAATGATGGGCCACAGCGCGGAGGCAAAGCCTTCCAGCGCGGACGTGACGCAGTCGATGACCGGCATGTGCCACAGGGTCAGCGCGAGCGCTGCGGCAATCACCAGCGCAACCAGGCAGGCGAGATGTCCCGGAATCTTGAGGACAGCCAGTGCGACGATGAGCCACAGAATGGGTAACAGGGTGATTGCAGATTGTAACATGTGAACGAAACCTCCCTCGATAATTTGCAAAAATCCCGGTTTGGAGCGCAATTTTTACAATCAGACTGGTTCTACCTTTTTGTATCTCCTGATGCAAAATTGGAGAAGACCAAGTGATGTTTTGGTAAAATTGCGGGGCAGTTGGCGCGAAAAGCCGCAGGAAAACCGCGTTCGCGCCGCGGCCGGATTTTTGCTTTCCTGTACCCCAATTATAGGATTTGTTGTCAGAAATGTCTATAACAAAATCGAAAGCAGAAATCTTTTTGTTATTGTGCACAAAAAATCGAGAAAATTTTGTGAGACTGGTAGAAATTCCGATTTAGGGATTGTAATTTAGCGAAATTGTGGTAGAGTGACTACAATAGGAGAAAATGGTTCGACCAAAATTGGACATACCTGTTCTTAGCGAATAATCAACACGCCGGTACAGCCGGGGCGCGGAGCAGGGTGGGATGATCGGGAGGAATGTTACAATGGCAATCACAATTCCCTTTGGCAAATCCGGCATGCAGCTGCACGCGGATCTGTCCGGCGCAGAGATTCTGGAGTCGCACATCGGTGAGCTGACCGCGGCGGACACGGAGGACGGCCTGGTACAGGCGGCGATGCGCGCACCGATCGGCACGCCCACGCTGCGCGAGCTGGCGGCGGGTAAGAAAACCTGCACGCTCATCATCAGCGACCACACGCGCCCGGTACCCAGCCGGCACATCGTTCCGTTCATGCTGCGCGAGCTGCGCGAGGGCAGCCCGGACATCGACATCACCCTGCTGGTGGCGACCGGCTTCCACCGCGGCACGACGAAGGAAGAGCTGGTCGGCAAGCTGGGACAGGAGATCGTGGACAGCGAAAAGATTGTCATTCACGACAGCCGCGACGCCGGCTCCAACGTCAAAATCGGCGTGCTGCCGTCGGGCGCAGACTGCGTGATCGACAAGGCGGCGGCGCAGACCGATCTGCTCATCGCGGAG
>DXIG01000112.1 GCA_019112985.1 Candidatus Butyricicoccus stercorigallinarum | reverse complement strand
GATGAGGTTGATGTGAGTGAAATACTTCCAGATACCAAACGAACTGTACAGTTGAACCAGGTAATTGATGATGTAGTAATAGCAGTTGTTGATGATGTGCGCCAGAATCGCCGGCCAGATCGAATCGAACGAATAGACCAGAAACGCATAGGCGCAGCCTGCGATCAGCGGGCCGATAAAGTTGAACAGCGAGCCGTGCAGCATGGCGAAGCTGACGCCGCACAGCAGAATGCTCACGGCCGTTCCGGCCTCGCGCTCAAACGCGGAAAACAGCGCGCCGCGCACAAAGAGCTCCTCGACGACCGGAGAGACAATGGCGATGGCGAGAAAGCTCAGCAGGCCGTGCTGGCTGCCGACGCCGCTGGTCGTGACCATGCTGCTGAGATCCATGTCGGTCGAACCGCAGATGACATACACCACGAGGTTGGACAGGAAGGACAAAAAGGACACGGCGAGCGAAAACTTGATCGTAAAGCCGAACGAGACCGCCATGCGTTTCCGGCGGTCGACACGGAAGTCCAGACGGAATGTCTCATCCTGCGCCTTGTACATGCAGTAGGCCGGCGAGAGAAAGGCCAGCAGCTCCACCACCAGAATGCCCAGCGCGGGGGCGGAGGAAAAGGCGAAATCAAAGCCGAGGCTGCACACTGTCAAAAGGATGAAGCAGGCAAACAGCATCAGCCCCGGCAGCATGGTGCTCTTATCCTTCATCAATCAGCACCACCTCCTGTTCGGTCACAATGCAGCCGCAGCGCACGTCGTGCGGCTCCGCGGGCACCCGCTCCAGCAGGCGCGCCTGCGCGCACAGCGCCATGCGGCGGGCGGGCGTCTGCGGCAGAAAGCGGTCGTAAAACCCGCCGCCGTAGCCGAGCCGCGCGCCGGTTCGGTCGCAGGCGAGCGCCGGGACGAGACACAGATCGATCTCCTCCGGCGCCACCGCCGCGCAGTGCGCCCCCGGCTCCGGGATGCCAAACCGCTCCTCCGTCAGATCGCGCTCCGACGTGATGGCGCACGGCTGCATGGCGTGTCCCGGCAGGCATTTGGGCAGGCACACGCGCTTGCCGCAGCGCAGCGCGTCCGCGATGATCGCGTGCGTGTCGATTTCCTCCGGCGTCGAGCAGTACACAAAGACCGTCCTGCTGCGCCGGTACGCCTCGCTTTGCAGCACGCGCTGCGTGATCGCGCGGTCAGACGCGGCCTTTTGTTCCGGCGCGATTTGCCTGCGCCGGTGCAGCAGCTCCCGCCGAAGCGAGGCCTTATCCATGATAGCCGATGCCATGGCGCACCTTGTCCGCCGCCTCTTTGCCGCGCAGCAGCTCGACCATCGTCAGACCCAGCTCGATGGAGGCGGCCGCGCCGCAGCCCGTCACAATCTTCCCATCGACGCAGACCAGCTGGTCGAGCAGCGTCGCGCCCGCCATCTTGTCGTTGACGCTGAAATGGCACACCGCCTGTTTGCCCTCCAGCACGCCCTTGGCCGCCAGCACGGACGGCGCCGCGCAGATGGCCGCCATATAGCAGTCGTGCGCGACACAGTGCGCAATCGCCCGGTCGATGACCGGCTGGTCAAAATAGTTCTTCGTGCCCGGCCCGCCCGGCAGGAAGATCATCTCGCAGTCGGACAGGTCGAGCTGCTCGGGCAGAATGTCCGCCTCGACCGTCAGACCCATCTTGCTCATGATCGTCTTGCCGGTCACGCCGACGCGCGTCACCGGAATGCCCGCGCGGGTGAGCATGTCGAGCGGCGCAATCATCTCGGTGTCTTCGTATCCGTCTACATGAAAGAGATATACCATAATCCGCATCCTCCTTTATATGGTCACAATGTGATCGAAATGTCAATTGAACATCAGGTTAAAATATCCACGCCGCACGGGCGTATCGTCGTGATAGCGGATGCAGCCCAGCTTCTGTCCGGCGCCGGGCGCCGTCACGCGCATCCGCGCGCAGCCGCATGTGTGCAGCACCGCCTGCGCCAGCGCGGGAACCTCCGCGCCGCAGGCCTCCTGCGCCAGCAGCCCATCCGCCCCGTCGCGCCAGACGAAGGCATACGCCGTCAGGCGACCCGCGCGCCGCAGGCCGAAGACGCCGGCGCCGAGCGCCTCAAACAGCGCAAGCTGTGCGCGCCAGTCGCCGTCCGAGCGCAGCAGGCACATCCCGCCGTCCGGGTACAGCGCCTGCATCTCCGCAATGTCCCGCTCCGTCAGGCGGCAAAGCGCGCCGCCGCAATCCGCAGACGCCGCGCGCTCGATGGTCTGCGTGTCGACGAAAAAGGCGGTCTGGTAGCCGAACTGGTCGTAAAACCCGAACAGCCACTCCTCCTGCGGGATCAGGATGGAGGCCGCGCGCCCCATCTGCCGGTCGAGCGCGAACGAATGCGCCAGCAGGCGGTCCATGCGGTGCTGCCGGCGGCATTCCGGCGCGGTGCACGCGCCGTAGATATAGGTGACCGGGCGCATGCCGCGCGCGTCGCGAAGCCGGTACGGCAGCATTTGCAGCATGGCGCACAGCGCGCCGTCCTCCTCGTCCAGCAGCGTCTCCGCCGGGCGGAAGCGATGGTGGAAAAACCACTGCGTGAACGCCTCGTCCCCCGGAAAGCAGCGCTTCCACAGCGCGAGCACCGCGTCGAAATCGCGGTCCTGTGCAAACCGGATCATGCGTTTTTCACCGCCAGGAATTTTTTGCCCATCTGCACCGGCTGGTACGACTGCTTCGCCTTGCGCAGGCCTTCCAGCCCGAGGTCGTCCTCGCGGTTGATATACGCATAGCCCGCGCAGTTGTGCTGGGCGTACTGCTGGTTGATCATGGCATACGCGCCCGGAACGGACGCCTCCGCCTTTTCCAGCTGGATGACATAGGTGTCCTCGCTGACCGGGCAGCCCATCGTAAAGCCGATGACCGCGCCGTCCAGCCGCAGGATGCCGCCCTTCATGCCGAGCGCCTCGCGGTTGTCCAGCGCCAGCGCGACCGCGCAGGTCTCGCCGGAATACATCGTGCCGTTGGGGCAGTTGTCGCCCGTTTCGCACCAGTGCAGGTGGAACTGATACGCCTCCTGCCGGTTGGCGTCGGTCAGCGCCTCATACGACCAGCGCCCGTCGTAGGTCTTGCGGAACCGGTTGACAAAATTGCGCTTGGACTGCAATTTCTTGCCGGAAAGCGTCATCATCTTTTCCGCGGAATAGATGTAATCCGCGGAGTCCACGACGTCGGTAAACGTGTAGCGCCCCGGAAGCGCCGCTTCGATCTGCGCGATCATCGGCTCCGGAATGGCGCAGACGGCAAACGGAATGCCGCGCGCCTGCGCGTCCTCCTCCAGCCGCAGCATGGCGGCCTTCAGGTCGCCCGCGCCGATCGGCGCGAGATACATCGGTACTTTGTCCGGAAAGGTCGCCATTTTGACGAACAGATAACCGTCCGCAAAACAGATTTGCGTGTCATAGTGGTCTTTCCAGATGAACAGATCGGCAAAGCAGTGCTCGCAGATGCGGTAGTTGTGCTTTGCCAAGCAGAAATCGGCCTTGGTTTTATCCTCTAATGTAATGGGGTTAAACGATAGCATAAAAAAATGCAAGTCTCCTTTTAGGGTATTGCGCGGAGCACCTCTGCCGTGAGCTCCTGCGAGATGTCTTCCACCGGGCGGATGCGCCCATCGCGCACGCAGCGGATGCGGTGCCAGCCGAACCGGTCGGCCAGCCCGGACGCCGTCTGATAGCAGTGCTCCAGATACGTCAGATCCTGCTCGTGGATGTCCTGCGTCTTTCCCTGGCGGTGTTCGAGCAGATCGCGCACCGCCTGCATGGGCATATCGAGAAAAAACACATCGTCGGGCGCAGGGATGCCCATAATGCGATATTCAAAATCAAACAGCCAGTCGAGATAGCGCCCCTGCTCCTCCCCGGACAGCTTGGACGCCTGATGCACCGCGTTGGACGTCGTGTAGCGGTCGGCGAGAATCAGCCCGCCGTTTTCATAGTAGTCTTTCCATTCGGTCTGATAGGATGCATACCGGTCGACGGCGAAAAAGGTGGACGCCGTGTACGCGCTGACGTCGTCCGGGCGGCTGCCGAACTGTCCGCCGAGGTACATGCGGATGAGAGCGGATGATTCCTCCTGATAGCGCGGGAACACGAGACGGCGGTAGGCGATGCCGCGCGCGTCCAGATTGGCGCACAGCCGCGCAAACTGCGTGGACTTGCCGGACGCATCCGTCCCCTCCAGTACCAGCAGCTTTCCGCTCATCGCGCGGCCTCCGCGCGCATGCGCGCATATTTCTCGCGCACCTCCTGCGCCATGCCGCAGCTCATCTTGCCCTCCGAGCACGCGCCGCAGGTGCAGGACGGCCCCGCCTTGCGGAACAGCACCGGCGCCACGGCGTACACCTGGCGGTACATCTCCTCCGCCAGCTCGCGGATCTCCCACTGCGCGCGGTTGCAGCAGCGCAGGCGGAAAAAGTTGTACAGCGAGCGGGCATTGGCCGTCATGACCATCTTGGTCGCGCAGGCGTTGGGCAGCACATAGCGCGCGTCCTCAATTGCCTTTTTCTCCGCCCTGCGGCGCGCTTCTTTTTCCGAACAGCCCGCCGCGAGAAACGCCTGCATGTGGCGCTCCAGCAGCAGTCCCGTCAGCGTTTCATACGCGCGCTGATCGGCCTCCATCGCCTGCAAGAACGCTTCCTTCGCCTCCGGAACCGCCTCGATCTCGTGCGGGATGACAAATTCAAACGCATGCTCGCGCACATAGCGCTGCGACTGCACGCTGAACGACGCCATGCGGTGCCGCGTGATCTGCGCCAGCAGCGAACGGGAGACGCCCTCGATGGCAAACGTAAACGACGCGTGCTCGATCGGGCTCTCGTGCCCGATGTCCGTCAGCATCGTCAGGTACGACTGGGTCTTCTCCTCGTCCAGCCCGTCCAGCAGCGTATCGACCGTCGCGGCGGAGTAACAGGTCTTGGCGGCGGCGGAAATCAGCTGTTCCGGCATCGGTGTATAGGCAATCAGCTTTACATTCATTTGTCTTCTCCCGTCACTTTGGATTTGACCACAGTCAGCAAAAATTTGGGCAGCGCCGTCATGCGCTTGGCGCGCCAGGGCTCTTTTTTGAGCCGGTAGAACCACTCCAGTCCGTGGTTGACATAAAACGCCGGCGCGCGCTCGACGACGCCCGCATAGACGTCCAGCGAGCCGCCGAGCCCGCACAGCAGCGTGCCGTCCAGCTCGTCGATGTGCGCGGCAATGAACCGCTCCTGCTTCGGCGCGCCGAGGCAGACCAGAATGACGTCCGAATGTCCCGCGGCGTTGATGTCGCGCACGGCCTGCGCGTCGTCCTGAAAATAGCCGTCCCGGCAGCCCGTGACGGCCAGTCCCGGATAGGATGCCTGCAAAGCGGCCGCGGCTTTTTCCGCGACGCCCGGCTTCGCGCCGAACAGAAAGACGCTGCGCCCTTCCTTCGCCATCGCCTCCATCAGCGACGCGGCGAACTCGATGCCCGCGACCTTTTCCTTCAGCGGTTTTTTCAGAATCTTAGCCGCGTGCACGACGCCGATGCCGTCCGGCAGGACGAGCGCCGCGCCGTTGAGCAGCTTTTTCAGGCCCGCGTCCGAGCGCGCCATATAGACAATTTCAGAATTCGGCGTGACGACATAGCCTTTCTTCCCCTCGCGCAGACATGCCATCGCGCGCGCGACGGCTTCGCTTTTGGAGATCGCGTCAAATTGTACGCCGAGAATGGAAACCCTGTTCAACGATTGTTCCTCCTCTGTGGAGTTATCCAAATTACTATCTGTTTATTATACCATCATTGCCAAACCGGTTCAACCATGCGCGGCAATTTGTTACAATTATGCTGTAGAATTGTTACAATTGCGCGGGAAAAGCGCGGCGCACGCGCGCCGCGCCGGCGTTTGCCTGTCCATGCCGGATCGTCCGAAGCGCGCCATTCCGGCAGGCGCGAATTGCCCTGCCCGCCCGCGCCCCCCGCATCGGGGAAACCGCCCCGTCAGAACAGACCGGGAAATTCCCGCTTCAGATACGGGACGACCAGCGCGGCAAATTCCCCGTCGTGACAGCACCACTGGCCGCGCGCCGTGCGAAAGCGCGCGCCGTCCAGCGTTTCCACCTCGATGTCGCACGCGTTGTGCAGCTCCATGCGGCAAAACTCCGCCACGCGGACGCAGACCATGCGCGCCACTTCCCCGCCGGGCGCAAACGGCGGCGCGCTCTGCCGCAGCAGATAGACATGGGAGGTCTCCCGGTCGAAAAAGCCGGGCAGGCGCAGATCGGGCGCGCGGTACTGCCCTAACTTCGTGAGCTGTCCCGGCGCGAGATGCAGGCCGGTTTCCTCCCGCACCTCGCGGAGCACGGCCACATCCGGGCATTCCCCCGCGCCGATATGCCCGCCGCACGCCAGGTCGTAAAACCCCGGAAAATCCGCCTTGGTGCGCGCGCGCTGCTGAAAATAGAGGACCGGTCTGTGCGCGTCGAGCATCCAGCAGTGCACGACCTGATGCAGCAGCCCTTCCGCGTGCACGCGGCTGCGCGGCGCCGTGCCGATTGCGCGCATCTGCTCGTCAAAAATATCCAGCTGTTCTTCCATGTCCATCACCGTCCTGCCTGTATCATACCGCAGAACCGCGCCGCGCGCAACCGATTCCACACGCGGCGGTGCAGGATGCAGGCGGGGCGCGCCCATAACAGATTGGAATACCCCCTCTGCCGCTTTCAGAATAACCGAAACGCGGCGCAGCGGAGCGCCGCTCCCGCC
>DXIG01000111.1 GCA_019112985.1 Candidatus Butyricicoccus stercorigallinarum | reverse complement strand
CAACGGCAGGCGGAACGCCCTCTGTTCCACGATGGACGGAGGGCAGGTGCTTTTTGCCCTCCGGAGTTTGAAAAAACGGAAGGAGGGCTGCCAATGGTTACATACGAGGCGCTGTTTGCGTACACGATGGTACTCATCGGCATCGTCAGTCTGGTTGTCCAGATAATGAAAAAGTAATCCGCCTTCACTCCTCATTTCAGGCGGATTACTTCGTCAACATATGAGGGCGAGCCGTCTGTCGGCGTGCCTCGTCTTTGTATCTTCAGCATACGCGATTTTTGCGCATTTGTCAAGCGGCGGCTTGACGGCTTTCATGATCTCTGATAGGATAAATACCGCGAGGCATGTCACAACGGCAGGCGGAACGCCCTCTGTTCCACGATGGACGGAGGGCAGGTACTTTTTTTGCCCTCCGGAGTTTGAAAAAGCGGAAGGAGGGCTGCCAATGGTTACATACGAGGCGCTGTTTGCGTACACGATGGTACTCATCGGCATGGTCAGTCTGGTTGTCCAGATAATGAAAAAGTAATCCGCCTATTTTGCTACTCTGAGGCGGATTACTTCACTCGTAATACGTGAGGGCGAGCCGTCTGTCGGCGTGCCTCGTCTTTGTATCTTCAGCATACGCGATTTTTGCGCATTTGTCAAGCGGGCGCACGGCGGCACAGGCCGCCGGCACCCGCTGTTTCGTTTACTTCTTTCGCCCGAGCAGCCCGAGCAGGGCGGTCATGCCGAACATGCCGGCGGCGTACCAGGCGCGGAACGTCCGCCAGCGCCGTCTGATTCGTCTCATGGCGGTCAGTTTTTGAGCGAGTGCATCGGCGCGGGGATGCGTCCGCCGCGGTGGATGAACTTCGCGGCAGAGAACGGATGCACGTCCATGACCGGCGCGGAGCCGAGCAGGCCGCCGAATTCCAGCTCGTCGCCGATCTTGCAGCCGATGGCCGGGATGATGCGCACCGCCGTGGTCTTGTTGTTGACCACGCCGATGGCGGCCTCGTCCGCGATGATGGCGGAGATGGTCTCCGCCGGCGTGTCGCCCGGAATGGCGATCATGTCCAGACCGACCGAGCACACGGCGGTCATCGCCTCCAGCTTGTCCAGATGCAGCGCGCCCTCGTGGACGGCGTGAATCATGCCCTCGTCCTCGGAGTCCGGGATGAACGCGCCGGACAGGCCGCCGACGGAGGCGGACGCCATGACGCCGCCCTTCTTGACCGCGTCGTTGAGCATGGCGAGAATGGCCGTCGTGCCGTGCGTGCCGCAGCACTCCAGGCCGACCTCTTCCAGAATGCGCGCGACCGAGTCGCCGACGGCGGGCGTCGGCGCGAGCGACAGGTCGACGATGCCGAACGGCACGCCGAGGCGCTCGGAGGCGATCGCGCCGACCAGCTGACCCATGCGGGTGATCTTGAACGCCGTCTTCTTGATGATGTCCGCCACCTCGTTGATCGGGCAGTCGCCCGCGCGGCGGATGGCGGAATGCACGACGCCCGGGCCGGAGACGCCGACGTTGAGCACGCAGTCCGCCTCGCCGACGCCGTGGAACGCGCCCGCCATAAACGGGTTGTCCTCGACGGCGTTGGCAAACACGACCAGCTTGCCCGCGCCGATGCAGCGCTGCTCGGCGGTCAGCTCGGCGGTCTGGCGGACGACTTCACCCATCATGCGCACGGCGTCCAGATTGATGCCCGCCTTGGTGGAGGCGACGTTGACCGACGCGCACACCAGATCGGTGGAGGCCAGCGCCTCCGGGATGGAGCGGATAAGGATCTCATCGCCCTTGGCGAAGCCCTTCTGCACCAGCGCGGAAAAGCCGCCGATGAAGTTGACGCCGCACGTCTCCGCCGCGCGGTTGAGCGCCTGCGCCAGCGGGACGTAGGAGCTCGCTTCGGTCGCCGCGCCGACCATGGCGATCGGGGTGACCGAGATGCGCTTGTGGATGATCGGGATGCCCAGCTCGCGCTCGATCTGCTCGCCGGTGGTCACCAGATGCTCCGCCTTGCGCGTGATTTTGTCGTAGATTTTGTCGGAAACCGCGTTGATGTCGTCGGAAATGCAGTCGAGCAGCGAGATACCCATCGTGATCGTGCGGATATCCAGATGCTCGTCCTCGATCATCTTGATGGTCTCGAGAATGTCAAAGCTGTTAATCATCGTGCGGCTCCTCTCAGATGCGGTGCATGGCGTTGAAGATATCCTCATGCATCAGATGTACCTTCATGCCCAGCTCGACGCCGTCCGCCTCGAGCTGCGCGGTCAGCGCCGGGAAGCTGATGTCGCAGTTTTCCAGCTCGACCAGCATAATCATGGCGAACAGGTCGCCGCCCATGACGTTCTGCCGCACGTCGACGATGTTGACGGCGTGGTTGCTCAGGGTGTTGGAGATCCGGGCGATGACGCCGGTGCGGTCCTTACCTGCTACAGTTAACATTGCACGCATGTTTGTGTCCTCCTAATGCGTTTCGGCCGCGTCGAGCGCGGCGAGAAGAATGGGGTTGGAAATCAGGAAGCCCGCGTCGGTCAGATGCCAGCGGGTTCCCGTGTGACGGATGTATGCGGACGGCAGCGCGGCGAGCGCCCGCTCGACGGGGGCGGGGTCGCGCCCGAAGGCGGCGCGGTAGTGCGCCGCATCCCAGCCGTCCGAAGTGCGCAGCGCGAGCATGAGGTACTCGCGCGCGCGGTCGATGTCGCCGTCCTCGACGGCCGGATGCGCATCGCCGCGCAGCCAGGCGTCCAGATCGCGCGGCCAGGCGGTGCGCTGCCCGCCGAAATCGCTGTGCGCGCCGGGGCCGAAGCCGAGATAGGGCGACTGCGCCCAGTAGCGGCTGTTGTGGCGGCTGCGGAAGCGGCGGCCGCGCGCGAAATTGGAGATCTCATAGTGCTCGAAGCCCGCCCGCGCCAGCGTCTCGCACACCAGCAGATACAGATCCGCCTGCGCGTCCTCGTCGGGCAGGACGGGCTTGCGGCGGCCGAGCGGCGTGTCCGGCTCGAGCGTCAGCCCGTAGCACGACAGGTGCTCCGGCTCCAGCGCGAGCAGCGCGTCGAGCGACTGCGACAGGCGCGCGGGCGTCTGCCCGGGCAGGGCGTACATCAGGTCGAGGCTGAGGTTGGCAAAGCCTTCGCGCCGCGCGCGGGCGACGGCGCGAAGGGCCTGCGCGAAGGTGTGGACGCGCCCGAGCGCGCGCAGCTCTTCGTCGTGCGCGGACTGGATGCCGACGGACAGGCGGTTGACGCCCGCCGCGCGCGCGGCGGACAGAAATTCGTCCGTCATGGAGTCCGGATTGGCCTCCGCGGTGATCTCCGCCTCCGGCGCGACGTCGTACCGGCGCGCGATCTCCTGCAACATGCGCGCCAGCCGCGCGCCGCCCAGCAGGCTGGGCGTGCCGCCGCCGAAATAGATGGTGTCCACGGTGTAGGCGGCGCAGGCGTCCGCCGCCTGCGCGAGCTGTTCGGTCAGGCGGCGCACATAGGCGTCCATGCGCTGCGGCGCCTGACCCGCGAGCGAGTAGAAGTCGCAGTAGGCGCACTTCGCCGCGCAGAACGGCACATGGACATAGAGGCCGAGTTTACTCTTCATCCAGCTTGAGCACCGCCATGAAGGCCTCCTGCGGCACCTGCACGGAGCCGAGCGCGCGCATGCGCTTTTTGCCTTCCTTCTGCTTTTCCAGCAGCTTTTTCTTGCGTGTGATGTCGCCGCCGTAGCACTTGGCGAGCACGTCCTTGCGCATCGCCTTGATGGTCTCGCGCGCGATGATCTTGTTGCCGATGGCGGCCTGCACCGGCACCTCGAACAGCTGGCGCGGGATGTTTTCCTTGAGCTTTTCGACGATCTTGCGCGCGCGCCCGTAGGCCTTCTCCGTGTGCACGATGAACGACAGCGCGTCCACCGGGTCGCCGTTGAGCAGGACGTCCAGCTTGACCAGCTGCGAGCGGCGGTAGCCGATCAGCTCGTAGTCGAGCGAGGCGTAGCCGCGCGTGCGCGATTTGAGCGCGTCGAAAAAGTCGTAGATGATTTCGCCGAGCGGCAGCTCGTAGTGCAGCTCGACGCGGTCGGTGTCGATGTACTGCATGTCCTTGTACACGCCGCACCGCTCCTGGCACAGCTCCATGATGTTGCCGACGTATTCGCTCGGCGTCATGATGTTCGCCTTGACGTAGGGCTCCTCGGCGTAGTCGAGCGTCGTGGGGTCGGGATAGTTGAGCGGGTTGTCGATGTATTCCTCCTCGCCGTCCGTGCGCTTGATCTTATAGATGACGCTGGGGGCGGTGGTGATGAGGTCGAGGTCGTATTCGCGCTCCAGGCGCTCCTGGATGATCTCCATGTGCAGCAGGCCGAGGAAGCCGCAGCGGAAGCCGAAGCCGAGCGCGATCGAGCTTTCCGGCTCGAAGGTGAGCGAGGCGTCGTTGAGCTGGAGCTTTTCCAGCGCGTCGCGCAGGTCGGGATAGCGCGCGCTGTCCGCCGGATAGACGCCGGAGAACACCATCGGCTGCACCTTGCGGTAGCCGGGCAGCGGCTCGGGGGCGCGGCGCTCCGCGCCCGTGACCGTGTCGCCCACGCGCGTGTCCGAGACATTTTTGATGGACGCCGTAAAGTAGCCGACCTCGCCGGCGCACAGGCCGTCCGCCGACGGCTCGAGCGACAGCGGGCGCATATAGCCGGCCTCGACGACCTGGAACTGCGCGCCGGTGGCCATCATGGCGACCTTCATGCCGGGGCGCAGGCTGCCCTCCATGACGCGGACATAGACGATGACGCCGCGGTAGGCGTCGTACTGGCTGTCGAAGATGAGCGCGCGCAGCGGCGCGTCCGGGTCGCCCTGCGGGGCGGGGATGTCGCTGACGATGCGCTCGAGCACCTCCGGGATGTTGATGCCCATTTTGGCGGACACCTCCGGCGCGTCCTCGGCGGGGATGCCGATGATGTCCTCGATCTCGTGCTTGGCGCGCGCCGGGTCGGCGGACGGCAGGTCGATCTTGTTGACGACCGGCAGCACCTCCAGCCCGTGCTCGATGGCGAGATAGGTGTTGGCGAGCGTCTGCGCCTCGATGCCCTGCGTGGCGTCGACGACGAGCACGGCGCCCTCGCAGGCGGCGAGCGAGCGCGAGACCTCGTAGTTGAAGTCGACGTGGCCCGGCGTGTCGATCAGGTTCATCTGATAGGTCTTCCCGTCCTGCGCATCGTAGTCCATGCGCACGGCGCGGGCCTTGATTGTGATGCCGCGCTCCCGCTCCAGCTCCATGTTGTCCAGCAGCTGGCTCTCCATGTCGCGCTGGGAGACGGTGTGGCACTGCTCCAGCAGGCGGTCGGCCAGCGTGGATTTGCCGTGGTCGATGTGCGCCACAATCGAAAAATTGCGGATGAGAGATTGATCTTTCATGCTTGCTCCTTTTGTACCGCGCGGCAGGCGGGCTGCGGCGCGGCAGGCGTTCGCGGCGGCGGGTATGACCGCCGTTTTCTCGTAAATAATAGTATAGCATAGCATTTCGCGCGCGACAACGGCAATTGCGCATAAAAACCGCCCGCGGGACGCCCGCGCCCCGGCGCGCGCAGGGGCGGCCGCGCCCGCCGGAAAAACTGCCCAAAATTCTCCGGAAAATCCGCCGGCAAACGGGCAGTTTTACAGCAATTTTCAACATTCACAAATTATTCACAGAAATTCCGCGCCTTTTCCTTGACATTGCGGGGGACGGGTGGTATCTTGTATTTAGCACTCAGGGACGTTGAGTGCTAACACTCGAAGCAAGACAGTGCTAAAGCACCCGGAATCATCAGGAGGTGAATACCGTGGAGCTGTCCGCACGCAAAAAACTGATCTTAAAGACCATCATCGGCGACTATATCCGCACCGCGGAGCCGGTTGGCTCCAAGGCGATCGCGAGCCGCCCGGAGCTGGGCTTCTCCTCCGCGACCATCCGCAACGAGATGAGCGAGCTGGAGGAGATGGGCTATCTGGAAAAGCCGCACACCTCGGCCGGGCGCATCCCGTCGCCCGCGGGCTACCGGCTGTATGTCGACGAGCTGATGGGGCAGCCCAACCTGACCGCCGCCGACGTCGACCGCATCAACGCGGTCATGAAGCTCAAGGTCAAGGAGCTCGACCGCATGGTGTCCGAGGCGGGCAAGCTGATCTCCAACCTGACCGAGTACACGACGCTCGCCGTCACCCCGATGATGCAGCGCGTGACCATCCGGAAATTCCAGATCATCTCGGTCAGTCCGGTGGATTTCGTCATCGTCGTCGTCACAGACAGCGGCGTGGTGAAAAACAAGATGCTGCGCACCGGCACGCCGGTCACCGCCGACGAGGCGGAGCTGCTGACCTATGTGCTCAACCAGACGCTGACCGGCATCCCGATCGACGCCATCACACCGGAGCGCCTCGACATCGTGCGCCGCGCCGCGGGCGTGACCGCGCTTTTGACGCTGGTCGCCGCCTTCCTTGACGAGTTCATCGAGGAGATGAGCGAGCAGAAGGTCTTTTTGCAGGGCGCGTCCAAGCTGCTGGCCTATCCGGAGTACAAGGACGTGCACAAGGCGCAGGAGCTGCTCGACTACATCTCGGATGAGAGCAACATGCCGGCGCTGCGCACCTTCACCCGCGACATCGACGGCGTGCGCATCACCATCGGGCCGGAAAACGGCACGGGGCCGATGCAGAACGCGAGCATGGTGTACGCGACGTACAACATCGGCTCGGTCGGGCGCGGCCTGATCGGCATCGTCGGGCCGACGCGCATGGATTATGCCCGGCTGTCCGCGCGGCTGGCGCTGTTCTCCAAGGGGCTCAACCGCCTGATCGCCGAGACATTTTTTGAGGAAGAGTAGCGGCATCCCGCTGCATAGCATAGCATTACCCCGCCGCCCCGCGCGGCGATGGAGGAGGAACGACCACACATGGAAACCAAAGACAGCGTAGAGCAGGAGCTCGTTCAGGAGACGGCGGAGACCGCCGCGGAGCAGGAGAGCGCGGCGCCGGCAGAGCAGCCGGACGCGGAGCCGACCGCCGAGCAGAAGCTGCAACAGCAGCTGGAGGAGCTGAACGACCGCTATATGCGCATGGCTGCCGAATATGACAACTTCCGCAAGCGCGTCGCCAAGGAGCGCGAGCGGATCCGTGCAGAGGCGACCGGCAAGGCTCTGTCCGCCATTCTGCCGATTTATGACAATTTGGAGCGCGCGCTGGCGCAGGAAACCGCCGACGCCGAATACAAGAAGGGCGTCGAGATGACGGCGCGGCAGTTCGATTCCGCGCTCGAGTCGCTCGGCGTGGAAATCATCACCGCGGAGCCGGGCGCCGCGTTCGACCCGACCGTGCACAACGCGGTCATGCACGTCGAAGACGAATCGCTCGGCGAGAGCTGCATCGCGGAATGCTTCCAGAAGGGCTTCCGCCACGGCGACACGATCATCCGCACCGCGATGGTCAAGGTCGCGAACTGACTTTTGTAAAACAACATCTTTTTTCTTATATTTAGGAGGAACTGAATTATGGGCAAGATTATCGGCATTGACCTGGGTACCACCAACTCCTGCGTCGCCGTGATGGAAGGCGGCGAGGCAGTCGTCATCCCCAACAGCGAGGGCGCAAGAACCACCCCGTCTGTCGTGGCATTCAATAAGCAGGGCGAGCGCATCGTCGGCCAGACCGCGAAGAACCAGGCGGTCACCAACGCGGAGCGCACCATCATTTCCATCAAGCGCCACATGGGCTCGGATTACCGCGTCGCCATCGACGGCAAGAAATACTCCCCGCAGGAGGTTTCCGCGATGGTGCTGCAAAAGCTGAAGGCGGACGCGGAGGCGTATATCGGCTCCCCGGTCACCGAGGCGGTCATCACGGTCCCGGCGTACTTCACCGACGCGCAGCGCCAGGCGACCAAGGACGCGGGCAGAATCGCGGGTCTGGACGTCAAGCGCATCATCAACGAGCCGACTGCGGCCGCGCTGGCCTACGGCGTGGATAAGGAATCCGAGCAGAAGATCATGGTCTACGACCTCGGCGGCGGCACGTTCGACGTCTCCATCCTCGAGATCGGCGACGGCGTGCTCGAGGTTCTGGCCACTGCGGGCAACAACCGCCTGGGCGGCGACGACTTCGACCAGCGCGTCATCGACTGGATGGCGTCCGAGTTCCAGAAGTCGAGCGGCATCGACCTGCGCAACGACAAGATGGCCATGCAGCGCCTGAAGGAGGCGGCGGAGAAGGCGAAGATCGAGCTTTCCGGCGTCGCCACCACCACCATTTCCCAGCCGTATATCACCGCCGACGCCACCGGCCCGAAGCACCTCGAGCTGACGCTGTCGCGCGCGAAGTTCAATGAGCTGACCCACGACCTCGTCGAGGCGACGATGGGACCGGTCAATCAGGCCATGCGCGACGCGGGTCTGTCCGCGGGCGACCTGTCCAAGATCCTGCTGGTCGGCGGCTCCACCCGTATCCCGGCCGTACAGGAGGCCGTCAAGAAGATCACCGGCAAGGATGCATTCAAGGGCATCAATCCGGACGAGTGCGTGGCGGTCGGCGCGGCCATTCAGGGCGGCGTGCTCGGCGGCGACGTCAAGGACGTCCTGCTGCTCGACGTCACCCCGCTGTCGCTCGGCATCGAGACGCTGGGCGGCGTGTGCACCAAGCTGATCGAGCGCAACACCACGATCCCGACCAAGAAGAGCCAGATCTTCTCCACCGCGGCCGACAACCAGCCGTCGGTTGAGATTCACGTCCTGCAGGGCGAGCGCGAGATGGCGGCGGACAACAAGACGCTCGGCCGCTTCAATCTGGACGGCATCGCCCCGGCGCGCCGCGGCGTACCGCAGATCGAGGTCACGTTCGACATCGACGCCAACGGCATCGTGAACGTCACCGCCAAGGACCTGGGCACCGGCAAGGAGCAGCACATCACCATCACCTCCTCCACCAACATGAGCAAGGAGGACGTGGAGCGCGCCGTCAAGGAGGCCGAGCAGTATGCGGCCGAGGATAAGAAAAAGCGCGAGGAAGTGGATATCCGCAAC
>DXIG01000110.1 GCA_019112985.1 Candidatus Butyricicoccus stercorigallinarum | reverse complement strand
ACCGCATCGGCGCGATTGACGTCCCGAAGGACGCGCGCCGCATGCACAAAAAGCCGATCCCGCGCCTGGGCGGCCTTGCGATTTATCTGGCGTTTATCCTTGTCAGCCTCTTTTTCGCGCAAAAGAATGTGCAGAACCTGACTATTTTTCTCGGTTCGGCGATTATCGTCGTTCTCGGCATTTTCGACGACCGCGACGCGCTCGGCGCGAAGTTCAAGTTCTGCATCCAGCTGATTGCGGCGGCCATTCCGGTCGTGTTCGGCAATCTGCGCATCGAACGAATCACCAATCCCAACCTGTTCAGCGACGACCTGTATCTCGAATTCGGCCCGCTGTCCATCCTGATCACCATCATCTGGATTGTCGCGATCACCAACGCGGTCAATCTGATCGACGGTCTGGACGGCCTTGCCGTCGGCGTGTCCGCCATCGCGTGCATGACCATGCTGGCGGTATCGCTGCTCATCGGCGAGATTCAGATTGCCATTTTCCTCGCCGTTCTGGCCGGTTCCTGCGTCGGTTTTATGCCGTACAACCTCAATCCGGCGAGCATCTTCATGGGAGACACCGGCTCGACCTTTTTGGGATTTATGCTGGCGACGCTGTCCATCCAGGGCATGTTCAAGGTATATGCGATCATTTCGTTTGCCGTGCCGTTCCTGATTCTCGGCCTGCCGATTTTTGACACGGCCTTTGCCATTCTGCGCCGCGTGTTGTCCGGCCGCAGCCCGCTCTCGCCGGACCGCGGCCACGTGCACCATCGCCTGATGGACATGGGCTTTAACCAGAAGCAGGCCGTGGCGATTCTGTACGCCATCGCGACGGCGCTCGGCCTGCTGGCGGTCGTACTGACGACGTCGGGCGAGCTGCGCGCCATCGTGCTGGTGGTTGTGCTCATTCTCACGCTGATGATCGGCGGCGGTGTGTATCTCTCCGCCTCGCGGCAGAAGATGCGCCGCCATGAGCAGCAGCTTCAGGAAGAGCTGCAAAAGCGCGAGCAGAACGGCGGGAATGCGCCGGGAGGAAACCCGTGACGGCGGAGGAGAACAACATGAAAACGATAAAAGTGATGACCGTCTTCGGCACGCGGCCGGAGGCGATTAAAATGGCGCCGCTCATTCACGAGCTGGAGCGCACGGAAGGCGTCCAGTCGATCGTGTGCGTCACGGCGCAGCACCGGCAGATGCTCGACCAGGTCATGGACATTTTCCACCTCAAGGCGGATTACGATCTGGACATCATGCAGCCGCGCCAGACGCTCGCGACCATCACGACGAAATCGCTCACCGGTCTGGACGAGGTGCTGGAGCAGGCGGAGCCGGACATCGTGCTCGTGCACGGCGATACGTCCACGACGTTCGCGGGGGCGCTCGCGGCCTTTTACCACAAAATCCCGGTGGGACATGTGGAGGCCGGCCTGCGCACCTTTGACAAATACTCCCCGTTCCCGGAGGAGATGAACCGCAAGCTGACCGGGCAGATCGCGGCGCTGCACTTTGCGCCGACCGAGCGCAACCGCAAAAATCTCGCGGCGGAGGGCATCACGGACGGCGTCATCGTCTGCGGCAACACTGTCGTCGACGCCATTCATTCGACGGTCAATCCGGACTTCCGCTTCCGCGACGAGACGCTGGCGCAGCTGGATTACGACGGCCGCCGCGTGATTCTCGTCACGGCGCACCGCCGCGAAAACTACGGCGCGCCGATGGAGCACATCATGCGCGCGCTGCGCCGCCTGGCAGACGATTATGACGACATCGACATCGTCTATCCGGTGCACCTCAGCCCGTATGTGCGCGAAACCGCGGCCAAATATCTGTCCGGGCATCCGCGCATTCACCTCATCGAGCCGCTCTCGGTGGACGAGATGCACAACCTGATGGGGCGCAGCTATCTGGTCATGACCGATTCCGGCGGCCTGCAGGAGGAGGCGCCCAGCCTGGGCAAGCCTGTGCTCGTCCTGCGCCGCGAAACCGAGCGCCCGGAGGCGATTGAAGCGGGAACCGTCCGGCTGGCCGGCGTCGAAGAGGAGGATATCTACTCGATGGCGCGCACGCTGCTGGACGATCCGGACGCATATCAGACGATGGCGCACGCGGTCAACCCGTATGGCGACGGCCAGACCTCGCGCCGCATCGTGCAGATGATCCGGTATTATTTCAGACAGGCTGACACCATGCCGGATTCCTTTTGCCCGTGATGGGAAGTGGAACGGATGACGGGACAATCGACAGAACAGCCCAGACTGCCGGTGCAGGCGGAGGGCGGCACACAGAAGAGCGGCGGACGCCGCACGGTGTGGGCGGTCTTCTGCGCGGCGGTTGTGCTCGCGCTGCTGTGCGCGGCGGCGCTGCCCGGCGGCAACGCCGGCATCGTCCTCCCGGAGGGGGATGGCGCGGACGCGCACGACATCATCACCGAGCAGACACAGTACCAGCTGACGCGCACGGACATCTCGACGGAGAATGTGCAGCAGGTGGTCGCGAGCCTCGCGCGCCCGGAGGCGTATTCCGCCTCGGTCACCAATACGCTGTATTGGAGCGGCGCGTGGAAGGAGATTCACGCGGTGCAGTATGTGCGCGACGGCGTGTATTTGACCGAATATCGGGACGCGAACGGCAACAGCACGCGCTTTGAGGCGGTGCGCGACGGCAACTATTACGCATGGCAGCGCGCCGGCGCTGCGCAGTACAGCGGGGCGACGGGAACCGTCTCGTCCGACGATCTGAGCATGATCCCGACGTATGAGACGCTGGTTGAGGCGGATGCGCGGACGATCACGGAGGCGGGTCTGCGCACGGTCAACGGCGTGTCATGCATCTATGCGACGGTGGACAACGCGGAAAACGGCTATCAGCTGACCTATTGGATTTCCACCGTCAGCGGCCTGCTCGTGCAGGCGGACTACACGCGCGGCAGCGAGCTGGTGCGCAGCGTCGTGGTCGATGAAATGGAGCAGGAGCAGCCGCCGGCGTCGCTCTTTCTCCTGCCGGACGGCACGTCACTGCTGCCGGCGGATACGGAATAACAAAAAAGGACGGATTGCAGCGATGCGCCGTCCTTTTTGACGGAACGAGGAGAATCAGATGGAATGTATCTGGAGCGGATACGGCGCGTGCCCGCAGGAGGCGCGCGCAATCCGCGAGACGGTTTTTGTACAGGAGCAGGGCTTTTGCAGCGAATTTGACGAGATGGACGCGCAGAGCTACCACGTGCTGCTGTGCCGGGACGGCAGAGCCATCGGCACGGCGCGCCTGTTCGCGGAGCCGGAGCCCGGCAGCATGCACATCGGCCGAGTGGCCGTGTTGCGCGAGGAGCGCGGCGGCGGCAGTGGCTCGGCGATTCTGACGGCGTGCTGCGACAAGGCGCGCGCGCTCGGCGCGCGGCGGGTGGTGCTCGGCGCGCAGTGCCGCGCGATGGCATTTTATGAGAAAAACGGGTTTCAGCCGTTCGGCGGGGAATACGACGACGAGGGCTGCCCGCATCACATGATGGAGAAGAAACTATGAATTATCTGGATATTTCGCCCGAAGTGCGCCAGCTGGGACGCGACGCGGAACGGGCCATCCGCCCGCTGTTCGACCGCATCGACGAGATAAGCGAGCGCAACACGGAGAAGGTTCTCGCGGCGTTTTCCAAAAACCGCGTCGGCGAGAGCATGTTTGCCGGCACGACTGGCTACGGATACGACGACCAGGGGCGCGACACGCTGGACAAAATCTATGCGGACATCTTTTGCACGCAGTCCGCGCTGGTGCGCATCGGCTTTGTCAACGGCACGCACGCGCTGTGCTGCGCGATGTTCTCCGCCGTCAAGCCGGGCGACGTCGTGCTGTCCGCGACTGGCCCGGCCTACGACACGCTGATGAACACGATTACGGGCGACATGGCGGGCAGCATGAAGCAGTACGGCATCGGCTACCGCCAGGTGGAGATGAAGGACGGCCTGCCCGACCTCCCGGCCATCTCGGCCGCGGCGGCGGCGCCGGACGTCAAGCTGGTCTTCATCCAGCGCAGCAAGGGCTATGGCGTGCGCGAGACGCTCTCGTGCGCGCAGATCGGCGAGATCTGCACGGCGGTTCGCGCGGCCAATCCGGATGCCGTCCTCATGGTCGACAACTGCTACGGCGAATTTGTCGAGGAGCTCGAGCCGACGCAGGTCGGCGCGGATCTCATCGCGGGCTCGCTGATCAAAAACCCGGGCGGCGGACTGGCGCCGACCGGCGGCTACATCGCGGGCAGAGCCGACCTCGTCGAAAACGCCTCCTACCGGCTGACCGCGCCGGGCATCGGCGGCGAATGCGGCTGCACGATGGGGCAGAACCGCCTGCTGTATCAGGGTCTGTTCCTCGCGCCGCACACCACCGCGCAGGCGCTCAAAACCGCGATTTTCTGCGCGAAGGTCATGCAGATGCTCGGCTTTGAGGTGCATCCGCTGCCGGAGGACACGCGCTACGACATCATTCAGTCCATCGCCTTCGGCGCGCCGGAGCCGCTGTGCCGCTTCTGCGAGGGAATTCAGGCGGGCGCGCCGGTCGATTCCTACGTGACGCCGGTTCCGTGGGATATGCCGGGCTACGACGATCAGGTCATCATGGCCGCCGGTGCGTTCGTGCAGGGCGCGTCCATCGAGCTGTCCGCCGACGCGCCGATGCGCGAGCCGTATGTCTGCTACATGCAGGGCGGCCTGACCTATCCCTCCGGCAAGGCGGGCATCCTGCTCGCCGCCGACCGCATCCGCCGCGCCGGATACGGCGTGTGACGTGCAAGTTGCACTTTTTTTGCTGTCGGAAGCGGGAATTTCTTGTGATATACGCCGGGGTGTGGTACACTAAGAATGCGGCATGCAGAAACGGGAGGAAGGTATGATTATTCTGGGAATCGATCCGGGATATGCCACAGTCGGATATGGCGTCGTACAGTACGAACGCACGCAGTTCACCCACATCCGACACGGCGCGATCACCACGCCGGCCGGGATTCCGCTGTATCTGCGGCTGAAAGAGATTTATGATGATATGCTGACTCTGCTGGATACGTTCCATCCAGATGCGGTCGCGGTGGAGGAGCTGTTTTTCAATACCAATATCACGACCGGAATTCAGGTCGGCCATGCGCGCGGCGTGCTTCTGCTCGCCTGTGCGCAGCGGGGCATCGCACCGGCGGAATACACCCCCTCGGAGGTAAAGCAGTCCGTGGTCGGCTATGGGCGCGCAGAGAAGCGCCAGGTGATGGAGATGACGCGCCTGATGCTGAAGCTGCCGCGCATGCCGCGCCCGGACGACGCGGCGGATGCGCTGGCGCTGGCGATCTGCCATGCGCACAGCGCCGGCTCGCGGTTGACCAGTCAGACGCAGGGGCTTTGAGCCGCCTGCGCAAGCGGAGAAGGAGTCAGTTTTGTTTTATTACGTAGAAGGCACGGTCGCGCTCATCGAGCAGGAGCTCGCCGTCATCGACTGCGCGGGCGTCGGCTATGCGTGCCGCACCTCGCAGAACACCTGCGCCGCGCTGCAATGCGGCAAAAAAGCGCGCCTGTACACCTATCTGAGCGTGCGGGAGAGCGCCTGCGACCTGTACGGCTTCGCCGAGATGGAGGAATTGAACTGCTTCAAGCTGCTGCTCGGCGTTTCCGGTGTCGGACCGAAGGCGGCGCTTGCCATCCTGAGCAGCGCCCCGCCGAGCCAGCTCGCGCTGTCCATCATCACGGAGGACACCAAGTTTCTGACGCGCGCGCCGGGCATCGGCAAGAAAATCGCCCAGCGCATCTGCCTGGAGCTCAAGGATAAGCTCGCCAAGGAGCAGGAGAGCGCCGGCACGGGCGCCGGACTGATCCTGCCGGCGGCAGCCGCGCCCGACCCTGCGGCGGGGGCGGTCAACGAGGCGATTTCCGCGCTCATGGTGCTCGGCTATTCGCAGGCGGAGGCCGTGCGCGCGATGGAGGGGCTTCCGGTGTCCGGCGATCTGTCCGCAGAGGATCTCATCCGCGCCTGCCTGAAAAAGCTGGCGGCGCAGTAACTGAGGAAGCAATTCTATGAGTATTGAATTTGACGACAGTTTTTCTGACCGCATTGTAACCTCATCGCAGACGGCGGGGGACGACATCGAGCCAACCCTGCGCCCCAGGACGATGGCGGAATACATCGGTCAGACCAAGGCCAAGGACAATCTCCTGGTCTTTATCGAAGCGGCGCGCCGCCGCGGCGAACCGCTCGACCACGTGCTGCTGTACGGCCCGCCCGGCCTCGGCAAGACCACGCTGGCGGGCATCATCGCCAACGAGATGGGCGTCAACATCCGCGTGACCAGCGGCCCGGCGATCGAAAAGGCGGGCGATCTCGCGGCGCTGTTGACCAATCTGAGCGAAAATGATATTCTGTTTATCGACGAAATTCACCGGCTGAATCGCAGCGTCGAGGAGATTCTGTATCCGGCGATGGAGGACTATGCGCTCGACATCATCATCGGCAAGGGGCCGTCCGCGCGCTCCATCCGGCTGGATCTGCCAAAATTTACGCTCATCGGCGCGACGACGCGCGCGGGACAGATGACCTCCCCGCTGCGCGACCGCTTTGGCGTCATGCTCCGGCTGGAGCTGTATTCGCCGGAGGAGTTACAGCAGATTGTCTCGCGCTCGGCGGACATTTTGCAGGTTGCGGCCGAACCAGCGGGGACGTATGAAATCGCGCGCCGCTCGCGCGGCACGCCGCGCATCGCCAACCGCCTGCTGCGCCGCGTGCGCGATTTCGCGCAGGTGCAGTTCGACGGCGTCATCACGCAGAAGGCGGCGGACACCGCCCTGCGCGCGCTGGAAATCGACCAGCTTGGACTGGATTCGATCGACCGGCGCATGCTGCGCAGCATTATGACGGCTTTCGGCGGAGGCCCGGTCGGGCTGGAGACGCTGGCGGCGACCATCGGCGAGGAGGCGGTCACGCTGGAGGATGTCTATGAGCCGTATCTGATGCAGATCGGCTTTCTCAACCGCACGCCGCGCGGGCGCTGTGTCACGGCGCTGGCCTACGACCATCTGGACATCCGGCCGAATGCGCCGGCGGCGCCGGAGCAGATGCGGCTTACCGATTGATCGAATGTTTGCATTGTGCGGCATGTTTTGGCGCGCCGCGCAGTAGTTTATCAGATAGAAGGAGATATGAGTATGGGCAAGTATTTTGGAACAGACGGAATTCGCGGCGTCGTCAATGTGGAGTTGGACGCAGATCTGGCCTTCAAAGTCGGCCGCGCCGTCGCCTACGCGCTGGCACAGCAGACCAATCGCCAGACCAAGATTCTGATTGGCAAGGATACCCGCGTTTCCTCCGATATGCTGGAAGCCGCGTTGATCGCCGGCATCTGCTCGTCCGGCACCAATGTCGAATCGCTCGGCGTCATCCCGACCCCCGCGGTCGCATACCTGACCATCAAGCACAAGGCGGATGCGGGCATCGTCATTTCCGCCTCCCACAATCCGTATGAGCACAACGGCATCAAGATCTTTGCGGGCAGCGGCTACAAGCTGTCGGACGATCTGGAGGCCCGCATCGAGGAATACATCGACCACGTGGACAATCTGCCGTGCGCGACGCACGACAAGATCGGCCATGTGCTGCGCTCGAAAATCGATCCGGTGGAGGAGTACACCGACTATCTCGCGGAGACGATTCAGGGCGACCTGTCCGGCCTGCGCGTCGTCGTCGACTGCGCAAACGGCGCCTCGTCCACCACGGCGTCCCGCCTGTTCCGCAAGCTGAATCTGGATGCGTCCATCCGCTATTACGAGCCGGACGGCTGCAACATCAACGACCGCTGCGGCTCGACGCATCTGGAGGCGCTGCAGGAGCTCGTCCGCAAGGGCGGCTATGACGCGGGCATCGCGTTCGACGGCGACGCGGACCGCTGCCTGATCGTCGACGACAAGGGTGAGAAGCTGGACGGCGACCGCATCATGGCGGTCTGCGCGGCGCAGCTCAAAAAGCAGCACAAGCTGCGCGGCAATGCGTTTGTCGCCACCATCCTGTCCAACATGGGTCTGCACGCCTATGCGCGGGAGCGCGGCATGGAAATTGTCTGTTCCGACGTCGGCGACCGCTACGTGCTGGAAAAGATGCTGGAGAACGGCTATATCCTCGGCGGAGAGCAGTCCGGCCACATCATTTTCCTGGAGTACGCCACGACCGGCGACGGCGAGCTGACGGCGGTGCAGTTCCTCAAGATGCTCAAGGACAGCGGCAAGCGCGCATCTGAGATCGCGTCTGAGGTCGTGCCGTGGCCGCAGATCATGATCAACGTGCAGGTGCCGACGGCGCTCAAGTACACGCTGTCCGACCGGCCGGAGGTGCAGCAGGCCATCGAAAAGGAGAAGCAGAGCCTCGGCGAGGGCCGCATTCTCGTGCGCCCGTCCGGCACGGAGCCGCTGGTGCGCGTCATGGTCGAGGGCATGGACAAAACCCGCGTGCACAACGCCGCCGAGGCGGTCGCCAAGGTGATCGAATCCATTCTTTGACAATTTCAGGCGGAGAGGATGCAGCGCTGTATCCTCTCCGCTGTGTTTTCCGGAAAAGTAACACGAAAATTGGCGTAAATGCACAAAAAAGCGCGGATAATTCTGTCACATATCGATATAGTAAACAAAAGATCGTTGACAGACCGTGTGCGGTGGAGTATAATAGAGAGCAATATGATGTATCGCAATGAAGAAGCTGCTGCAAACAAAAGCTGCTCAGATGAGCAGCTGTGCGCGCTGGCGCAGCAGGGAGACCGCGCGGCGGAGGAGCTGCTGGCCACCCGCTATTTCAGCGTGGTAAAGGCCTGCTCCCGTCCGTATTTTCTGGCGGGCGGCGACGGGGAGGATCTGATTCAGGAGGGAATGCTCGGTCTGCTCAAGGCCGTGCGCGCCTTCTCGCCGGAGCGCGGCGTGCCGTTTGAGGCGTTCGCGCGCATGTGTGTCATGCGCCGCATCTATTCCGCCGTCAGCGAGGCTTCTGCCGCCAAGCATGAGCCGCTCAACCACGCGGAACGCATTGCCAAAACCCCTCTTTTTGACGAAACGGTGGAAACGGGTCAGGCGACGTCCGACCCCGCCCATCTGGTGATCGGTGCGGAGGAGCACCGGGAGAGGCAGCAGAAGCTGATGTCCCTGCTGTCCGCGTTTGAAGCCAGGGTTCTTGCATTGTATTTGGACGGCTGTTCCTATGAGGAGATGGCCGCGGAGGTCGGCAAACCTGTCAAGTCGGTGGACAACGCGATCCAGCGCATCCGTCGGAAGGCCGCATCACTTTTGAGCGAACACAGGTGAAGCCTGTGCGCAATAAATTTCGTTCCCCGAGAGGGTGGGGAACCAGTCACAGAGAGGTATCACGATGTATCAGGATAAGACATTGGTATGCAAGGAATGCGGGCAGGAATTTATTTTCTCCGCAGGAGAACAGGCGTTTTACGAGGAGCGCGGGTTCCAGAACGAGCCGCAGCGCTGCAAGGCCTGCCGCGACAAGAGAAAGAACGCAGCCAAGGCGCCGCGTGAATATTTTACCGCAACCTGCGCCGCCTGCGGCGGAGAGGCAAAAATCCCGTTCCAGCCGAAGAACGACCGTCCGGTCTATTGCAGCGAGTGTTTTGCCAAGATGAAGGCGGAGGTCTGAGCGCCGCCGTCTGACAACAGGAACTGAGAAAGGTATCGCAGCAGCGGTACCTTTTCCTTTGCGCCGCGGCGCGGGCGCGCTTGGGGATTTTTCCCACAAAATCACTGGTTTTCGCCCGCGTTTGTGATGTTTTCTCCAAAATGCGGCGGCGTGTATTGAAATGCATCCGGAGAGACAGTATAATAGGAACGTAACAAAAGCGCACCGGAGACGGTCCGGCGGCGGGCGCGCGGCGCGCGGAGATTTTAAGACACAGGAGGTCATTTTTCATGGCTGCAATTTCCAAACAGACCACGATCGGCGAGGTTCTCGCCCTTGATATCAATACGGCACAGTTCTTCATCAACATCGGCATGCACTGCCTCGGCTGCCCGCATTCCCAGGGCGAGAGCATCGAGGAGGCCTGCATGGTACACGGCACCAATGCGGACGAGCTGGTGACGGAGATCAACAACTATCTCGCAAGCAAGGCGTAAACGCTTGCGCGAATATCGCAAGGGGGCCGGCGCACGCCGGCTCCTTTTTTATTTTCGCCGCCCGGCGGGCCGGTCAAAGGCATTTGCCAAACAGGGCGCGATATGGTAAAATTGTGTTGTGAAATTGAGGCTCTTCCGTCAAAGAGGAGCCTCATGATGTCTGTGCGCCGGTTTTTTGGAGCGAGCCGGCGGAGAACGGGCTTTTGGGCAGGGAGGAAACAGAATGCGGGACAATCGAATGCACTTGACGCCGCGGCTGCGCGCGATTATGGAGCAGGTGCCGCAGGGCGCGCGGCTCGCCGATATCGGCACAGATCACGCGCTCATCCCGGCGGCGCTGCTGCGCAGACAGCGCATCGAGTCGGCGATTGCCTCGGACATCCGGCGCGGACCGCTGGAGAGCGCGGCGCGCACGGTCAGACAGTTCGGCCTGGAGGACAGGCTCTCGCTGCGGCTCGGCGCCGGCCTGTCCACCGTCCGGCCGGAGGAGGCGGATACGATTGTCATCGCCGGCATGGGCGGCGAGACCATCGCGCAGATTCTCGAGGACGCCCCGTGGGCGCTGGCGGGGGCGCATCTGCTGCTGTTGCAGGCGATGACGGCGCAGGCGGAGCTGCGGCAATATCTGGCGGCGCACGGCGGTGTGATTCTGGCGGAAACGCTCTGCCGCGAGGGCGCGCGTTTGTATACGGTGATGACCGTGCGCGGCGGCGGTCGGACGGAGCAAAAAGAGCTGGCCGCGTGCTGCCTTTCGGACGCGCTGCTGCGCGACCCGCTGGCAGAGCAGTACCTGCGCCGCAATCTCAGCCGGGAGCAGAGTATCTGCGCCGCCCTGCGCGCGGCGCAGCACCAGAAGCCGGACGAGCTGGCGCTGCACTGCGGCAACGTGCAGGTGCTGTCCCGCGCATTGGAGCAATTGGAGAAGGAGTGACAACAGTATGGTTCAGGTAAAACAGGTGCTGCACTGTCTGGAACAGGCCGCGCCGTATGAGCTGGCGGAGAGCTGGGACAACGTCGGCCTGCTGGTCGGCGATCCAGACGCGCCGGTGGACGGCGTGCTGTGCGCGCTGGATATCACGGAAGCGGTGGTCGACGAGGCGGCGGAACGCGGCTGCAATCTGATTGTGGCGCATCATCCAGTCATTTTCACCTCGGTCAGCCGCGTGACGGCGGACACCGTGACCGGCAGAATTTTGATTCAGATGATCCGAAAGGGAATTTCCGGCATCTGCATGCACACCAACATGGACTGTGCGTCGGAGGGCGTCAACGACCTGCTCGCCGCGTCGCTCGGCCTCACGGACGTGGAAAACATGGGGGCAGGGGAGACCGGCACGCTGGGGCGCGTGGGCAATCTGCCGCACGCCATGACGCTGGAGGAATTTGCCCGGCACGTCAAGCTCTCGCTCGGCGCGAACGGCGTCCGCGTCGCCGACGGCGGCAAACCGGTGCGCCGTGTGGCGGTCGGCGGCGGCGCCTGCGGCAAGCTGATGGATTTTGCCGTGAACAAGGGCGCGGATACCTTTGTCATCGGCGATTGCAGCTATGATCTCATGTGCCGGGCGCGCGACATCGGTCTGAACCTGCTGGACGCCGGACATTTCCCGACGGAAAATCCGGTCGCCCGCGGCTTCCGCGACCTGATTGCGGCGCAGCTGCCCGATCTCAACGTGCAGGTCTCCGACCGGCACTGCGACTGTATCTCATTTTACTAAAGGAGTTTTTCCCATATGCCATTGGATGCTGTGTGTCTGCTGGCCACTGTACGCGAAATCAGCACGCGCATGGCCGGCGGACGAATTGATAAAATCTATCAGCCGGAGCGCGATGAAATCGTCCTGTCCGTCCGGCTGATGCGCGGCGGCGTCAAGCTGCTGCTGTCGGCGGGCGCGGGCGCGCCCCGCATGCATTTCATCGAGACCGGACGCGAAAATCCGGCGTCTCCGCCCATGTTCTGCATGCTGCTGCGCAAGCATTTGCAGGGCGCGAAAATTCTCTCCGTGACTGTGCCCGATTTAGAGCGCATGGCGGTCATCGCCTGCGACACGGTGGACGAAATGGGCGTGCCGAGCAAAAAATACCTCGCGGTCGAGATGATGGGCAAGTATTCCAACATCATTCTGTACGGCGAGGACGGGCGCATTTTAGACGCCATCAAGCGCGTCGACGGCGACACCTCCGGCAAGCGGCAGGTCTTGCCCGGCCTGTTTTACCGCATGCCGCCCCCGCAGGACAAGGTGAGCCTGCTGGAGGTCTCGCAGGCGGGCATCGCCGCGGCCATCCGGCAGGCGGACGAAAATACGGCGGCGGATCGCTGGCTGCTCAGCCATTTCAAGGGTCTGTCGCCGCTGCTGTGCCGCGAGCTGGCCTGCCGCGCCTGCGGTGAAACCGCAAAGCCGATGTGCGAGCTGACGGACGGCGAGCGCAGCAGCCTGGCGGACGTGCTCGCGGATTTTGCGCAGAGAATCGCGGACAACCGTATGAAGCCGTATCTGCTCACGCGCGCGGACGACGGTAGCGTGTTCGATTTCACGGTTCTGCCGGTCACGCAGTACAGCGATCTGGTGCAAAATCAGCAGCGGGACAGCTTTTCTGCGCTGCTCGCGGAATTTTACGAGAAGAAGAGCAGCATGGAGCACATCCGGCGCCGCGCACAGAATATGACACACACGATTCAGACGGCGCGCGACCGCATGCGCCGCAAGCTGGCAGTGCAGCGGCAGGAGCTTGTGCGCGCGTGCGACCGCGAGAAATACAAGCGGCGCGGCGATCTGATTACAGCCAATCTGTACCAGATCGAGCCGGGCGCGCGCAAGGTGCGCGTCATCGATTACTACGACCCGGCGTGCCCGGAGGTGGAGATCGATCTGGATATCCGCCTGTCGCCGCAGCAGAACGCGCAGAAGCAGTTCAAACGCTATACCAAGGCGAAAAATGCCGAGGAAAAGCTGACGGAACAGATTGCGCAGGGCGAGCAGGAGCTCGCCTATCTGGACAGCGTGCTGGAGTCGATTTCCGAGGCGGAGACGCTCGTCGATCTCGCGCAGATCAACGAGGAGCTGGTCGCCACCGGATACCTCTCTGCCAAGCAGGACAGAAAAAAACGCCGCCGCGCCAAGCCGGTGCAGGGCAAGCCGTTCCACTACCGGACGAGTGACGGATTCGACGTATTCGCAGGCAAAAACAACACGCAGAACGACCTGCTGACGCTGAAAACCGCCTTCAAGCGGGATATGTGGTTCCACACGCAGAAGATTCACGGCTCACATGTCATTCTGGTCTGCGACGGGCGCGACCCGACCGATCAGGCCATGACAGAGGCGGCGGAAATTGCCGCCTGGCATTCGCAGGCGCGCGGCTCTTCGCAGGTGCCCGTGGATTATTCTCAGGTGCGCAACATCAAAAAGCCGGTGGGCGCCAAGCCGGGCATGGTGATCTACCATGTGTATCAGACGGCATACGTCACACCGGACGAAAAGAAGATCGAAAAAATGCGCATTGAATGAGAAAATAGCTTGCTATTTTTGCATTTTTATGTCAGAATTAAAACAATCAATCGTTTTTACGCATCGTGTGTCCTGCACATGCCAGTTCACGAAAGAAAAAGGAGTATATTCGCATGAAGAATCATCAGTTTGTTCTGATTGTCGACTTTGGCGGCCAGTATAATCAGCTGATCGCCCGCCGTGTGCGCGAAAACAATGTATACTGCGAGGTCAAGCCCTACACCACTCCGCTGGAGGAATTGAAAGCGCTGAATCCGATCGGCATTATTTTCACCGGCGGACCGAACAGCGTATATCTTGAGGAATCCCCCCACATCTCCAGGGAGATTTTTGAATGGGGCGTCCCGATTCTCGGCATCTGCTACGGCTGTCAGCTGATGGCGTATACGCTGGGCGGCGAGGTGACGCCGGCGGAGGACGATTCGGCCCGTGAATATGGCAAGACAAAGACCTACTACAACACAGACTGCAAGCTGTTCCGCGGCCTGCCGGAGGAAGGCATCTCCTGGATGAGCCACAGCGACTACATGGCGCGTGTGCCGGAGGGCTTCGCGCTGGTGGCGCACTCGGACGCCTGTCCGAACGTCGCGATTGCGGACGAGGCGCGCGGCTTCTACGGTGTGCAGTACCATCCGGAGGTCAACCACACCGAGCACGGTCAGGACATGCTGCACAACTTCCTGTATGAGGTCTGCGGCGCGACCGGCGACTGGACGATGGAGGACTACTGCAAGACGGCGATCGAAGCGGTGCGCAAGCAGGTCGGCGACGGAAAGGTGCTGCTCGGCCTGTCTGGTGGCGTGGATTCCTCGGTTGCGGCGGCGCTGCTGGCGGAGGCGGTCGGCAATCAGCTGACCTGTGTGTTTGTCGATCACGGTCTCATGCGCAAAAATGAAGGCGACGAAGTCGAAGCGGCGTTCCAGAAATGGGACATCAACTTTGTGCGCGCGGACGCAGAGCAGCGCTTCCTCGGCAAGCTGGCGGGCGTCACAGAGCCGGAAGCCAAGCGCAAGATCATCGGCGAAGAATTTATCCGCGTGTTTGAGGAAGAGGCCGGCAAGGTCGGCCGTGTGGATTTCCTGGTACAGGGCACCATCTATCCGGACGTCATCGAATCCGGAAAGGGAGATGCCGCCGTCATCAAGAGCCATCACAACGTCGGCGGTCTGCC
This sequence comes from Candidatus Butyricicoccus stercorigallinarum, assembly GCA_019112985.1. Classification (GTDB taxonomy): domain Bacteria; phylum Bacillota; class Clostridia; order Oscillospirales; family Butyricicoccaceae; genus Butyricicoccus_A; species Butyricicoccus_A stercorigallinarum. The sequence goes on along the minus strand of DXIG01000110.1, from coordinate 696 downwards.
GGAGGACGTGCAGTTCCAGATCATCGAGCCGCTCCGCATGCTGTTCAAGGACGAAGTGCGCCAGCTCGGCCGCGAGCTCGGCCTGCCGGAATATCTCGTCATGCGCCAGCCGTTCCCGGGGCCGGGACTTGCCATCCGCATCATCGGCGAGATCACCAAGCAGAAGGCGGACATGCTGCGCGATGCCGACGCCATCTTCCGCGAGGAGGTAGCCAACGCCGGTCTCCAGTATTCGATCAACCAGTACTTTGCGGTGCTCACCAACATGCGCTCGGTCGGCGTCATGGGAGACGCGAGAACCTATGACTACACGCTCGCGCTGCGCGGCGTGACCACGACCGACTTCATGACCGCGGACTGGGCCAGAATCCCATATGAGGTTCTGGATAAGGCGTCGAGCCGCATTGTCAACGAAGTCGCGGGCATCAACCGCATCGTGTACGATATCACGTCCAAGCCGCCGGCAACGATTGAGTGGGAATGATTTCAGAGGCCCGGAAAAGCCTGATTTTACTGGGTTTTTGAGGGGTTAAGACCCTTCGTGGCAACGATTTGGCAACATTTTTTCATTATTCATAAAAAGAGAGCTAACTGATTTTGATTAGTCAGTTAGCTCTTTTTATTTGTATTACCGTTAAATCACAAAGAGGAGAAAAGGGAGAGTTATCTGAATAGCGTGGTTAGATTTATAACATT
>DXIG01000109.1 GCA_019112985.1 Candidatus Butyricicoccus stercorigallinarum | reverse complement strand
TCGCGACGCCGGCCGTATGGCTCCCGTTCGACGGGCCGGGGCAGTCTGTCGCCGGATGGCTCGCGGACGCTGTGAACGGAGTGGAACAGGATTACGGAATGGAGTTAGTGCGCGACTGAGCGGCGCGGCCGCTTTCCATTGGAAAGCGTCCCCGCGCAAACGAGCACACGCATACAGGCCAAACAAGAGAACCGCGGCTGTACAACACACAGCACGCGGTTCTCTTGTCTCTCGCGCAAAACGCTCTTATGGGATGTATTTCATGCCCCACTGGGAAATCGCATAAAACACCGGCAGCAGATCGCGCCCCTTTTCCGTCAGCGAATACTCCACGCGCGGCGGAATTTCGTTGTACTGCACGCGGCAAACCAGCTCGTCGCCCTCCAGCTCCCGGAGCGCGTTGGTGAGCATGGTGTTGGTGATGGGCTTGAGCATCTTTTTCAGCTCGCCGAAGCGCATGGGCGACTGGATGCACAGCTCATAGATGATTTGCAGCTTCCACTTGCCCTGAAGCATCTGAATCACCGGCGTGACCGGGCAGTTCCCCTGCTCCGTCAGGATGATGGAGCCAACCTTTTGCTGGAATTCCTGATAAGACATCTTTGGATTCATCGCGCACCTCGCTCAACTGTTTGCTATCTTTTTTATACCATGTACGGAAATTCTGCGTACTTGCACTGTTTTTTCTTTCAAGTATAATAATTATATCGACAGAGCGCAAGCCTGTCAACGCACAACAGAACCACCCGCTGGAAATGAGGTATGCAAAATGAACGAACTGAACATCATGCAAGCGACCGCTTACACATCCCCCAACCCGCTGACGCTGATCTGCTCTCTGAACGAGGACGGCACCACCAATCTGGCGCCCATCTGCTTTGTCTCCTATCTCTCGTTCAACCCGCCCATGGTCGGCTTTGCCGCCGGCAAGCAATCGCACACCGGCAAGCGCGTCCGCGAGACCGGCAAGGTCATCATCACTGTCCCCGGCGAGAGTCTGGCGCAGGCCGTGATGGCGTGCGGCGGCTCGACCGGCGCCAACACAAACAAGGTTGCGGAGAACCACATCGCGATGGCCACAGTGGACGGCAGCGACATTCAGATCCCGGCGGACACCCGTCTGGCCATGGTGGCGACGCTGACGCAGACCGTCGAGACCGGAGACCATGTGCTGCACATCTGCACGGTGGACAAATTCCTGGGCGACGAGAGCAAAAAGGGACTGTATGCCTGGAACGGCTTCGGCAAAGTCGCGCCCGCCGCAGAGGGCTGAGCCCCCTCCTTCCTCTGCGTTCCCATATCACATCTCTGCCTGTCCTGATAGGAGGAAAACCCGATGAAGATTCAGCAAATTCGCAACGCTACCATCAAAGTCTATTGCGCGGGCAAATGCCTTCTCATCGATCCGTGGTTTCAGAAAAAGGGAACCGGATTGTGCGCACCCTCTCCCGATCCGGAAAAAGCCAAGCTCCCGTCTCCCTCCGTGGAGCTCCCCTTTTCGGTGGAGGAGATCATGGCGGACGTCGACGCCATCGTGGTCACCCACATCCATCCCGATCACTTTGACCCGGAGACGGCGTCCATGCTGGACAAAGCCATTCCCGTATTCGCGTCAGACGCGCAGACCAAATCGCAGATCGAGCGCTTTGGCTACGCCTCCGTCTCGGTGCTGCCGGACGACGGCACTGCCTTCGGCGGCGTGACGCTCCACCGCACCGACGCCATGCACGGCCCTGTGCCGGAGCGAACGGCCGGGGCGGCCTGCGGCGTGATCCTGACCGCGCCGGAGGAACCGACGCTGTATATCGCCGGAGACTCCGTATATTACGACGGCGTACAGCGGGCGCTCACCCGGCATCAACCGGATGTAATCGTGCTCAACGCCTGCGGCGCGGAGATGATGGGAATCGGACGTCTGATTATGGACGCGGAGGACGTATGGAAGGTCTGCCAGGCCGCGCCGAACGCCGCCGTTGTCGCCAGCCATATGGAGGCGGTCAACCACGCTGCCGTCACGCGGGACGATCTGCGGCGCTATCTGACGGCGCGCGGCGCCATCAACCGTGTGCACATTCCCGCAGACGGCGAAACGCTCGCGTTTTCTCTGCCGCAATGACGCATCTCTGCATCAAGGACTGCATTCAAAACCGCAATATGGTCATCGGCTGCGCGCAGCCGGGCCGCCCGGTCATCGGGAACGATTGTTACCGCGAAGAGGTTCGCGGCTCGGAGAACACCGGAACGCAAAACCGGTGAGCACTCGTTTCAAAGTCCCTCCAAAAAAGACCCCCTGACACGGGAACCGAAGTTCCGCATCAGGGGGTCTTCCCGTGCGCAGGCGGGAACGGCAGGTGCCATTCCGCGCCTGTATGCACAGGAAGGGGGGCTCTCAATTGTGTCGCTCACAGCGGTCTCATTCGTCCGGGAAAACCAGTTCCAGCGAGGAGACGACGTGCAGCCAGAGATCTTCCTTTTCCGCCGCATAGTCCGCCGCGGTGTGAAAGGCGTAGAGATAGGTATAGTTGTCCGTGCAGACCATAAGGGCGTCCCAGTTGCGGAAATCCTCGTTGCCGCCGGTCAGCCAGTTGAGCCGGTAGGCCGGATAGGAGCCGAACGTGCTCTCGTGGCTGTCCAGTCCGGCGGGGCTCTCCCCGCAGACCATCTCCAGCTTCCGGAAGATGTAATCATCCAGATCGGCATCCTGTTCGCCGAAATCGTTGATAAAGCCGCAGTTGACGATGACCGTCAGGCCGTCCTCGGTGCGATCCGCGTAATAATAACCGCCGTGATAGTCGTTGTCCGACTCCAGCGGAGTCAGGCCGGTAAAGCCGGGGCCATACACAAGGACGCCGTGGGGCGGCCGCTCCGTGTCATCTCCCGTCTCCTGTCCGCCGGACTGTCCACCGGTTCCACCGGTGCCACCAGTTCCGCCAGTGCCGCCGGTCTGGCCGTCGTCCATGCGGATATAGATCGTTTCCCCGTCGTTGCCCATGTGAATCTGGGTGTCCGAATCAAAGTAAAATCCGTTGATAAAGCCCAGCTCGCCGTCGTACATGTCGTACCGGCCGTTGCCGTCTCCGTACTCATCCACGTACTCCAGATAGCCCGCAGCCTCTACATAGCCGCTGGCATAGTAGGCGATAAAGCCGCCCGCGCCGTCCATATAGATGCTGGCGGAGTCCGGATCGCCGTCCAGACGCCAGGTGCCTTCGGTGCGCGAGAAGTCCGCGTCGCTCCCAAGGTCGCCCTGCACGTCGGCGTGGGCAAAATAGAACGGGCTGCCCTGATAGGCGATATCAGAGGGGAAAATGCTCACCGGGTTCATCCCGTCGAGCGTGAGCTCCTTTCCGCCGTCCATGGTGTAGTAGACCTCCTCGGCGTCCAGATTTTCCGTCAGCGTCCGATAGAGGCTGTCCATCATGAACCAGCGCAGGGAATCCGCATCATAAAAATGGAATTCTTCCTTCTGCTCCCGGTCGTCCAGTCCGGCCACCAGCGTGGAGGAGGCCGCCCAGTCCACCGTGATCTTCTTTCCGTCTACGGCGACGTCTCCCACTTCAAAGTCCAGTCCGGTCCAGTCGGACAGCGCCTCCGCCAGCGCCGCCGGCGTTTCCTCCGCGACCTGCGCGCTTTCGGTCTGAATCAGGCCGTCCGCTTCCGCCGTCTCGCTGCCGTTGGAAAAGTCCGCGTACAGGGTCACTTCCACCGTTTTCCCGCCGCAGGCAGTCAGGGCGAGGCAGAGGACCAGCACCATCAGGAAAGCATAATACTTGAGGGAAAAATACTTTTTCATCAGGAAACCTCCTTTGTCCGCCGTGCATGCTCTGTTTAACAGGTCAGATATTCTTCTCATTCTTTTATCCTCCGTTTTTTACCCCAATATGCGGTGGCCGGTCTGCCCGGCCCGCCGCAAAAACCGGCCGCGCCGGACGATTGAATTCCGTCCGGCGGCGGCAGGCCGAATCCCCCAGCTTCCGCTCCGCCCGCCGTGTGCCGACCGCCCGTGAGGGCAGTCCGAAGCGCCCGGTGCGCAGCCGCAGGCGGGCGGGTGTAGTGTGCGGCGTTGTGGGCGTCCTGCATGCGCCGGACGCCGGGCAGGCATCGAACCGAACAGCTGTCCGCATTTCCGGCTTCCCCGTGCCGCCGTCAACGAAAAATCCCACACCCTACAATGCAATGATAGGGCATGGGATTAAAAAATGATATGGTACAGCGTACTTTTATTTTTCCTCCGGCAGGTTTTTGAGCTGTTCCCGCGAGGCCACACCCCGCTTTTTCAGCATGCCGCTGATGATATTGCGCACCGTGTGCGGGGAAAGATAGAGCTTTTCCGCAATCTCCTGATTGGTCAGATTTTGCCGCAGGTAGCGGAGAATGTCCTTTTCTCTCGGCGTAAACGGCGTCACTTCCTCGCCCTGCACCGCTTCCCAGGCGCGGTACAACCGGGCGATTTCCGCGCAGGGGCGCTCCCATTCCGCCGTCGCCGGGAGCAGCGCCCGGATTCCCGCATAGTTTTCCACAAAGGGCATACAGATCCGGTCGGGTGCGGCGAGCGCCAGCGCGTCTTTGACCTGTGCGGCGGCTTCGGTGCGCCGCCCGAGGGCGTCCAGCGCCTGCGCCATATACAGGCGGGCGTACACCTGCGGCAGCAGGTTGGGGAAAATCCCGCTCAGCTCGAGAAAATGCTCGCTCACGCCCAGCAGCTTGTGAAAGCTCCGCCGCGCCAGCAGCACGCGGCCGTAGATCAGATAGGCGAAGGGCTGCGTCATGATGACCAGCCGCCGCTGGTTGATCTGTCCCTCCGCCAGCCACGCCGGCACCTCCGTCAGCTTTCCCAGCAGCACGGCGAGAAAGCCCTCCGCGAGATCCAGCGTGTAGCGGCACAGATCCTCCGTGTGCTGTCCCGCGCGCTCGCGCATCGCCTTCCGGCTCTCCTCCAGCAGGGCGGCGTCTCCCCGCTGGATGGCGATGCGGCACAGCAGGAACAGGCCGCACTGACAGATGCTGTTCTGCCGCTTCAGGTCGGCGGTGAACAGCGCCCGGTGACACAGGCGCTCCGCCTCGTCCAGCTCGCCCCGCTGGAAGCAGGCCTCAGCGCGCATGACATACTCCGCACCGGAGCCGTGTCCGCCGGTCAGCTGGTAATAGTACGGCATGCACTGATCCATCTGCGCCAGCTCCTCCTCCAGCCGGCCGCTCTCCCGCCAGAACATATAGAGCACCGACGGCGAGCCGAACGTCCAGGTGCTCTTCACGCTGATCAGCCGGGCGGGGCCGCCCAGCAGCTCCAGCGCCCGCCGGTGCCGCCGGCTCATCGCGTCGATGCGGTTGTATTCCAAAAAGGACAGCAGCAGCTCCAGCTCGCCCTGCAGGGCGTTCTTCTCCTGTTCCGGCAGGGCGCTCTCCCGGATGCAGTCCCTGATCTCCGCCTGCACGGACAGGAGTTTTTCGTTTTCGCCGAGGAAAAACAGCGTGAGCGCCAGCGGAATCAGCGCCTGCGGATGGGCGCGCTTCAGCTCCGCCGGCGTGTTTTCCAGCAGATCCAGAATCATGGGGCGCGTGTGCTCGTCGACGAGATCGGCGATTTCATAGCTCGTCAGCGGCATATCGTACAGCCGCTCCCACTCGCCGGACGCGTAATAAAACCAGAGCGTCTGACGGCGGTCGCCCTCTCTGGCCGCCAGCTCTCCGCCTTTTCGGTAAATCTCCTTCCGGCGCGCCTCGCTCAGTCTGGCGAAATGCCGCTCCAGCATCTGGCGCAGCTGGGCGTGCAGGTAAAAGCAGCGGTTGTCCGGATCGTAGTGTACGAAATACCGGCTGTCCATCAGCAGCTTTTCCGTCTGCTCCTGGCTCAGACCGGAAAACCCCGCCGCCTGCGCCAGCGTAAACCGCGAAAAAATCGAAATTTGCAGCAGAAAGGTCTGCTCCTGCGGCGTGAGATGCCGCCAGAACACCGTTTCCATCAGCTCGTCCATGTTGCCCGGATGAAAGGCGCCGCTGATGATAAAATTGGCCATTTGCAGGCGGAGCGCCATGATCCAGCCCTCGGACAGGCGTCCCACCTCCTCCAGCTGGCTTCCGGTGAGCGAAATGCCGGCGGAGCGGAAATAGCGGTCGATGTCCTCCATCTGAAACGCGAAGCAGTCCTCCCGCAGGCTCCAGATGTTTCCCCTGAGGGAAAACGCGCCCCACTCCTCCCGCGGCAGCGGCTGGGTGGAGACGATGATGTGCAGCTTCTCCCCGCCGTGGCGGGAGAGCACCTCCAAAAATGCCCCCGGCTGGTCGACGCCCCAGTACATGAAGTCGTCGAGCCACAGGTAGGCGTCCGTCGGACAGGTCAGCGTCCGGAGCGCCTGCGCGATGTCGGGCAGCGTGTCCTCGTCCGGCGGGCCGATGGCGCGCAGCTTCTCGGCGCAGTCCGGATCCACCCGACCGAGCAGGGCGCACAGCTGCCGCCACCCGTCTTTGAACAAGTTGCGCACAAACGCATACTGCCCGCGAAGCGCGCCTTCCGGGAGCTGCGTGTCCATAAAGTACTCCAGCATGGTGGTCTTTCCGAAGCCGGAAGGCGCCTCCACCAGCGTCAGGGGATAGTTGCTGATATATGCCAGCCGCTCCAAAATTCTGGGCGGATAGTATTTGATCTTGGGATTGATCGGTTTGGTCCGAGGCATGGGATTCCTCCTTGCGCGAATAAAAAAACGCATCCAGCGCGTCCGAGTCTTCCTGTGCAGCCAGCGCAGGAGACCCGGTTGAATTATTCTATCACAAATTTTGAAAAAATGGTATCCCATTCTCGCCCCTTCGGCGCGAAAAGCAGGCGCGCGGTCTGAAAAAATCCAAAAAAACCGCCGTGCGGCGCGCCTGTCCAACGTGCCGGCCGGCGGTTTTTCTGTTTCCCCGGGCGCGCCCGCCTCATTCCGCCACGTCGATCCGAAAGACGTTGATGACGTCGCTGTCCGGGCAGCAGAAGCGCACCTCGCCGCACTTCGCCCGGGGCGGCTGCCCGCCATAGCGCAGAATATCGATGTACGGGAACGCGACGTGCATGGCCATCGGGCACAGCTTCCCCCGCTCGGTGTCGTAGTCAAAGCGGTCGCCGACCCGGTGCCCTCTGTGGCAGGGCGACGCGCCCTTGCGCTCGACCAGCGTGATTGTGATTTTGGGTTTCATCTCGCAAAGCCTCCGATCTCTTGACGGTATGCCATCAGTATAGTACACTCAGATCAACAAGTCTGTTGTTTTTCCAACGTAAAAAAGGAGGCCGCACCATGCAACGCTATCTTCCCGTCCTGAAGCGCGCGCGCCTGTTTTCCGGCGTGGCGGAGGACGAAATCTCCGCCATGCTCGCCTGTCTGAACGCCCGGCTGCGCCGCTACGGCAGAGGCGCATACGTCCTGCGCGAGGGCGAGCCGCTGCGCGACATCCCCCTTGTGGTCGAGGGCAGCCTGCACATCCAGCGCGACGACTATTGGGGCAACCGCAGCATTCTGGGGCAGATCGGCGCGGGCGAGATGTTCGGCGAGGCCTATGCCGCGCCGGAAGGTCAGCCGCTTCTCAACGACGTCGTCGCGGTGGAGGACAGCGCCGTGCTCTTTTTCGACGTCAACCGGATTTTTACCACCTGTCCCTCCGCCTGCCGCTTTCACGCCGCCGTGATCCGCAACCTCTTTTTCGCGGTATCGGAAAAAAACCGGACGCTCGTGCGCAAGCTCAGCCACATGTCGCAGCGCTCGACGCGGGAAAAGCTGCTGTCCTATCTGTCCGAAGAGGCCAAGCGGCAGGGCAGCGCCCGGTTTTCCCTCCCGTTCAACCGGCAGCAGCTCGCCGACTTCCTCTCCGTCAACCGGAGCGCCATGTCGAGCGAACTTGGAAAAATGCGCGACGAGGGGCTGCTGCGCTTCGACCGCAACCGCTTTGAGCTGCTCTGAGCGAGTTGGCAGAAATCTCGCCGCACCGCATTGCAATCTCTAACTTTTTGTTTTACAATTAAAAAAATAATTTGGGAGGTGTCACTATGCTTTTAGTCGGCAACGGAACACTCATCACCCGCAGCCCGGACGCGCCGTTTCTTCCGAACGGCGCCGTCGCCATCGACGGGCGCACCATCGCCGCGGTCGGCGCCTGGGACGAGCTGCGCGCGGCCTATCCGCAGGCGGAGGTCATCGACGCGAAGGGCGGCGTCATCATGCCCGCGTTCATCAACATGCACGAGCACATCTACAGCGCGATGGCGCGCGGCATGAACGTCAAGGGCTACGACCCGCACGGCTTTCTGGATATTCTGGACGGCATGTGGTGGACGCTTGACCGCAACCTCGACCACGAGAGCACCTATCTGAGCGCCATGGTCACCTATCTCGACTGCATCAAAAACGGCGTGACGACCATCTTCGACCACCACGCGAGCTTTGGCGAGATCCGCGGCAGCCTGTTCCACATCGAGGAAGCGGCCAGACAGACCGGCGTGCGCTCCTGCCTGTGCTACGAGATTTCCGACCGCGACGGGCAGGAAAAGTGCGCCGATTCCATCCAGGAAAACGTCGAGTTCATCCGCCACGCCCGCGCGGCAGACGACGGCCAGATCGCCGGCATGATGGGCATGCACGCCAGCTTCACGCTGAGCGACCGCACGCTGGAAACGTGCGCCTCCCTGCTCCCGCCGGACACCGGCTACCACATCCATGTGGCGGAGGGTATCGAGGACCTGTACGACTGTCTGGCGCAGCACGGCAAGCGCATTGTCGACCGCCTGCTGGATTTCGACATGCTGGGTCGTCAGACGATGTGCGCCCACTGCATCTACATCAACGACCACGAGATGGAGGTGCTGCGCCACACCGACACGATGGTCGTGCACAACCCGGAATCCAACATGGGCAACGCCTGCGGCTGCCCGCCGACGATGGAGCTGTACCACAAGGGCATCCTGACCGGACTGGGCACGGACGGCTACACGCACGACATGACGGAATCGTACAAGGTCGCCAACATCCTGCACAAGCACCACCTGCACAACGCGCAGGCGGCGTGGAGCGAGGTGCCCGACATGCTGTTCCACAACAACGCCGTCATGGCCAACCGCTATTTTAAGCAGGAGCTCGGCGTGCTGCGCGCGGGCGCGGCGGCGGACGTCATCGTGCTCGACTACACCCCCATCACCCCAATGGACGCCTCCAACTGCAACAGCCACATCCTGTTCGGCATGACCGGCCGGAGCGTCACGACCACCATCGCCGCCGGTAGAGTGCTGATGCGCGACCGCGTGCTGACCGAGCTGGACGAGGAAAAAATCCTCTCCGACGCCCGCCAGTGCGCCCGCAAGCTGTGGAACCGCATCAACGACGGGCGGTGACGCGAAAAACCAAAAATTTTTCTGAATTCAGAAAAAATTTTTGAACGGGTATCCCGCATTCGGCGGTGATTCCCCCCTCTTTTCCCCCGCAAATTGCTCCTTTTTGACACCTTTTCCCGCCGCGCTGCCCGCCTGTTTTTGTGCAGTTTCTCCAACGCTTCCCCAGCCCGGTCAAAAAAAACTTGTTGACTTCGGTCAGGGGCTATGCTACTCTGTTAACAGAAAAGAAACACACGAGAACGATTCGATGAAGAGTAGCGCGCAGCGTCCCGCTGTGGTTGCCTGCTCTTTTTTCGTTTCTCGGCTTCTCCCGGCGGTGCGCGCGTCAATCCGGTTGTTTCCACATCCGCCGGGAGAAAATTCATCACAAGGAGCGATTCAGATGAGTAAGCAAACCAAGACTGCGGAAGCCGGCACGCCGTATACCTTTTATGGCAGACTTCCCCTGAAGCAGGCCATCCCACTCGGCCTGCAGCACGTCATGGCCATGTTCGTCGGCAACCTGACCCCGTTGATTATCATCATGGGCGCCTGCGGCCTGACGGCGGACGCCGGTTACGGCGCGCTGCGCACGGCGCTGCTGCAAAACGCCATGACCATCGCCGGCGTCGTCACGCTGGTGCAGCTGTTCGCCATCGGCCCCTGCGGCGGCAAGGTGCCGATCATCATGGGAACCTCGTCCGGCTTCCTCGGCGTGTTCCAGAGCCTCGCGGCCACCATGAGCTCCGGCCTGCTCACCTATGGCGCGATCATGGGCGCGAGCCTGATCGGCGGCCTGTTTGAAGGCGTGCTCGGCATGTTCCTCAAGCCGCTCCGCCGCTTCTTCCCCGGCGTTGTCACCGGCTGCGTGGTCATGTCCATCGGTCTCTCTCTCGTCTCCGTCGGCATCAACTACCTGTGCGGCGGCAGCGGCGTGGGCGACTACGGCTCGCTGGCCAACATCGGTCTCGGTCTGCTCGTGCTCGTCGTCATTCTGGTCATGAAGCACTTCACCGACCCGAAGAGCCTGCTCAGCACCTCCTCGGTCCTGGTGGGCATTCTGGCCGGCTACATCGTCGCCATCGTCATGACGCTGACGCTGCCCAACACGGGCGTCAACGCGGACGGTGCAACGTTCACCTACGCATGGGTCGTCAACTTTGAACAGGTCAAAAACGCCTCCTGGTTCGCCATTCCCAGCCTGCTCGGCTTCGGCGCGCTGTCCGACATCCACATGTCGTTCAATCTGGAGGCGATTCTGCCCATCGGCATCATGTTCATCGTGACCGCCGTCGAGACGGTCGGCGATATCTCCGGCTGCATCGAAGGCGGCATGGGACGCGAGGCGACCGACAGCGAGCTGTCCGGCGGCGTGGTCTGCGACGGCCTCGGCTCTTCCCTGGCCGCTGTGTTCGGCGTCCTGCCCAACACCTCGTTCTCGCAGAATGTCGGCCTGGTCGCCATGACCAAGGTCGTCAACCGCAGCGCGCTGTCCTGCGGCGCCATTTTCCTGATCCTCTGCGGCCTGTGCCCGAAGATCGGCGCCTGCGTCTCCATCATGCCGCAGCCGGTGCTCGGCGGCGCGGCCGTCATGATGTTCGCGTCCATCCTGGTCTCCGGCATCCAGCTGGTCACCCGCGAGCCGATTGGCGCGCGCGAAATCACCATCATCTCCGTCGCCCTCGGTCTCGGCTATGGCCTCGGCTCCACCGCGGGCGCGACCGGTCACCTGCCGTATTACGTGCAGCTGATCTTCGGCGGCTCCGGCATCGTTCCGGCTGCCTTCGCGGCGATTCTGCTCAACGTCATTCTCCCGAAGGAAGACAAAAAGTCCAACGAAGCCTGACCCGCGCTTCCAACTCACGCGTGTTGTACAGGGGCGCACCCTCCGTGCGCCCCTGCTTTTTTTGAATTGCTGATATTTGTGATAGAGGAGAGAGCGTTATGAAAACATTATTGCACGGCGGAAGCGTCGTCACATCCTCCGGCGTGACGCGCGCCGATCTGCTCATTGACGGCGAAATCGTCTCGGCCATCGGCGTCGGACTGCCGGCGGACGGCGCGCGCACCGTCGACGTGTCCGGCTGCCTGCTGTTCCCCGGCTTTATCGACGGGCACACACACATGAATCTCGCTGTCGCGGGCACGGTGACGGCGGACGACTTTGCCACCGGCACCCAGGCCGCCGTCGCGGGCGGCACGACCACCATCGTCGACTTCGGCACACAGTACAAGGGCGAAACCTTGCAGCAGGGTCTGGACAACTGGCACGCGATGGCGGACGGCGTTTGCAGCTGTGACTACGGCTTCCACATGTCCATCGCGGACTGGAACGACGCGGTGTGCGCCGAGCTGCCCGCGATGTTCGCGCAGGGCGTCAGCACGTTCAAGCTGTACCTGACCTACGATGCCATGATGGTCGGCGACCGCGCGGTATACGAGATTCTGCGCGCGCTCGCCCCGATGGGCGGCATCTGCGGCGTGCACTGCGAGCACAACGAGGTCATTCAGGCCATGCAGGAGGCGGAGCTGTGCAAGCCCGGCGCCGGCCCGCATTCCCACGCCGCCAGCCGCCCCGCCGCGCTGGAGGCGGAGGCGGTCGCCCGCCTGC
>DXIG01000108.1 GCA_019112985.1 Candidatus Butyricicoccus stercorigallinarum | reverse complement strand
CAAACGATTGGACACAAAGCAGAGGACACCGTATGAACATTCCCGAACGAATTGCACAGGAGCTGCATGTAAACGTCAACCACGTCCAAAACGTCATCGCCCTGCTCGACGAGGGCAACACCGTGCCCTTTATTGCGCGCTACCGCAAGGAGATGCACGGCACGATGGACGATCAGATTATCCGCCAGCTCGCCGACCGCCTCGCCTATCTGCGCGGGCTGGAGGCGCGGAAGGAGGACGTGCTGCGCGCCATCGAGGAGCAGGGCGCGCTGACCGATGCGCTGCGCGCCGCCGTCGAGCGCGCGGCGACGCTGACCGAGGTGGAGGATCTGTACCTCCCGTTCCGGCCGAAGCGGCGCACCCGCGCGTCGATTGCGCGCGAAAAGGGGCTGGAGCCGCTCGCGCAGGCGCTGCGCCGCGGCAGCGACCAGCCCGCCGAACAGCTCGCCGCCCGCTTTGTCCGCGCGGAGGCGGGCGTGGAAACGGCGCGCGAGGCGCTGGACGGCGCGCTGGACATCCTCGCGGAAGACTGCTCGGTTGACGCCGCGCTGCGCGCCCACCTGCGCGCACTGCTGCGCGCCACCGGCGAGCTGACCGCCGAGGGCAAGGACGCCGCGGACACCGTCTACGCCCAGTACAGCGCGTTCCGCAGCGCCGTGCGCCGCCTGCAAAGCCATCAGATTCTCGCACTCAACCGCGGCGAACGCGAAAAAATCTTAAAGATCAACATTCTGTGCGACGAGGACGCCGCCCGGCAGCTCATCGCGCGCACCGTTTACCGCAATCCGCACCCCTACGCCGCCGAGCTCTCCGCCATGTGCGCGGACGCCTGGAAGCGCCTGCTGTTTCCTTCGCTCAGCCGCGAGCTGCGCAAGGAGCTGACCGACGACGCGAACGAAAAAGCCATCGCGACCTTCGCGCTCAACCTGCGCCCGCTGCTGTTACAGCCGCCGATCAAAAACCGGGTTGTCCTCGGCTTTGACCCGGCCTACCGCACCGGCTGCAAGCTGGCGGTGGTCGACGCCACCGGCGCGGTGCTCGACACGGCGGTCATCTACCCCACGCCGCCGCACAGCAAAACCGAGGAGGCTGCCCGCACACTGGACGCGCTGTGCCGGCGGCACGGCGTCACCTGTGTCGCGCTGGGCAACGGCACGGCCAGCCGCGAATCGGAACAGTTTTTGACCGATTTCATCCGCGAAAGCGGTCTGCCGCTCTCCTATATGGTGGTCAGCGAGGCGGGCGCCTCGGTCTATTCCGCCTCTAAGCTGGGCGCGCAGGAGTTCCCGACGTTTGATGTCTCGCTGCGCTCGGCGGTCTCCATCGCACGCCGCTTACAGGACCCGCTCGCGGAGCTGGTCAAAATCGACCCGAAGGCGATCGGCATCGGCCAGTACCAGCACGACATGCCGCAGGCGCGCCTGTCCCAGACGCTCGACGGCGTGGTGGAGGACTGCGTCAACGCGGTCGGCGTCGATCTCAACACCGCCTCCCCGTCCCTGCTCGAGCACGTCTCCGGCATCTCCCCCGCCCTCGCCAAAAACATCGCCGCCTACCGCGAGGAAAACGGGGCGTTCCCCTCGCGCAGCCACCTGCGCAAGGTGCCCAAGCTGGGCCCCAAGGCGTTTGAACAGTGCGCGGGCTTCCTGCGCGTCGCGGAGAGCGCGGAGGTACTGGACGCCACGGCCGTCCATCCGGAATCGTATGCCGCGGCCAAGCTGCTGCTGACGCTGTGCGGCTACACCGAGGCGGACGTGCGTGCGCGGCGGCTGGACGATCTCGGGCGGCGCATGCGCGAGACCGGAACGGAGGCGCTCGCGGCGCGCTGCGGTGTCGGCGTGCCGACGCTGACCGACATCGCCGCCGAGCTGCAAAAGCCGGGGCGCGACCCGCGCGACGAGCTGCCCGCCCCGCTGCTGCGCAGCGCGGACGTCATGACGCTCGAGCAGCTGAAGCCCGGCATGGAGGTGGTCGGCACGGTGCGCAACGTCTGTGACTTCGGCGCGTTTGTCGACATCGGCGTGCACGAGGACGGTCTGGTGCACATCTCTCAGCTTTCGCGCAAATTCGTCCGCCATCCGTCCGACGTCGTCCGCGTGGGCGACGTGGTCAAGGCCGTGGTGCTGTCGGTGGACACCGGCAAAAAGCGCATCGGCCTGTCGATGAAGCAGGTCAGGCAGTAACCCGAAATTCACAGAAAAAGAGGTCTGAAGTGTCGCTTCAGGCCTCTTTTTGCCGTATACACACAAATTTCTCCATCCATTCACAGAAATTACATCGAAACGAAACCGAATCCCCTTTCCCATCGCCTATACTTACTTTACAAACATTTTACACGCGAAAGGGTGAACCCATGGACCGACACGAATATAAAATCGCGCTCTCGTTTGCGGACGCGCTGCTGCTGCGCACGCGCCTGTGCGCCGTCATGCAGCGCGACAGCCACGCCGGCGCGGACGGCACCTACCGCATCCGCAGCTTTTATTTCGACGACTGCCGCGACACCGCGCTGGCGGAGAAAATCGCCGGCGTCAACACGCGCCAGAAATTCCGGCTGCGCTGCTACAACGACGACACCAGCCTGATCCGCCTGGAACGCAAATGCAAGCGAAACGGGCTGTGCCGCAAGACTGCGGCGGCGCTGACCCCTGCGCAGGCGCGCGCACTGCTGGACGGACAGTCCGACTGGATGATGCAGGCGGACGACCCGTTTTTGCGCGAGTGCGCCGTTCTGTTCCGCTCGCTGCGCCCCAAAACCATCGTGCAGTACACGCGCGAGGCCTTCGTCTTTTCCGCGGGCAACGTGCGCGTCACCATCGACTCCGACATCCGCACGGGCATCTACGGCGGGGATTTTTTCTCCCCCGATCTGCCGCTCGTGCCCTCCTCCGAGACGCCGTACCTGCTGGAAATCAAGTACGACCGCTATCTCCCGGAGATCATCCGCTGCCTGACGCAGCTCGACCGCGCGCGCGAAGGTGCGTTTTCCAAATACACCGCCGCGCGCCGCTTTGACTGACCCCCACCCACCGATGTTTTTTCTGTTAGGAGACACTGCCATGACTTTCAATGATATTTTCAAATCCAGCTTTCTGGAGAACATCACCGCCGTATCCATCCTGGACATCGTGCTGTCCATGGTGCTGGCATTCGGCATCGGCTGCTTCATCTTTCTGGTATACAAAGCCACGTTTCGCGGCGTGATGTATTCCTCCGCCTTCGGCGTGACGCTCATCACGCTGACCATGATCTCGACCTTCGTCATCCTCGCCGTCACCAGCAACGTCGTGCTGTCGCTCGGCATGGTCGGCGCGCTGTCCATCGTCCGCTTCCGCACGGCGATCAAGGAGCCGCTGGACATCACCTTCCTGTTCTGGTCGATCGCCTCCGGCATCGTGCTGGCGGCGGGCATGATTCCGCTCGCCGTATTCGGCAGCCTGCTCATCGGCCTGACGCTCGTGCTATTCGTCAACAAAAAGGTCAACGACACGCCGTATATCCTCGTCGTGCGCTGCGGCACGGAGCAGCAGGAGCAGACCGTCACCGAATACCTGAACCGCGAGCTGAAAAAGCCGGTCATCAAAAACAAGACGGTGTCCGCCGACGGCATCGAGCTGAACATCGAGCTGCGGCTCAAGGAAAACAGCACGGCCTTTGTCAATCAGGTCGCCGGGATGGAGGGCGTCTCGCACGCCGTATTGGTCAGCTACAACGGACAGTACATGGGTTGACAGGAGGAGCGGATGATCTATGTCGAAGCACAAGTTTACCACCCGTATCTGTGCCTGCATCACCGTCCTGACCGTCGCCCTCGCGCTTGTCTTCTCCTATTTCGGCGCATCGCTGGGCATCCAGTCCACCGCGTCGCAGCTCAGCTACACCAGCACGCTGTTTGACACCTCCCGCGTGCACCAGATCGACATCTCCATCGACGAGAGCGACTGGGACGATCTGGTGGAAAACGCCTCGGCCAAAACGTACTATGTGTGCGACATCACGATCGACGGCGAAACGGTGTCCAACGCCGGCATCCGGGCGAAGGGCAACTCCTCGCTGACCAGCGTGCCGGACGACTCCGAGCGGTACAGCCTGAAGGTCGAATTTGACCACTACGACGACAGCATTCTCTACCGCGGGCTGGATAAGCTCTCGCTCAACAACATGATTCAGGACAACACCTATCTGAAGGAATACCTGGTCTACGACATGATGCAGTTCATGGACGTCGACGCGCCGCTGTGCTCCTTCGCTGCGGTCTATCTCAACGGCGAATACTTCGGCCTGTATCTCGCCGTCGAGGGCATCGAGGAATCGTTCGCCCAGCGCGAATACGGTTCGGATGTGGGCAACCTCTACAAGCCGGACTCGATGGACATGGACGAACTCGATTTTGATTTCGATACGGACGCTCTGCCCTCCGGCGGAGATTTCCCGACCGCCCCGTCCGGTCAGGACGGCGGCACTGCGTCGGGCAGCGCCGAAGCCGGTGAAGCCGGTCAGGACGTCGCATCTGCGGCGCAGAGCGCGCCCGGCGGCGGGCGTGGCTTTTCCCTCCCGGACGGATGGTCACAGGACGCGGACGGCGCAGACGGTCTGGATTTCAGTAATTTCGGCGGCGGCTTCATGGGTTCGAGCTCGCAGGACGTCGCGCTGCAATACATCGACGACGACACCAGCAGCTATCAGAATATCTGGGACGGCGCGGTGTTTGACATCACCGAGAGCGACCAGACACGCCTGATCGCCTCGCTGAAGCAGCTGAACGAAGGGGAAAACCTCGACGAGGTCGTGGACGTGGACGAGGTGCTGCGCTATTTCGTCGTCCACAACTTTTCCGACAACTTTGACAGCTACACCGGCAGCATGATGCACAACTACTACCTGCGCGAGAACGACGGGCAGCTGTCCATCATCGCCTGGGACTACAACCTCGCGTTCAGCGCCTTCGGCGGCGCGGGCAGCGCGGCGGACGGGGACAGCAGCACGCAGAGCCTCGCCAACTATCCGATCGACACGCCGGTTTCCGGCACAACGCTGGAGGATCGCCCGCTGCTCGGCCAGCTGCTGGCGGACGAGACGTATCTGGAGCTGTACCACACGTATTTCGAGCAGTTCCTCGCCGAATACTTCGACAGCGGGCGCTTTGCGGCGGTCTATCAGCAGGCGGTCAACCTGATCTCCTCGTATGTGGAGGACGACCCGACCGCGTTCTGCACCTATGCGGACTACCAGACGGGCGTCGAAACGCTCGAAGCCTTCATCGAGCTGCGCGTGGAGAGCGTGCGCGGACAGCTGGACGGCAGCATTCCCTCCACCTCGGACGGACAGCAGGAAAACCCGGACGCGCTGATCGACACCGGCGATCTGGACGTATCGCTGACCGGCTCGAACAGCGGCGGAGGCGGCAGAATGACCGGCGAGATGCCGGAGCTGCCCGAGGGCATGACGTCGATGTTCGGCGCCGCGCCGGATTCCGAAGGCTCTGAAAGTACGGAAATTCCGTCCGGCGCGGCCGATGCGGACACCGCCGCCCCGCCGGACGGACAGACCGCTCCATCCGGGGTACAGCCGCCCGGGCAGACAGACGGCACGATGCCGAATGCAGCTGACGGCACGACGCCGGACGCGGCGAACGGCACGCAAACGGACGGCACAATGCCGGACGCGGCGAACGGTACGCAGACGGACGGCCAGTCCGCGGCTCCGTCGTTTGACCAGCTGTCGTCGTTCTCCTCTCTCTCCTCGGTGTTCTCGCCGGACACCTGGCTTGTGATCGGCATCTGCGTCGTCACGCTGCTGCTCAGCATCGGCTTTGTGCTGTTCTGGCTCAAGCGATAATGCGCATACAGCAAGACCCCGTTCGCGCGCGAACGGGGTCTTTGTCGTCTGTTCGGTTGTTATGCCGCGCGGCGCGGCGCATCCTCCAGCTCGCCGTTTTTCAGGCGCTGGAAATACGAGCGCGTCTCGCGCGCAATGACATGGCGCAGCGCCAGCAGCGCGATCAGGTTCGGGAAGGCCATCAGGCCGTTGAAGATATCGGCGATGTTCCAAACCGCTTCGATCGTCATGTACGGGCCGATGAACACCGCCAGAATGTACAGCCAGCGGTAGATGAGAATGGAATTTTTCTTTCCGCCGGACAGGTATTCCAGGCAGCGCTCGCCGTAGTAGTCCCAGCCCAGAATGGTGGTGAACGCGAAGAACACCAGCGAGATCATCAGCACGCCGGAGGTGACCCAGCCCGGCAGGAACGGCAGGCCGTTGTCAAACGCATAACTCGTGGCCAGCGCGCCGTTCAGCCCCGGGACGTTCCAGGCGCCGGTGATGACGATGGTCAGGCCGGTCATCGTGCAGATGATGAGCGTATCGATAAACGTGCCCGTCATCGACACCAGACCCTGACGCACCGGCTCCTTCGTCTGCGCGGCGGCGGCGGCAATCGGCGCGGAGCCGAGACCGGATTCGTTGGAGAAAATGCCGCGCGCGATGCCGTTTCGCATGGCGATGGTCAGCGAGCCGACCGCGCCGCCGGTGACGGCAGCCGGGTTGAACGCGCCCTGCACAATCTGTACGACCGCGCTCGGAATGTTTTTATAATTATAGATCAGAACCGCGAGGCAGAATGCCACGTACAGCACCGCCATAAACGGGACGACGACCTGCGATACGCTCGCAATGCGGCGCACGCCGCCCAGCAGAACCAGCGCCACGCAGATGGTCAGCACAACGCCCGTGACAATCGTCGCATAGCTGTAGTGATTGCCGAACAGCGCGATGCCGTGCTCGCCGTTCGGGTCGAACAGGTTGGTCACCGCGGTGGAGATGGAATTGACCTGCGTGAACGTGCCGATGCCGAACAGGCCGACGCACATGCCAAAGAAGGCAAACAGGCAGGCCAGCCACTTCCACTGCTTGCCCATGCCGCGCTCGATGTAGTAGAACGGACCGCCCAGCGCGTGGTTGTCCTTGTCCACCGTCCGGTAATAGACCGCGAGCAGTGCCTCGGCGTATTTGGTCGCCATGCCGAAAAACGCGGCCAGCCACATCCAGAACAGCGCGCCCGGGCCGCCAGCGACCAGCGCCGTCGCGACGCCCGCGATGTTGCCCGTGCCGATGGTGGCGGAAAGCGCGGTGCACAGCGCGCCGAAGCTCGTGACCTCGCCCTCGCCCTCTTCTTCGTTCTTGACCATGTAGCGCAGCGCCCGCGGCAGATGCCGCATTTGCAGCAGACCCAGCCGGCAGGTCAGGTAGATGCCGGTCGCCATAATGAGGACAATCAGCGGAAGTCCCCACACCCAGCCGTCAATGATCTTAATTCCCTCATTGATTTGTGAAAGCATTTGATTTCATTCCTCCATTTTTACAAAATAAAAAAAGTCAAAACAATCGTTCTGACTCTTGGAGAAAAGACAAAGATATTGTGCTCTGTCCTTTTGCCTGAGAGATCGGCGGCGTCTGCCGCCTTACACCTTCGGCGTTCAGAAGGAACGGCGTTCCCACTGAAGCTCTCCAGAGCAGCAGGAGCGCTGCCTCCTGCTGTCGATTCATAATCATATCACATCCCCGCTGTCTTGACAATATGCAAAATGAAAAGCGCACGCGGCTTCTCTCCCTGCGTGCGCTCTTCTGTTTCTGTCCGCTTCGCTCACAGCGTCCCCTTGGTCGAAAGGACGTCCGTGATGCGCGCGTCGTATGCTGTCGCCATATCCAGCGCCTTGGCAAACGCCTTGAACATCGCCTCCATGATATGGTGGTTGTTCGAGCCGTACAGCACCTTGATGTGCAGATTCATCGCGCCGGCATATGACACCGCGTAAAAAAATTCGCGCGCCATCTCGGTGTCCATGTCGCCGCACCGATCCGCGGTAAACGCCGCGTCGAAGACCAGATACGGGCGGCCGGACAGATCGACGGCGCACAGCACCAGCGCCTCATCCATCGGCAGCAGGCACGAGCCGTACCGGCGGATTCCCTTTTTGTCCCCCGCCGCCTCGCGGATCGCATTGCCCAGCACGATGCCGGTGTCCTCGATCGTGTGGTGGCAGTCCACCTCCAGATCGCCGTCGACGCGCAGATCGACGTCGAACAGCCCGTGGCGGGCGAAACCGTCCAGCATGTGGTCAAAAAATCCCACGCCGCTGTGGATGTCCGCCTTGCCCGTGCCGTCCAGGTTGAGCTTCAGTTGAATTTTTGTCTCGTTGGTATTTCGTTCGATGCTGCTCATTCGTGCCATCGCCGCATTCCTCCTGCCTCATATCGACTGGTATCAGTATAACAGGCGGCGGCGCGGCGCGCAACGGCAAATGTCAGACGGGAAATCCGGTCAGCGGAAAAATCTCCGAGCCGATCTTCATGTCCAGGTCGAGCACGCCGTCGGAAAGCTCGCCGTTCGCGTGAAACGGCACCTCCTTCTGCTTGAACCAGATGGTGCCGACAAAATCGCGCAGATCGCCGTCCATAAAGCCGCCGGTGATCGTGGAGCCGTGCCCCATCATCGTAATGTGTCCCGAAACGCCGCTGTCTGTCTGGCACAGATCCAGCGAACCCGGCAGAAGGCCGCTCGGGCTGTCGAAGAAAATATGATATCTCTCCTGTTTCAATTTTGCTCACTCCTTCCATCTCACGGGGAGCAGCCTGTGCTTCCCGCCCTGTATCGGCGGTACTTTTTTGAAACACATAGGATTCTAAATGCTTCGGGAAAACCACCAAAACCTTCTCACAATTCCCCCATTTCTTCCATCTTTCGCCGGAAAGAATCCCTCAATTTTTGTCCTGATTCTATCATACTTTTTTCTGAGCGGTTCGTCAACGAACTATTTGTAAACAATTTATCAAAATCTTCTCCGCACACGGAAAACAGTCGGATATTTTCCAGCGTCTTCGCGCGGGCAGAACGGCCATTTTTTCGCTGTTTGACGCCTGTCCGCCGGTCTGTTTGCACGCAGACAGGCCGGTGCCGCCCGCGTGCAAATTTTCACAAAAATTTCAAAAGTACAGTTTTTTTCGTTCGACAAACCGCGAAGACGCCGCCGCCGGGCCGCGCGAAAAGGTGCGTCTTTTGCATTTCCCTTTCTATCATTGTCGAATACCGACGATTTTTTCTTCCGGAGAATTGTACAAAATGTGCAAACCGCCGCTGCGGAATGGCGATTTCTCCCGCTTTTCAGACAATATCCGCCTGTTCCCTGTCAAAATTTGCGCATATTTTCCGCAGCTTCCCGGATAATCGCTGTCGAATCAGGCTGCTTTCGACCGTTCGTTCCTTGTTTTTGTCTATTTTCAAGATTGTCCGGACGCCGGGAGTATTGTATACTGACTGTAACGTTCAGCTTGATAAGGAGAAATGAATTATGATACATATTGCCCAGGTACTGATCGCCGACGGCGACGCGGAATTTGCAAACCTGCTCTGCCAGACGCTGCGCAAGACCAGAGGGTTCGCCGTCTGCGGCGCCGTCCAGACCGCCGGTGAGCTGGAAAAGCTCGTGCAGGAGACCAATCCGGATATCCTGCTGCTCGATCTCATGATTCCCGATGCGGACGCCGCCCTGCGCAGGCTGCATGCGCGCGCCGAACGGCAGCGCCCGTGCATCTTTGTCCTGTCCTCCCTGGCGTCGGCGGAGCTGTCCGCGGAATGCGACCGGCTCGGCGTCAGCTTTTTCCTGCGCAAGCCGATCTCCATCTCCTCCCTCATCGACGTCCTCTCCTTCCACAGCACGGCCGCGTTTTTCTCGACGCCGCGCACCGCACAGACGCCGGCACAGCGCGACATCCTGCTCCAAATCCGCTATCTGCTCAACAGCCTGCAATTTCCGGCGCACGTCATGGGGTACCGCTACCTGTGCGACAGCATCCTGATGACGCTGGAGGACCCCGCCATCTCCGACTCCGTGACCAAGCTGCTCTATCCCGCCGTCGCCAGAAAATACAACACCACCTGGACGAGTGTGGAGCGCGACATGCGCAACGCGGTCTCCATTGCGTGGAAGCGCTGCGGCGGCCGGTTCCCCGGCTACTCATTCTCCCGCCGCCCGCCAAACCGCGAGCTGATTCTCACGTTCGCGGAGCGCGTCCAGCACGAGCTGCGCCTCGACCTGTGCGCGGGCGCGCCCGCTCCCCGCGGCGGAGGCTCCGACTGATTGCGCAAAATTTTCACATTTTAGACGCCGATTTTGTCAAATCGGCGTCTTTTTTTGTGAAAAATCACCCGTATTCGGCGTTGACGTCCTCCTTTTTTACCTTTATAATAAATAACATCTGAGCTTTCTTGAATCTGAGCTTTCTTGAATCTATGATTGGAGATCAATTGTTACCATGAAGAGACAACACCACGCGAATTCCGCATTTCGATTTGCGCTGCTCACCGGTCTGTGCGCCGTCACGGTGACCTCGGCGGCAGTGCTCAGCCAGGCCGTGTTCCGCGCGGACGAGGATCAGACCGCCAAGGCGGTCTTCAGTGAACAGAATATCGGAGAGACCGTAGATTTGACCGAGGCGTTTGCCGAGGTGGAGCAGGAGGAGGCGCTCGAGGAGCAAAAGGCCGCCGAAGCCGAAGCCGCAGAACAGCGCGCGCAGACGCAGGAGCAGGAAATCGACGGCGCGACGTTCACGGTGCATCAGGAGCTGCCGGTTGTGGAGCCGTCGCTGACGCCGGAGCAGGCGCAGAACGTCTCGATCGTCGTGCACAAGGCCGACCACCTGCTGACCGTATACAACGGCGAGAGCGTCATCGCGCAGTATTCCGTCGGTCTCGGCAGTGCCTCCGCGGAGGGCGCCAAGGAAAAGCAGGGCGACAAGCGCACGCCGGAGGGCGAATACTACATCTGCGTGCTCAACAACCAGAGCAAGTTCTACCTCTCGCTCGGCCTGTCCTATCCGAACGCCAACGACGCCGCGCGCGGCCTGGCGTCCGGCCTGATCACGCAGGAGCAGTACGACAGCATCATGGCCTCGCTCGCAGCCGGACAGCAGCCGGACTGGTACACCCCGCTGGGCGGTCAGATCATGATCCACGGCCAGAAGGGCAACCTCGGCGGACAGACCGACTGGACGACCGGCTGTGTCGCCGTCAACAACCGGGTGATGGACATTCTCTGGAAGTACTGCAAAGTGGGTACAAAAGTGACAATTTTACCATAACAGGACCACAATTTTCTGTTGTCTTTTTCCAACCGGCATGATATAATAAGAAAAATCCCGGTGCGCAGGAAGATGTATGTCTGACTGCAAACCACCCAATACTGCGATGTACCGACCCACAAGGAGAAACACCTGACGGAGAAGACATGCATTTCATGCCGACGTATCGCCGCTCTGCGGCAAGTTTTCCGTTTATGCAGCCTCCCTGTGCCGCGGCACAGGGAGGCTTTTTTGATTCTCTCAGAAAGGAATGCACACATGGAACAGACAAAAGTTGCGATTCTGGCGATTGTCGTAGAATCCCCCGCACACACCGAGCAGCTCAACCAGATTCTGCATCAGTACCGGCCGTATATCATCGGCCGCATGGGCATTCCCTACGAAAAGCGCAGTATCTCGCTCATCAGCGTCGCCGTAGACGCGCCGACCAGCATTATCAGCGCCATGTCCGGCAAAATCGGTATGCTGGATGGCATTACCGCAAAAGCAGTCTACTCCAAGCTCTGACTGCACCCGTATCTCAGGAGGTACAACGATGTATAATGTGATGTCTCCCAAGGCAGAGGAATTTATCAGCGATGCGGAAATTCGCGACTGCCTCGATTACGCGGAGAAAAACAAGCGCAACCGCGCGCTGATCGACCAGATTCTGCAAAAAGCGCAGGAGATGAAGGGTCTTTCCCACCGCGAGGCGCTCGTCCTGCTCGACTGCGAGCTGGAGGACAAGAACGAGGAAATCTACGCGCTCGCCCGCAGGATCAAGGAAGAATTTTACGGCAACCGCATCGTCATGTTCGCGCCGCTCTATCTGTCCAATTACTGCATCAACGGTTGCGAATACTGTCCCTACCACCTCAAGAACAAGCATATCGCGCGCAAAAAGCTGACGCAGGAGGAAATTGTCGCCGAGGTCACCGCGCTGCAGGACATGGGACACAAGCGCCTCGCCCTCGAGGCCGGCGAGGACCCGGTCAACAACCCGATCGAATACATCCTCGAATCCATCCAGACCATCTACAGCATCAAGCACAAAAACGGCGCGATCCGCCGCGTCAACGTCAACATCGCGGCGACGACCGTGGAAAATTACCGCAAGCTCAAGGAGGCCGGCATCGGCACCTATATCCTGTTCCAGGAGACCTACAACAAGGAATCCTATGAAAAGCTGCACCCGACGGGACCCAAGCACGACTACGCCTACCACACGGAGGCGATGGACCGCGCCATGGACGGCGGCATCGACGACGTCGGTCTGGGCGTCCTGTTCGGCCTGAACAACTACCGCTACGACTTCACCGGCATCATCATGCACGCCGAGCATCTGGAGGCGTACAAGGGCGTCGGCCCGCACACGATCAGCGTGCCGCGCCTGCGCCGCGCGGACGACATCGACCCCGATGTGTTCGACAACGGCATCTCGGACGACATGTTCGCCAAAATCGTGGCCTGCCTCCGCATCGCCGTGCCGTACACCGGCATGATCGTCTCCACGCGCGAGAGCCCGCAGAGCCGTGAGCGCGTGCTCGGCCTCGGCATCTCGCAGATCAGCGGCGGCTCGCGCACCAGCGTCGGCGGCTATGTCGAAGAGGAACCGGAGGAGGAGAACTCCGCGCAGTTCGATCTGAGCGACCGCCGCACGCTCGACGAGGTCGTGCGCTGGCTGATGCAGCTGGGCTATGTCCCCAGCTTCTGCACCGCCTGCTACCGCGAGGGGCGCACCGGCGACCGCTTCATGTCGCTGCTCAAGAGCAGGCAGATCGTCAACTGCTGCCACCCGAACGCGCTGATGACGCTCAAGGAATACCTGGAGGACTACGCCTCCCCCGAGACCAAGGCCATCGGCGAGGCGCTGATCGCCAGAGAGCTGGGCACCATCCCCAACCCGATTGTGCGCGAAAAGGCGACCCACTACAT
>DXIG01000107.1 GCA_019112985.1 Candidatus Butyricicoccus stercorigallinarum | reverse complement strand
ACAAAAGCCTCCCTTGTGTAAAGGGAGGTTACCCGGTTCTGCCGGGTCGGAGGGATTGAAATGCAGGTGGAACAGCCAGAACGAAATCTCGCAGGTGAAAAAACAATCCCTCAGTCAGCTTCGCTGACAGCTCCCTTTACACAAGGGAGCCGAACGCGCTCCCGCGCGAGCCGAAAAGCCCGGACAAGACAAGTCCGGGCTTTGGCTTTGTCCGGCGGAAAAGGCGGCGCTTTGCAGGCGCGGCGCCTCTCCCCCAATTTTTACACCCGGTTTCTTTTTTCCCGCCCTGCGCCGTGGTATACTAATGCCATACCGAATTTACACACAGGAGGCTCCTGTCAAATGGAAAAAAACATCCCGGTCCGCAGTGAGGCGGACGCAGCATACACCTGGGCGATTCACGACGTCTACGCGAGTGACGCGCTGTGGGCCGCCGATCTGGAGCGGGCGCGCGCCGTGCCGCAGCAGCTCGCCGCCTACAAGGGCAGGCTGGGCGAGAGCGCGCACACGCTGTACGCCTTCCTGCGCCTGAACGACGACATCAGCGTGCTGTTCGACGCGCTGTACGGCTATGCGCAGCGCAAAAGCGATGAGGACACCACCAACCCTACCTATCAGGGCATGGCGTCGCAGGCGATGAGCGCCATGGTCGCGGCGGACGCCGCCGGCTCGTTCGAGACGCCCGAGCTGCTCGCCATCCCGAACGAGACGCTGGCGCAGTTTTACCGCGACGAGCCCGGTCTGGAGACCTACCGGCTGTATCTGACGCGCATCCGCGACAAGCGCGCGCACATCCTGTCCGACGCGGAGGAAAAGCTGCTCGCGGCGGCGGGTGAGATCAGCCAGTCGCCCGACGCGATTTATTCCATGTTCGGCGACGCCGATCTGAAATTCCCGCCCGCCGTGGACAGCGACGGCAACTCCCACCCCGTCACGCACGGCACCTATATCCCGCTGATGCACAGCCCCGACCGCGTGCTGCGCAAATCCGCTTTCACCTCGCTGTATGGCGTGTACAGCGCGTTCCGCAACACAGCGGCCGCCATCCTGACCGCACAGGTCAAACAGCTGAAATTCCACGCCGACGCGCGCCGCTATCCCTCGACGCTGCACGCCTCGCTCGACAGCAACCATGTGCCGGTGGCGGTGTATGAAAACCTCATCGACGCCGTGCACCAGAACATGCAGCCCATGTACCGCTATGTCGCGCTGCGCAAAAAGCTGCTCGGCGTCGACGAGCTGCACATGTACGACCTGTACACGCCGATGGTGTCCGACGCCGACGTCCATATCCCCTACGAGCAGGCCAGGCAGACGGTATACGACGCGCTCGCGCCGATGGGCGACGCCTACCGCGCCATCCTGCGGGAGGGCTATGAAAACGGCTGGATCGACGTCTATGAAAACGCCGGCAAGTGCTCCGGCGCCTATTCCGCCGGCCTGCGCGTGCATCCGTTCGTGCTGCTCAACTATTCCGGCACGCTGGACAGCATGTTCACGCTCGCGCACGAGATGGGACACGCCATCCACTCCTATCTGTCCAACCGCACCCAGCCGGTGGTCTATTCCAACTATTCGATCTTCGTCGCGGAGGTCGCGTCCACCTGCAACGAGGCGCTGCTCATGCAGCACCTGCTGCGCACGACGACGGACAAGCGCCGCCGCGCCTATCTCATCAACTATTTCCTCGAGCAGTTCCGCACCACGCTGTACCGCCAGACGATGTTCGCGGAATTTGAGCTGGAGATCAACCGCCGCAATGAACGCGGCGAGAGCCTGACCGCCGCTTCGCTCAACGAGCTGTACCACGAGCTGAACGTCCGCTATTTCGGCGACGGCATTGTTGTCGACCCGGAAATCGACGTGGAATGGGCGCGCATCCCGCATTTTTACTACAACTACTACGTCTATCAGTACGCGACCGGCTATTCCGCCGCCATCGCGCTGTCGCGCCGCATTCTGCGCGAGGGCGAACCGGCGGTGCGCGACTACCTCAACTTCCTGTCCGGCGGCTGTTCCGCCGACCCGATTGCGCTGCTGCGCGGCGCGGGTGTCGATATGGCGACCGCCCAGCCGGTCAACGACGCGCTCCAGCTGTTTGACGAGCTGATCGGCGAGCTGGAACAGCTTCTGTGCGATTGAGCGGCGCGGGGAGAAACACTAAGATGAAACGAATTGCCGGCATGTGCGCACTGCTGCTCTGCGCCGCCGCGCTCTCCGGCTGCCGGTCGGAGCACTTTGCGATGGACGCCTGCGAATGGAAGCTGCAAACCGTTCTGCGCGGCGATTTGGAAGCCGCGCAGGATGACACACTGGTCGTGGCCGTGGGCGAGGCGGACGCGCGCTATCCCGATGCCGCGCGCGTAAACATTACACTGACGGCCGCGGACGGCGCGCTCACCGTCACCGACGCGGCGAACGACACGACCTATCACGGCGTCTACGCGATGCAGCAGCAGACGCCGGACGGAACGGAATACGCGGTCACGATCGACGGCGTCAGCGGCTATGCCACCGTGTCCGAAACTCAGTACGCCGGCCAACCGGCGGTTCTCACGATGCCGCTCCGCATCGGCGGCTACGACCTCTATTTCACGGCGAACGAACAATAAAACCGGTTCGAGTGATGAACGGCGGCCTGTTTCCGCGTTTTCGAGCAAAAAAGCCGCGCGGCACGCAAAAAAGCCCCTTCCGGACACCCGGAAGGGGCTCAGTCTGTCGAAAAGCAATTTTTATGCTGGATGGCGTGCGTGAACAGTTCGGCATTTTGCCGCCCACAGGCGGCAATGAACCTCGTTTTTTCCGGCGACAGGCGCGCCGGAAAAAACACCGCTCAGCCCGCAAACGTGCGCTGCCGCGGGCTGTAACCTCTCAAAAAACGCCTGCGTTTTTTGAACCTTCCCGGCACGCAAAAAGACCCTTCCGGGCGTCCGGAAGGGTCTTGTCGTTGCGGTAAAAACCGGCTGATGGGCAGACCGTCAGGCAGCGGCCTGCTGATCTTCGATGATCGCGCCGCAGATCATAACGGCACTCTCAGAGCGGGTGGCCTTGCCGGTCGGGTTGAGGCGGTTCTTGTTGTCGCCGCTCATCACGCCTTCCTTGACCGCCCAGTTCATCGCGGTGCGCGCCCAATCGGAAACCTTGGCGGCATCGTCAAACGAATCGATGTAGCCTTCGGGGGTCTCCGTCGCGCCGCAGTACTGGTAGAGCATGAGCGCGAGCTGCTCGCGGGTGATGGAGTTGCCGACGCCGAAGCGGGTATCTGAAACGCCGTTGGCAATGCCGTTTTCGTCCGCCCACAGCACGGCGCTGGTGTACCACTGGCCGTCCGGAACGTCGGTGAAGCGGTCGGTGTACTCAACCGCCGGCTTGCCCGCGATGCTGTACAGAATCTGCGCGAACTGCTCGCGGGTCAGCGTCGAGCTGATGCCGAAGTTGACGCAGGTCAGGCCGGACATATAGTCTCTGTCATAGACCTGCTGGATGTAATCTCTGCCCCAGAAGCTGTCGGAGACATCGTAGAACGGGAGCACCGTCGAGTCGGCGATCACCGACAGGTTCGGGTATTCCAGCCAGCTGACAAACGTCGCGTCGTCCACCTCGTGACCGGACATGTTGTTGACCTGCTGGAGGAAGTAGTTGTGGTTGTACGTGCCGTCGTTGCCGTCATCCCAGGTGACGTCCACGCCGGACCAGTACTGGCCGTAGCGCAGGTTGTTCCACATGTGGACGCCGCTGTCGCTGGTGATGACGGTCGCCGTGATGCCCGCCTTCTGGCACAGCAGCTGGAACGCGCGCGAGTAGCCCTCGCAGACCGGTCCCTCTACGCCTTCGACCGAGTTGCTCAGGATGCCGCCGACGCACGACCACGGCGTGCCGGAAACCGTTATGGGATAGTCGCTCGACTCAACTGCGGCGTAGTTGTAGTCGTTGTTCTCGCACAGCCAGTCGTGGAAGTACTTCATCTTGTCGTAGGCACGCGGATAATACGCCGCTTCGCTGACGACCTGATCTGCCACGTCGTGCAGCTGCTCGTTGAGCGAAATGCGCAGCGCCTGGGAATCTTCAAAGTATGCGCCGTACAGCGGGCGGAAATAGAACGACACCATGGAGCTGGTGTACGAACCGCTCATGCCGCAATAGCCGTTGGAATAAAACATCTGCGGCTCATCGAAATCGAGGCAGCGGTAGGTGGTCCACGCCAGATCCGAGATGATAGCGGACGCCATCTCACTGGTCAGCTGCGCGCCGCTCAGCTGGAGCGTCACCGCGAAGTTCTCCATGTAATCGGAGCTGCTGTCCAGCAGGCACTGGCTGTTCGCGCCCTTGCGCACGTCGCTGCGGTAGGTGTCGTACATCTTTTTCAGCGAAGAGCCAACCGAATAGACCTTGTCGTTGATCTGAATCACGAGGTCTGCCAGCTGCTCGCCGTAGGTGGAGAACGAATCTGTCGTGTACTCCGCCTTGGTGTCGCTTACGGTCGCGCCGTCCAGCTCTTCCGAATAGACCTCCATGCGCTCAACCGGCTCGATCTCCTGCGCGGACTCCGACAGTTTGAAGTCGGAACGCACTTCCGCGTCGAGGATCTCCGTGCCCGCCGGGATCTCGTCGCGCGTGGTGATCAAATAGCCCTTGTCCGAGGTATCCTCGAGCAACGACTGGATGTTCACGCCGCCCGTCACCACGTCCTCCGGGCCGCTGGTCGCGAAGGCCGCCGGCACGGCGGTGCACAGCATCGCCATCGCCAGAAGCCAGGCTGTCAGTCTTTTCTTCATGTTATCCCTCTTTTCTTGAGAATGATACCGTTATTGTATCACATACATAAAAGGAAGTCCATATCTTCCCGTCTTTTTTATACAGTTTTGTAAATCAATACCCCCCTGCGCGCGGGCTGTCTGCCTGCTCCTCAGGGGGTATGTCTGCTGTGTTATACTTCCTCTTTGGCGCCCATCAGGGTGACCATGACCGCCTTCTGCGCGTGCAGGCGGTTTTCCGATTCCTCAAAGATTTCGTCCGCGTGCGCCTCGAGCACCTCGTCGGTGATCTCCTCTCCGCGGTGCGCCGGCATGCAGTGCTGCACCATGACGCCCTCCTTGCAGCAGGCGAGCAGGTCCTTATTGATCTGGAAGCCCGCGAAATCGATGCGGCGCTGCGCCGCCTGGCCTTCCTGTCCCATCGACGCCCAGACGTCGGTGAACAGCACGTCCGCGTTTTCCGCCGCCGCGTGCACGTCGTGCGTCAGCAGGAACTTGCCGCCTTTGGCGCGCTCCGCCTCGGCGAACGCGAGCACGTCCGGATG
Source organism: Candidatus Butyricicoccus stercorigallinarum (assembly GCA_019112985.1). Classification (GTDB taxonomy): domain Bacteria; phylum Bacillota; class Clostridia; order Oscillospirales; family Butyricicoccaceae; genus Butyricicoccus_A; species Butyricicoccus_A stercorigallinarum. Next base: position 14,040 of record DXIG01000107.1, on the reverse strand, counting down.
CGGCTCATAGCCCTCCGGCGTAGCGACGCAGACCTCCATGCCCACCTTGAGGCAGCCGACGATCAGCGAATTGGCCATGTTGAAGCCGTCGCCGATGAAGGCCATCTTGAGCCCCTCCAGCTGGGCGAAGTGCTCGCGCACGGTCATCAGGTCGGCCAGCACCTGACAGGGGTGCGAGAAGTCCGTCATGCCGTTGATGACCGGCACCGAGCTGTAGTCCGCGAGCGTCTCCACTTCCTTCTGCGCAAACGTGCGGATCATGATGCCGTCCAGATAGCGCGACAGCACGCGCGCCGTGTCCTGCACCGGCTCGCCGCGTCCGATCTGCAAATCGCGGTTGGACAGGAACATCGCCTGTCCGCCCAGCTGATACATGCCCGCCTCAAACGAGACGCGCGTGCGCGTCGACGACTTCTGAAAGATCATGCCGAGGCTCCTGCCCTCCAGATGGCGGTGCGGAATGTTGTGTTTTTTCTCATATTTCAGCTGATCGGCCAGATCGAGGATGGACACGATGTCGTCCTTCGAGCAGTCGAGCAGCTTGAGCAGATGCTTCATCTTCGGTTCCCTCCCGTATCTCTTTTGTGAAACGCGCCCCTCGCGTCGCTCTTTACTTGCAGAACACCCGCTGCATCACGGCCAGCGCTTCGTCCATCTCCTCATACGAAATGGAGAGCGGCGGCAGCAGGCGGATGGCGTTGGCGCCCGCCGTCAGCACGAGCACACCGGCGTCCATGATCTCCTGAACCAGCGCCGCGCGCGCGTCCGCGTCGACGACGATGCCGAGCATCAGACCCATGCCGCGCACGTCCTTGACCTTGTCCGAGCCGAAGCCGAGAATTTTTTCCTTGAGATAGGCGCCCTTCTCGGTGACCGCCGCCAGAAATTCCGGCCTGGTGACCTCGGACAGCACGGCGTTGGCCGCCGCGCAAATGAGCGGCGTGCCGCCGAAGGTGGTCGCGTGCGTGCCCGGGCCGAGCACGGTGTCACAGGTGTCCGCCGCCATGACGGCGCCGATCGGCACGCCGCCGCCCAGACCCTTGGCCATCGAGACGACGTCCGGGCGGATGCCGTACTGCTGGAAGCAGAACAGCGAGCCGGTGCGGCCGACGCCGGTCTGCACCTCGTCGACGAGCAGCAGCAGATCCTTCTTGCGGCACAGCGCCTGCACCTGGCGGACAAAGTCCGCGTCGAGCGGCAGCACGCCGCCCTCGCCCTGAATCAGCTCGATCATGACCGCGCAGGTCTGCGCGCCGACCGCCGCCTCGACCGAGGCGATGTCGTTGGCGTCCGCATACGCGAAGCCCTCGGTGAACGGGAAGAAATACTGGTGGAATTTGTCCTGTCCGGTCGCCTTCAGCGTCGTGACCGTGCGCCCGTGGAACGAATTGCGCAGCGTGACGATCTCCGCGCGCCCCTCGCCGTATTTGTCGAACGAATACTTGCGCGCCAGCTTGATCATGCCCTCGTTGGCCTCCGCGCCCGAGTTGGCGAAGAACACCTTGCTCATGCCGGTCTGCGTGCACAGCGTTTTGGCGGTCTGCACCATCGGCGCGGTGGTGTACAGGTTGGAGACGTGAATCAGGCGGCGCGCCTGCGCGGCGATCGCCTCGGCGAGCTTCTCGTCGCCGTGACCCAGGCTGCACACGCCGATGCCGCTGGTCAGGTCGATGTAGCGCCGACCCTCCACGTCCCAGACCTGCGCGCCGCTGCCGTGGTCGAGCGCGATGGCAAAGCGGCCGTAGGTGTTCATCACATATTGCGTTTCCTGCTCCTTGAGCTGTTGATATGTCATTTTGGTTTTCCTCTTTTCGATCAATAGAACATGGTGCCGACGCCCTGATTGCTGAACAGCTCGATGAGGATCGAGTGCTCGACGCGGCCGTCCTGAATGTTGGCCTGACGGACGCCCTCGCGCACGGCCTCCACGCAACAGTCCACCTTCGGGATCATGCCGCCCGCGATGATGCCGTCCTTGATGAGCTTGGGCACGGCGGACACCTTGACCTCCGGCAGCAGCGTGTTCTCGTCGTGGCGGTCCATCAGCAGGCCGCGCACGTCGGTCAGCAGGATGAGCTTTTCCGCCTGCAGCGCGACCGCCAGCTTGGCGGCGGCGAGGTCGGCGTTGATGTTGTAATTGGTGTCGTCGTCCACGCCGAGCGCGACGGTGGAGACGACCGGGATGTAGCCGTGCTCGAGCATATCGACGACCGGCTCCGGGTTGACGCGCACAATGTTGCCGACATAGCCGTAATCGGTGCCGTCCTCATCCACCTTGCGCACCGCCTGGAACAGTCCGCCGTCCATGCCGCTCAGGCCGACGCCCGCGCCGCCCGCGTTGCCGAGCAGCGAGACCAGATCCTTGTTCACCTTGCCGCACAGCACCATCTGGACGATGTCCATCGTCTCGCGGTCGGTGTAGCGCAGTCCCTTGACAAATTCCGACTGCTTGCCGATCTTCTTGAGCATCGCGCTGATCTCCGGGCCGCCGCCGTGCACCACGACGACGCGCACGCCGACCAGACTGAGCAGGACGATGTCGTGGATGACGGCGTCCTTCAGCGTCTCGTTAATCATGGCGTTGCCGCCGTATTTGACGACAACCGTTTTTCCGTAATATTTCTGAATGTGCGGCAGGGCCTCGATGAGCACCTGCGCGCGCTGCTTCTGCTTCTCTTCCGACATGAATTTCCTCCAAAACCTCAGGTGCGGTAATCGCCGTTGATTTTGACGTAATCATAGGTCAGGTCGCAGCCGAACGCCGTCGCCTGATCGCCGCCCTCGTGGATGTCGATGTCGATGGAGACCTCCGGCTCGGACAGCACCCGCTTGGCCAGCGCCTCGTCGAAGTCCAGACCCTCGCCGTTTTCGCAGACCGTGAGCGCGCCCGCCGCGCTGGAAAAGCCGATGGTGACGTATTCCGGGCGGAACGGCGCCTTGGAATAGCCCATGGCGCACAGCACGCGCCCCCAATTCGCGTCCGCGCCGAACATCGCCGCCTTGACCAGACTGGAGGCGATGACCGCCTTGGCCAGGCGCTCCGCGTATTCCTCCGCGCGCGAGTTTTTGACCGTGCAGCAGATCAAGCGGCTTGCGCCCTCGCCGTCGGCGGCGATCTTCTTCGCCAGCGTCAGGCAGACGGCCTCGAGCGCCTCGTAAAACGTGTGGTAGTCCTCGTCCTTCCACTCGATCAGGCTGTTGCCCGCCATGCCGTTGGCCATGATGGCGCAGGTGTCGTTGGTGGACGTGTCGCCGTCCACCGAGATGCGGTTGAACGTGCGCTCGACGGCGTGCTGCAACGCGGTGCGCAGCAGCGACGGGTCGATGGCGCAGTCGGTGGTCAGGAAGCACAGCATCGTGCCCATGTTCGGGTGAATCATGCCGGAGCCCTTGGCGATGCCGCCCAGCCGGCACGTCTTGCCGCCGCACTCAAATTCGACCGCCGCCGTCTTCTCCACCAGATCGGTGGTCAGGATGGCGCGGTTCGCCTCGGCGGACGCCTCGGCGCTGTCCGACAGCTTCGCCGCCAGCGCCTCCATGCTGCCCTCGATGGCCTCGATGTTGAGCCGCTGGCCGATGACGCCGGTCGAGCCGACGAGCACGCACGACGGGTCGACGCCGGTCGCCCTGGCGGCCGCCGCCGCCATGCGGCGCGCGTTCTCCATGCCCTCCGGCGCGCAGGCGTTCGCGTTGCCCGAATTGGCGACAATCGCCTGTGCCACGCCGTTTTCCAGCTGCTCCATGCAGACGTAAACCGGCGCCGCCTTGACGCGGTTGTTGGTGAACGTCGCCGCCGTCGACGCGGGGCACGCGCTGACGATGAGCGCGAGGTCGTTTTTCTCCTGCGGGCTGCCCGCCTTGACGCCGCAGTGCAGCGCGGACGCGCGGAAGCCCGTTGCGGCGCAGACGCCGCCTTCTATCTTTTTCATCTGGTTCTTCCTTTCAAGCAATCAGTCGGGGTGTCAGAGCGACAGGCCGGTGGTCTCGTCGAAGCCGAGCATGAGGTTCATGTTCTGCACCGCCGCGCCGGACGCGCCCTTGCCCAGATTGTCGAACAGCGCGGTGACGATGGTCTGTTCCGCGTGTCCGCAGACGATCAGCTCCAGGCTGTCGCGCCCGGCCATCGTGTCGGCGTAAATGACCGGCTCCTCGCCGCCGAACGGCTGGACGCGGACCATGGTCTGGCCGTCGTAGTATTCCGCCAGCCGCGCGTGGATGTCCTGCGCGCCCGGCGCGCCGGGCAGCTGCCGGTTGTGCAGCATGACGGTGGTCGCCATGCCCTTGTAAAAGTCGCCGAGAATCGGGACGAACACGGGCGCCGCCGTCAGGCCGCACACGTGCGCCATCTCGGGCAGGTGCTTGTGCTGTAAATTGAGGCCGTAAATGCGGTGCGACTCGTGGCGCGGGTCGCGCCCGGTGTCCTCATATTCCGCAATCAGCTTTTTGCCGCCGCCGGAATAGCCGGTCAGCGAGGCGCAGGTCAGCGGATAGTCCGCCGGGACGATGCCCAGCTTGACCAGCGGATAGACCGACGAGATAAAGCCGGAGGCGTGGCAGCCGGGGTTGGCCACGCGCCGGGAGCGCGCGATCGCCGCGCGGTGCGGCCCGGACAGCTCCGGAAAGCCGTAATCCCAGTCGGGGTGCGTGCGGTGCGCGGTAGAGGCGTCGATCAGGCGCGTGTTCGGGTTGTCGCACAGCGCCACCGCCTCGCGCGCGGCCGCGTCCGGCAGGCACAGAAAGACGATGTCCGCCGCGTTGATAAACCGCCTGCGCTCCTGCGCGTCCTTGCGCTTGTCCTCGTCGATGAGGATCAGCTCGATGTCGTCGCGGGCGCCCAGCCGCTCAAAAATTTGCAGGCCGGTCGTGCCCTCTTTGCCGTCGATATATACTACAGGTTTCATCGCACAGTCTCCCCCGTTCAGGTGCGCAGCCGCGTGCGCATCTGCGCCAGCTGCTCCTCGGAATCCTCGAGGAACTGCTCGATCTTGCCGATCTGGCGGGTGACCTCCTTGGGCGCGGGGCCGCCGATGACCGCGCGTCCCTCGACGCAGGTCTTCAGGTCGAGCGCGTCGTAGACGTCCGGGCCGAACTTGTTGGAGATGGAGGCGAAGTCCTTGAGCGTCATGGTCTCGAGCGTCTCGTCCGCGCGGATGCAGGTGTTGACCAGCCGTCCGACGATCATGTAGGCGTCGCGGAACGGCAGACCCTTCTTGACCAGATAGTCCGCGCAGTCGGTCGCATTGATAAAGCCGCGGCTCGCCGCCTTGCGCATGTTCTTCTTGCGCAGCGTCATCGTGCGGAACATCGGCGCGAACACCTCCAGACACTGCTTGACCGTGTCGATGGCGTCAAAGACGCACTCCTTGTCCTCCTGCATGTCCTTGTTGTACGCCAGCGGCAGCGCCTTCATCGTCGTCAGCAGCGTCATCAGGTCGCCGTAGACGCGGCCGGTCTTGCCGCGGATCAGCTCGCACACGTCCGGGTTTTTCTTCTGCGGCATGATGGACGAGCCGGTGGAATAGGCGTCGTCCAGCTCGGCGAAGCGCCACTCCCACGAGCACCACGAGATGACCTCCTCGGACAGTCTCGACATGTGCATCATCATCATCGACAGGCAGCTCATCAGCTCGATGCAGTAGTCGCGGTCGGAGACGCCGTCGAGCGAGTTGTCCGTCAGGCGGGCGAAGCCCAGCTGCCCGCGCACAAATTCGCGGTCGATCGGGTAGGTGGTGGACGCCAGCGCGCCCGAGCCGAGCGGCAGCTCGTCCATGCGCTCGAAGCAGTCCTCCAGGCGCGAGATATCGCGGCGCAGCATCTGCGCATACGCCATCATGTAGTGGCCGAACGTGGTCGGCTGCGCGCGCTGCAAGTGCGTATAGCCCGGCATGACGGTGTCGAGGTTGTCCTTCGCCTTTTCGACGAGCACCTTCTCGAAGTCGATCGCCAGCTGCATGATCTCGCAGATCTCCTTCTTGACGTACAGGCGCATGTCGAGCGCGACCTGATCGTTGCGCGAGCGCGCGGTGTGCAGGCGCTTGCCCGTGTCGCCGATGCGCTGCGTCAGCGCGACCTCGATGTTCATGTGGATGTCTTCGTATTCCGGATTGAACACGTCGAGATCGTTGTTCTCGATGTCGTACAGGATCTCTTTCAGTCCCTCGACGATTTTTTCCGCTTCGTGCTCCTCGATGATGCCCTGTCTGCCCAGCATGGTGGCGTGCGCGATGGAGCCTGTGATGTCCTCGCGGTACAGGCGTCCGTCGAACTGGATGGAGGAGTTAAAGTCGTTTACTACATTGTCGGTTTCCTTCTGGAAACGTCCTGCCCAGAGTTTCATAACGGAGGTCTCCTTTTGGCGGGCGGCGGCGCGCCCGCAGTCGTTTGCTTGTCTTTCCCCAAAAACGGGCAATGCCCTGAAAACACACAATGGGCGGACACGCACGCCCGCCCGATTGTGACAATCGTTCCAATGTTATCGCTTGTTCTTGCCTTACTCCACGCTCGGGAACGCGCGGCCGGTGGTCTTCTTCAGGTTCGCGTCGTTCATCGCGCGCACCTTGAGCGGCAGGCCGAACAGGTTGATGAAGCCCTCGGAATCCGCCTGATTGTACGCATCGTCCGCGGCGAAGGTCGCCATCGCCTCGGAGTGCAGGCTGTACGGAGAGGTGACGGAAGCCGGGATGATGTTGCCCTTGTACAGCTTCAGCTTGACGTCGCCGGTGACGGTCTTCTGCGTCTCGTCGACAAACGCGCTCATCGCCTTGCGCAGCGGGGTGTACCACTGGCCGTTGTACACCAGCTCGCCGAACTTCATCGCCAGCTGCGCCTTGTAGTGCGCGGTCTCCTTGTCGAGCGTGATCTCCTCCAGCTTCTTGTGCGCCGCGTACAGAATCGCGCCGCCCGGGGTCTCGTAGACGCCGCGGCTCTTCATGCCGACCAGGCGGTTCTCGACCAGGTCGAGCAGGCCGATGCCGTTGGCGCCGCCCAGCTCGTTGAGCTTGAGCAGCAGCGCGACGGAGTCCATCTCCTCGCCGTCGATGGCGGTCGGGACGCCCTGCTCAAAGTGGATGGTGACGTAGGTCGGCTTGTCCGGCGCGGCCTCCGGGGAAACGCCCATCTCCAGAATCTCGTCGTACTTCGGCTCGTTTGCCGGATCCTCCAGATCGAGGCCCTCGTGCGACAGATGCCAGATGTTCTTGTCCTTGGAGTAGTTGGTCTCGCGGTTGATCTTGAGCGGGATGTTGTGCGCCTCCGCGTAGTCGATCTCCTTGTCGCGGCTGTCCAGCTCCCAGAAGCGCCACGGCGCGAGCACCTGCATCTCCGGCGCGAACGCCTTGATGGCCAGCTCGAAGCGCACCTGATCGTTGCCCTTGCCGGTGCAGCCGTGTACGATGGTGTCGGCGCCCTCCGCCTTCGCGATCTCGACGAGGCGGCGCGCGATGATCGGGCGCGCGAAGGAGGTGCCCAGCAGATAGCCCTCGTAATCCGCGCCGGCCTTCATGGTCGGGATGATATAATCGTCAACGAATTCCTTGGTCAGATCCATGACATACAGCTTGGACGCGCCGGTCTTGAGCGCCTTTTCCTCCAGGCCGTCCAGCTCGGTGCCCTGTCCGACGTCGCCGGAAACCGCCACGACCTCACAGCCGTAGTGCTCCTTCAGCCACGGGATGAGCACGGAAGTATCCAGACCGCCGGAATATGCCAAAACTGCTTTTTTAATCTTCATATCTTTCGTTGCCATATTGTATAATCCTCCATTGAAAAGGGCGGTTTGTTTTGTGAAATACGCAAAAACCGCGTTTTCACGTCCAATCGCCCCTGTTTTTGTCATGCCCCTATTATAATCCCCTCATGCATGGAATGCAAGAAAAATTTGTATTTATTTCTCAAATTGAATATTTATTCATTTTATCTATTACTCTTGCGCATCCGCGCTGCGCCCGCCCGCCCGGCGCGTTCGGGTTCTGTTTGCAAATCCGTTACAATATTATCTCATTGCTGTCATTTTTTGCGCAGTCTCTTGCAAATCCGCCGTCTTTGCCGTATGATAAGTTTGATACGCGGAGTGGTAATTTATTTACTCGAAACGGAGCAGGTTCCGGGGTTGCGGCGCAGTGCCCCCTGCAAAACCGCAGCCGGCGGGCGGAATGCGCGCGATTGGCGCCGCATCAGCGCCGCCCCGGTGCAGCAGAAGGCGGCCCGGCGCCGCCGGGCTGGAGGGATTGCCGCGCACCGGCCGCAGCTTTTGCGAAATCCCGCGGACAAAAAGACCGTCTGTCCGCCGCGCCCCGTCTGCTCCGGCAGAGGTCTTCAGCCGGACGCGCACCCCCGCGCGCCCGCGCCCATTTCAGCGCCGCGCCGCCGACCGCGCGCGGCAGAAGGAGGAAGAGATGAACCGTTTTCTGTGTTTCCTGCTGTGCGCGCTTTTGCTCTGTCCCGCCCTGTGCGGCTGCGGCAAAGACGACGGCGGCCAGCCGTCCGACACCGCCGTGCAGGCGCTCACCCCGCAGGACGGCGACACCATGCATCTGAACATGCTGTTTACGCTGATCGGCACGCCGGACATCGGCGTCACCGAGCTGCTGGGCGACGGCACCGGCCAAAAATACCGCGCGGACGGCTCGCTCCGCCTGCGCACATTTGAAGGCACCGCCTGCGGCGTCGATCTCGCGTTCACCGTCTATTACGACGAGCTGGGCGACGTCTCCTCCATCGACGCCGACTTCCCCACCTCGGTCTCCATCCAGCAGCTCACCGAAACGGTCAACGAGCTGACCGGGCGCAAGCCGTCCGAGGACGGCACCTGGATGGCGGAGACCGCCGTCGTCTCGCTCACCGAAGCCGAAGACCACGTGTGCATGAAGCTCGACCCCATCGTCATCGAAATCGAAGACGAGCCGCAGTCCTGACGGCATGCGCCCCGCCCCCCCCGCCGGAGGCGGGGCATTTCTGTGCCCATCATTTCGATATTCATCGAATTATCTGTTGACAGCGCCGCGCGGCTGTGCTATTTTATATTCAGATGATCGTCTAAATATAAATCAGACAAAGGAGGGACCCGCATGGCCTTTCAGCAGACGTTCCAGGCGCTGTCCGACCCGACGCGCCGCGAAATCCTGACGCTGTTAAAGCGCGGGCCGCTGGCGGCGGGCGATATCGTCGCGCATTTCGACAGCTCCGGCGCGACCATCTCCCACCACCTGTCCGTTCTCCGGCAGGCCGGACTGGTGGACGCGAGCCGCCGCGGGAAATTTATCTATTACGAATTGAATCTGTCCGTGCTGGAGGAGCTGATGGCATGGATCGCCGCACTGCAAGGAGGGACCTCATCATGAAACGCTCTGCTTCTGTCACGTTTGCGCTGCTCTGGCTGCTGGCGCTGGCGCCGCTGGCCGCCGCGCTGCTCGCCTATCCCCATCTGCCCGCGCAGATCCCGACGCACTGGAACGCGGACGGCACCATCACCTACGGCGCGCGCCGGTTTATCCTGCTGTTCGGCGCGATCAGCGTCGCGGTCACCGCGCTGATGTTCCTGACGCGCCGCATCGACCCCAGACGTGAAAATTACAGCCGGTTTTCCGGCGCCTATCTGGGCTTTGTCGCGATACTCAACGTCTTTCTGTTCGCGGTGACGCTGTTCGTCCTCACCGAATCGCTGCGCCCCGGCACCTGCGATGTCGCGGTCTTTCTCACCGCCGCCTGCGGCATCCTGATCGCCGCCTGCGGCAACCTCATGCCGAAGATCAAGCAGAATTATTTCATCGGCGTGCGCACGCCGTGGACGCTGGCGAGTGAGACCGTCTGGTACCGCACGCACCGCCTGTGCGGCGTCGTCTGGGTGATCGGCGGGCTGTTCATCGTGCTGAGCGCCTTTCTCCCCAGCGCGGCGTCCGTGCCCGTGCTGCTCACCGCTGTCGCCGCGCTGATTCTCGTCCCCTATGCCGCGAGCTATCTGTTCTTCCGCCGGGAGGGCGGAACCTGACCGGGCGCGCAGAAATGCCGCCAAAGCGTGCAGCATTCCGGTAGCATCCGCGGCGCGCCGCGTGGTATACTGTGGTCACACCAGAAAAAACAAGGGAGGACGTCTCATGCGCATCGATCACATCGCCCTGTATGTCAATCAGCTCGAGCAGGCGAGGGATTTTTTTGTCAAGTATTTTCACGCCGTGTCCAACGAGGGCTACCACAACAAAACCACCGGTTTCCGCTCCTACTTTTTGCAGTTTGAGGACAGCGCCCGTCTGGAGGTCATGCAGAAGCCGCAGATGGAGGACGCCGAAAAGACGCTGACGCGCACGGGCTACATCCACATCGCGATCAGCGCCGGCAGCAGGGAGGCCGTCGACGCGCTCACGCAGACGCTGCGGGCGGACGGCTACGAAGTGGTCAGCGGCTCGCGGACGACGGGCGACGGCTATTACGAGAGCTGCATCGTCGGCATCGAAGGAAATCAGATCGAAATCACCGTATAACAACGCCAACTCACCCTCACACACCCCCGGCAGGCGGCGGACTTCGCTCCGCTCCCTGTCGGGCTTTTCTGTTTCCCCGGCGCGGCAAAAACCTCCCTGCACAGAAGCTGTTTCTGCACAGAGAGGTTTGTTCTATGTCCCCGCCGCGCCGCCGGACGGCGGCGCGGCCTGTGTTTTGCTCTTAGCCCTTCATGCGCTCCTCAAGGATCTTCTTCTCCTCCTCAAAGCCCGGCTTGCCGAGCAGCGCGAACATGTTCTTCTTGTAGCTCTCAACGCCCGGCTGATTGAACGGATTGACGCCCAGCAGATAGCCGCTCAGGCCGCACGCCTTCTCGAAGAAGTAGCACAGATAGCCAAAGTGGTAAGCGTCCGCCTTGTCGACCTCAATGAGAACATTCGGCGCGCCGCCGTCCACGTGCGCCAGCAGCGTGCCCGCATACGCCTTGGAGTTGACGAACTGCATGGTCTTGCCTTCCAGATAGTTCAGGCCGTCGAGGTCGCCTTCCATATAGCCGATGGTGACGTCGGAGCGCTGCTCCTTGACCCAGACCACCGTCTCAAACAGGTTGCGCGTGCCGTCCTGGATGAACTGGCCGATGGAGTGCAGGTCGGTGGAGAAGGCCGCGGACACCGGGAAGATACCCTTGAGGTCCTTGCCTTCCGACTCGGCGTACAGCTGCTTGTACCACTCGCCGAACATGACGAGCGCCGGATCGTAGTTGACCAGAATTTCGGTGCTCTTGCCCTTGCGGTACAGGATATTGCGGATGGCCGCATAGCGGAAGCAGTCGTTGTCCAGTGTGGTGCCGTCGGTGAACGCCTCGCGCGCCTCCGCCGCGCCGCGCATCATCTCTGCGATGTCGATGCCGGCGGCAGCGATGGGCAGCAGGCCGACCGCAGACAGAACGGAGAAGCGGCCGCCGACGTCATCCGGTACGACAAACGTCTCATAGCCCTCCGCGTTGGCCAGCTCCTTGAGCGCGCCGCGCGCCTTGTCCGTCGTGGCGAAGATGCGCTCCTTCGCGCCTTCCTTGCCGTATTTCTTCTCGCACAGATCCTTGAAGATGCGGAATGCGATGGCCGGCTCGGTCGTTCTGCCCGACTTGGAGATGACGTTGACGCAGAAATCGCGGTCGCCGATGATCTTGATGACATCGTTGAGCGCGCCGGAGCTGATGCTGTTGCCGAGGAAGTAGACTTCCGGGATGCCCTCCGGGCGGATGCTGTTGTACATCTGGCCGAGGCAGAATTCAATCGCCGCGCGCGCGCCCAGATACGAGCCGCCGATGCCGATGACAACCAGCACGTCGCAGGACTTCTGGATCTTCTTCGCCGCCGCCTGAATGCGCGCAAACTCTTCCTTGTCGTAGTCAACCGGGAGATTGACCCAGCCGAGGAAATCGTTGCCCTGCGCAGATTTATCGAGCAGCATCTGATTGCAGGTCTGAACCAGCGGGTTCATGTACTTGAGCTCGTCTTCGTTCATGAAAGAAGTCAGACCGGTCATTTTCAGTTCCATTGCCATGATGCATTCCACCTTTAACTTAAAATTTTCTCAATACGGTTGCAATATTCTCTCACACATCGAAGCCCTGCACGGCTCTCCCGATGCAGGGGCTGCTTATAGTATAGCACACCCCTCCGCAACTTTCCAGAAAAAATTGTGCAAAATTATAAGTATACGCGGCATAACTTATCTGTTTTTGTCACCTTTCCCGAGAGGTGCGTGCATTTCACCAAGAGGGCACCAGAGTTGAACGGTGTCTGCTGTGCAGATTGACGGGATGTGGAACGGCGGCAGCAAAAAAGGAGCAGCCCGGCATCCAACGCTGCCGGGCTGCTGAAAGAAAGAAAAAGGATTGAAAAATTATCTGGCATACATGCCGAAATCGTCCGGCACAGGCTCCGCAATGCTGGGCACGCCGAGCAGTTGAGCGCATACAGCTCAAGTCCGCGGCTCTCGATGGCATGCATAAATTCCCTGCGGGCTTCCGCGCTGTGCAGCAGCTTTTCCATATCCAGATGCGGCGCGCAGGAATAGCCGCCCGTTGCAATCTCCAGCACCTGGATGCCCATCTTGACCGCCTCGTCCAGCACCTGCTCAAACGGCATGTCCGGCAGGCCGTCGGTAAACAATCCCAGCTTCATCGGGTTCGGGTTGAACGAAGCCACCGGCATATCAAACTCTTTCGGATCAATGCTCATGACAATTCTCCTTTTCGTCTCGGTTATTTGGTAATTTCGCTTAAAATGCCACCCATGCGCAATCCTTTTCTGCGGACTCGACGCACTTTTCCACCCACCGGACGCCCAGCACGCCCGCATGAATATCCGGATACCAGAACGTGACCGGCTCGCCCTGCTCCGTTCTGTCAATCGCCTGCGCAAACCGGGCATACAGATTGCTCCAGGCCTCGAACAGACCCTCCGGATGTCCGCCGCCGATGCGGTCGTCCGCCAGCGCTTCCGGATACAGATAGCCGCTGCCTCTGCCCAGCACGCGCGGCGACTCGCCCTGCACCTCATAGGAGAGGTAATTCGGCTTTTCCGCGTCCCAGGCGACCGAAGCCTTTTCGCCCACGATGCGAATACGGAACCCGAACTGCTCTCCGGCATTGACCCCGCTCGACCAGAGATACCCGATCGCGCCGTTGTCGTACTCCATGATGGACATCGCATTGTCCTCCAGCGTTCTGCCCTCTACGAAAGACTGCTTGGTGCACATCAGCCGCTTGATCTTCAGCTGCGGGCAGATCGCTTCGGTCAGGTACAGCATGTGCGTTCCCACGTCGCCCATGGAGAAGGCCGGACCCGCCTTCTTCGGGTCGACGCGCCAGGCCTGGGACTCCGCTTTCTTTTCCACCGCCACGTTGTTTCCGCCGTGCGCAAACTGCATGTTGATGATACGAATTTTGCCGAGGTCGCCTCTGACAACCATCTGGCGCGCCTGCTCGATCATCTGATGGCCGGAATAGCCGTAGGAGACAAACATCACCTTGCCGGACTTCTTCACCAGTGCTTCCAGTTCCTCCGCCTCGGCGGTCGTGAAGCACAGCGGCTTTTCGCAATAAACGTGCAGGCCGGCTTCCAGCGCCGCTTTGGCGATCTCGAAATGGGTGAAGTTCGGCGTTGCGATGGAGACCGCCTGGATGCCGTCCGGGCGCCTGGCTTCCTCCGCAAACATGGTCTTGTAATCCGGATAGCAGCGCTCCGGCGCAACATGCAGATTGGCGCCAAATGCCCGGCCGCGCACCGGATCGACGTCGAACGCGCCGGCGACCAGTTCAAAATTGAAGTCGCGCAGCGCCGCCGACCGGTGAATGTATCCGATCTGGCTGCCCTTGCCGCCGCCCACCATTGCCCAGCGGATCGGCTTGTCAATCGTTTTCTCTCCATAGATCATGACAATCACTCCTTTTCCTGTCTCACGACGATAAAACAAACACGCAATACCTGCATTTGTCTTGTTTGTTTCACCGTTTTTTCTTTGTTGAGTACAGTATACGCGCGCATCTGCCGGCTTTCGAGAAGAATGCAACGACCCTTTCGCACAAAACAACGATCC
>DXIG01000009.1 GCA_019112985.1 Candidatus Butyricicoccus stercorigallinarum | reverse complement strand
CTCGGGCTTGATCGGGCAGGCGTCCGCCAGCGCCTTATGCATCTGCGCCGGGCGCAGGTTGACGAACAGCCCGAGCGCCGAGCGCAGACCGAGCAGCGCCTTTTCCGGACGCTTTTCGCTCGGCACCTCGTCCCACTTGGGGCCGCCGACCGCGCCGAGCAGCACGGAATCCGCATTTTTGCAGATCTCGATGGTCTCGTCGGTCAGCGGGACGCCGTTCGCGTCGATCGAGCAGCCGCCCGCGAGCACCTCCTGATAGCGGAAGGTGTGGCCGAACTTCTCGCCGATCTTGTCAAGCACCTGCATGGCCTCGGTGACGATCTCCGGGCCGATGCCGTCGCCCTTGACGACTGCGATATTGTATTCCATCGGGCTTACTCCCCTCTTTCCTTGAGCGACTTCAGCAGGCCGCCCGCCTTGATGATGCTCTGGATGAACGGCGGGAAGGCCGCCGCCTGATAGGTCCGGTTCTTGGTCTCGTTGGTGATCACGCCGGTGTCAAAATCGACCGAAACGATGTCGCCGTCGTCGATGTCGTTCGCCGCCGCCTCGCACTCGAGGATGGGCAGGCCGATGTTGATGGCGTTGCGGTAAAAGATGCGCGCAAACGAGGACGCGATGACGCAGGACACGCCGTTCTCGCGCAGCACGAGCGGCGCGTGCTCGCGCGAGGAGCCGCAGCCGAAGTTGCGCGTCGCCACGACGATGTCGCCCGGCTGCATCTTATGGACGAATTCCGCGTCGATATCCTCCATCGCGTGGGTCGCCAGCTCCTTGGGGTCGGCGATGTTCAGATAGCGCGCGGGGATGATGACGTCGGTATCGACGTTGTCCCCGTATTTGAAAACTCTGCCTTTCGCATTCATGGTGCGTGTCCTCCCTTACTTCAGCGCATCCGGCGCGCAGATATAGCCGGCCACGGCGCTCGCCGCCGCAACCGCCGGGCTCGCCAGATAGATCTCCGAGGTGATATGGCCCATGCGGCCGACGAAGTTGCGGTTGGTGGTCGAGACCGCCTTTTCGCCGTGCGCCAGGATGCCCATATGGCCGCCCAGACACGGGCCGCAGGTCGGCGTGGAGACGATCGCGCCCGCCTGAATGAAGATCTTGGTCAGCCCCTCCTCGATGCACTGGAGGTAGACCTCCTGCGTGGCGGGGATGATGATGGTGCGCACATTGGGGTTCACCTTGCGGCCCTTGAGGATGGCGGCCGCGGCGCGCATGTCGTCGATGCGGCCGTTGGTGCACGAGCCGATGACCGACTGCTGGATCTCAATGCGGCCCAGCTCGCCGATGGTCTTGGTGTTTTCCGGCAGGTGCGGGCAGGCGACCGTCGGCTGGAGCGCGGACAGGTCGATCTCGATCTCCTGTTCATACTCCGCATCCGGATCCGCCTCGAACACGCTGACCGGACGGGTCACGCGCGTTTCGATGTATGCCATGGTCTTTTCGTCCACTGGGAAAATGCCGTTCTTGGCGCCCGCCTCGATCGCCATGTTGCAGATCGTGAAGCGGTCGTCCATGCTCAGGGACTGCACGCCCTCGCCCGTGAACTCCATCGACTTGTACAGCGCGCCGTCCACGCCGATCCGGCCGATGATGTGCAGGATGACGTCCTTGCCGGACACCCACGGCTGCAGCTTGCCCTTGAGCACGAACTTGATCGCCGGCGGCACCTTGAACCACGCCTTGCCGGTCGCCATGCCGGCGGCGAGGTCGGTCGAGCCGACGCCGGTGGAAAACGCGCCGAGCGCGCCGTAGGTGCAGGTGTGCGAGTCCGCGCCGATAATCAGCTCGCCCGGGCCGACCAGGCCTTTTTCCGGCAGCAGCGCGTGCTCAATGCCCATTTGTCCGACGTCGAAGAAATTGACGACCTCGTGCTTGTTCGCAAAATTGCGGCAGGTCAGGCACTGCTCCGCCGACTTGATGTCCTTGTTCGGCGCGAAATGGTCCATGACGAGCGCGACCTTGCTGCGGTCAAAAACCTTCTCAAAGCCCGCCTTCTCCATCTCGCGGATGGCAACCGGGCCGGTGATATCGTTCGCCAGCGTCAGGTCGAGATTGGCCTCGATCAGCTGTCCTGCGGTCACGCTCTCCAGACCCGCATGGCTGGCGAGAATTTTTTGTGTCATAGTCATTGCCATTGGGGATTTGCCTCCTCTTTCTCATAAAAATCTGCCTGCCCTGCGCGGGCAGGCAGATATACGCCATTAGCTGTTGAGATACTTGTTGATGCCGTTGATGTACGCCTTGATGGAAGCCTCCACGATATCGACGGAGACGCCGCGGCCGGTGACGACCTCGTTCTCCTGGCCTTCAAACGTCATCTTGACGACCGCCTCACTCTGTGCGTCCTGGCCGTCGGTCAGCGCGCGCAGCGAGTAGTCCTGAAGCTCGATCTTCAGGCCGGTGATCTTGTTGATCGCGGCATACGACGCGTTGATCGGGCCGTCGCTCAGCGCGGCGCGCTCGAACTCCTCGTCGCCCTTGGTCATCTTGACAACCGCCGTCGTGCTGATGGTGTTGCCGCTGTTGATGACGTACTGCTTGAGCGTGTAGCGAACCGGGCCGGAGACCGGAACGACGCCGATGAGCGCTTCCAGGTCGCGGTCCTTGATGACCTTCTTCTTGTCCGCCAGTACCTTGAACTTCTCGAAGGTCTTGTCGATCTTCTCCTTGGACAGCGTGTAGCCGAGATCCTTCAGGCGCGCCTCGAAGGCGTGTCTGCCGGAGTGCTTGCCGAGGACGATCGCGTTCTGCGGGATGCCGACCGACTCCGGCGTCATGATCTCGTAGGTGTTCTTGTTGTTCATCACGCCGTGCTGGTGGATGCCGGACTCATGCGCGAACGCATTGGCGCCGACGATCGGCTTGGTCGGTGCGACCGGAACGCCGGTGATCGTCTGAATCATGCGGCTGGAGCGGTAGATCTGCGTGGAGTCGATGCGGGTCTCCGCGTCGAAGAAGTCCTTGCGCGTCTTGAGCGCCATGACGATCTCCTCGAGCGAGGCGTTGCCCGCGCGCTCGCCGATGCCGTTGATCGTGCACTCGACCTGTCCGATGCCCGCCTGAATGCCCGCCAGCGAGGTGGCAACGCCCATGCCGAGGTCGTTGTGGTTGTGGCAGGACAGAATGATGGAGTCCGTGCCGTCGACGTGCTCACGGATGTAACGGATCAGGTTGGCGTATTCGTCCGGCGTGATGTAGCCCGTGGTGTCCGGGATGTTGATCGTGGTCGCGCCGTTCTTGATGGCCGTGTCGATGACGCGGCACAGGAAGTCCCAGTCGGAGCGGGTGGCGTCCTCCGCGGAAAACTCGACGTTGGACAGCAGCTTGGTCGCGTAGGAGACGTGGTGCGCGACGCTCTCGAGCACCTCCTCCGGCTTCATCTTCAGCTTATACTCCATGTGCACCGGAGAGGTCGCGAGGAACACGTGGATGCGCGGGTCGACGGCGTTCCTGACCGAGCTGTACGCGACATCGATGTCCTTCTCCACGCAGCGCGCGAGCGAGCACACGGTGGAGTTTTTCACGGTGTTGGCGATGGTCGCGATGGCCGCCGCGTCGCCCGGAGAGGCAATGGCAAAGCCCGCTTCGATGATGTCGACGCCGAGCGTTTCCAGCTGGCGGGCGACCTCGATCTTCTCGCTGAGGTTCATGCTGCATCCGGGAGACTGTTCGCCGTCTCTGAGCGTTGTGTCAAAAATTCGGATCTGTCTTGACATAACTTCTATCCTCCAAAAATAATAAATTTACTGGTTCACACAAGTGGGCGCGGCAGGCATAAAAAAAGCCTTCATCTCGCCAAATAAATTTGGAAACAGAGACGAAAGCAAACTTCCGCGGTACCACTCTACTTGCCGCCAATGTTGTCAGGCGACCGCTCAACGCATCCAGCAATGCGCTTCCCCTGTAACGGTGGGACATCCGTTCCAACCTAATCAGACCAAACGTCTGGTTCAGCGGACTGTTCCCGGGTGAGTTTCGCTGCTGAACGCCGCTGCCTTGCACCATACGGCAGCTCTCTGAAGACGGCTGACAGTTACTTTACCCGTTCATCACATTTTACGAATATTACGAGACATATTATAGGACGCTTCGCCCCGCCTGTCAAGGGCTTGGCGGAAATTTTGCAAAAGAAATCAGTAAAAAGTGGTAGTACCGCGGCGGCGGAGCGCGGCGTCCGTTGGTCATTTCGCACAGATTTCCGCCCCCGTTTCCCGACCCGCGAAGCGGTCCGGGCGCTGGAAAATCGTCCGCAGAAGCGCCCCGTTCCGGCCGTTTTGCCCGCTGTGCGCCCGCCGAAATTTATCTTGACATTCTACTCCCCTTGCGTTATACTGTATTCAAATTTTGATAACAGCACTGCGATGACGGAGAAAAGTAGATCCGCATCGGCTCACCAGGGAGAGCGCGCCATAGACTGCAAGCGGGCTTTGAGCCGGACGAATTGAAGTTCCCTCCCGAGCTTCTGCGCTGAACAACAGTAGGCGCGGACGGATGCCCCCGTTACCGGGATAGAATATCGGGCTTCCCGGCCCCGTATTTGAATGAAGTGCGGCATAAGTGCCGAATTTGGGTGGTACCACGGAATGTTTGTCTTTCGTCCCTTGCAATGCGGGAGGAAGGACTTTTTTTATGCTTCCGTTTCTTGCTGTGTCCAGCCGGGAAATATCTGTTTCAAGGAGTAATTTGTCATGATTGTTGTATTGAAAAAGGGCTGTCCGAAGGACGAGGTCGAGCGCCTCACAGGCTGGATCGAGCATTTTCATGTCAGTGTCAATCCGATCGTCGGCGCGGAGACGACGATTCTCGGACTTGTCGGCGACACCTCCGCGGTCGATAAGGACACGCTGATGCTCAATCAGTGGGTCGACCGCGTCATGAAGGTACAGGAGCCGTTCAAGCTCGCAAACCGCCAGATGCACCCGGAAAATACCGTCGTCGACATCAGCGGCATTCAGGTCGGCGGCAACAAGCTGGTCGTCATGGCCGGCCCGTGCTCTGTCGAGAGCGAGCCGCAGATCTGCGAGATCGCCGCGGAAGTGCAGCGCCAGGGCGCGACCATCCTGCGCGGCGGCGCCTGGAAGCCCCGCTCTTCCCCGTATTCCTTCCAGGGCATGAAGGCGCAGGGTCTCGAGCTGCTGTGCAAGGCGAAGGCCAGAACCGGCCTGCCGATCGTCACGGAGATCACCAACCCGGCGCACATCGAGCTGTTTGAGGGCAAGGTGGACTGTTATCAGGTCGGCGCGCGCAACATGCAGAACTTCGAGCTGCTCAAGGAGCTGGGCAAGACGGAGACCCCGATCCTGCTCAAGCGCGGCTTCGCCAACACGCTGGAAGAATTCCTGATGTCCGCGGAATACATCATGGCCGGCGGCAACGAGCAGGTCATCCTGTGCGAGCGCGGCATCCGCACCTACGAGACGTACACGAGAAACACGCTGGACATCAGCGCGGTTCCGGCGCTCAAGCGCCTGAGCCACCTGCCGGTCGTCGTCGACCCGTCGCACGCCGCCGGCATCTACTGGATGGTCGAGCCGCTGGCCATGTCCTCGATCGCCGCAGGCGCGGACGGCCTGATCATCGAAGTGCACAACGACCCGGCGCACGCGCTGTCCGACGGCGCGCAGTCGCTGACCTATGAGCACTTCGCCCGCACGATGGGCAAGATCCGCGCCATCGCGGGCGCCATCGGACGCGAAATTTGAGCAGGAGGCACAGCATTATGTATCATCTCACCCTTCACGGCTCTGCCAGCACCTCTGACATCTATATCGGCGCGGGCGTCTTCCAGCAGACCGCCAAGCGCGTCGCGGAAAAATTCAAGCCGACGCACATCCACGTCGTCACCGACTCCAACGTCGCCCCGCTGTATCTCCGGGAGCTGTGCGCGGAGTTCCCGCTCAACATCACGACCTCCGTCATCCCGGCGGGCGAAGAGCACAAGACGCTCGAGACGGTCGCGCAGCTGTACGCCGACATGAGCGAAGCGGAGCTGACGCGCTCCGACCTCGTCATCGCGCTGGGCGGCGGCGTCGTCGGCGACCTCACCGGCTTCGCCGCGGCGACCTACCTGCGCGGCATTCACGTCTGCCAGATTCCGACCACGCTGCTCGCGCAGGTGGATTCCTCCGTCGGCGGCAAGACCGGCGTCGACCTGCCGCAGGGCAAAAACCTCGTCGGCGCGTTCTACCAACCGGAGCTCGTCATGATCGACACGGACATCCTCTCCTCCCTGCCGGCGCGCATCTTCAACGACGGCATGGCGGAGGTCATCAAGTACGGCTGCATCTCCAATCCGACCATTTTGGAGCTGATCGCGCAGCCGGACTTCCGCTCGAACATGGAGCAGATCGTCTACGAATCCGTCCGCATCAAGCGCGACGTCGTGCAGCAGGACGAGCACGACAACGGCCTGCGCATGACGCTGAATTTCGGCCACACGATCGGCCATGCGGCAGAAAAGGTCGGCCATTTCACCGAGCTGTCGCACGGACAGGCCGTCGCCATCGGCATGGTGCAGGCGGCCAAATTGGGCGCGGCGCTGGGCGAGGCGGATCTGACCGAACAGATCGCCGCCGCCTGCCGCGCGCACGATCTGCCGACCGAGCTTCCCTACCCCGTGGAAGAAATTTACGATGCGCTGCTGCGCGACAAAAAGCGCATGGCGGACACCATGAACTTCATTTTGGTGCATCCGCTGGGCAAGGCGGTCATCCATAAAATCCCGCTGGAGCAGCTGCGCCAGCTCATCCTGTCGCTGTAAGGAGGCATCCCATGGGCTCTGTTTGGGGAAACAATTTCAAGCTGACCATTTTTGGCGAATCGCACGGCGGCGGCATCGGCTGTGTGCTCGACGGCTTTCCGGCGGGCATCGCGTATGACGAGGCCTTTGTCCTGTCCGAGATGGATCGCCGCGCGCCCGGCAAAAACCGCCAGTCCACCGCGCGCCGGGAGGCGGATCTGCCCAAAATCCTCTCCGGCATTTTTGAAGGAAGGAGCACCGGCACCCCCATCTCCTGCGTCATCGAAAACACCGACACGCGGTCGGGCGACTACCGCAATCTGATCGATCATCCGCGCCCGGGACACGCCGATTACACGGGGCGCATCCGCTTCCACGGCTGCAACGACCCGCGCGGCGGCGGACATTTCTCCGGGCGGCTGACCGCGCCGCTCGTGTTCGCGGGCGCGATGTGCAAGCTGTTTCTGCGCACGCGCGGCATTCAGGTCGGCTCGCACATCGCGTCGATCGGCCAGATCATGGACACGCCGTTCGACGATGTCTGCGTGCCGGCAGAGCAGCTGGAGGCGCTGCGCCGCCAGCCGTACCCCATCCTCAACCTGCGCGCGCAGCAGGCGATGCTCGACCAGATCGATCTGGCGCGCGGCGCGCTCGATTCGCTCGGCGGCGTCATCGAATGCGCGGTGACCGGCGTCCCGGCCGGTCTCGGCTCCCCCATGCTGTGCCCGGCGGAGAGCCGCATCTCGTCGCTGCTGTTCGCCGTCCCGGCGGTTAAGGGCGTGGAATTTGGCGCGGGCTTTTCCATCTCCGCCATGCGCGGCTCGGAGGCCAACGACCGCATGCTGCTCAAGGACGGCGTCGTGCAGACCGAGACCAACAACAACGGCGGCATTCTGGGCGGCATCACAAGCGGCATGCCGATCATTGTGCGCGCCGCCATCAAGCCCACCGCGTCCATCGCGCACGAGCAGAAGACGCTCAACCTCGCGACCGGTCAGGTGGAGCCGCTGGTCGTCAAGGGGCGGCACGACCCGTGCATCGTCACGCGCGCCGCGCCCGTGATCGAGGCGGCCGTCGCGGTCGCCATGACCGATCTCTATCTGGAGGCCTACGGATATGCGCAAGATTGAAGACATCCGCCGCGATATCAACGCGATCGATCACGAAATATTAAAGCTCTTCCTCAAGCGCATGAAGTGCGCGGAGGAGGTTTCCGATTATAAAATGGTGAACGGCGGGCAGGTGCTCGTCCCCTCGCGCGAGAGCGAGCTGCTCGACACCATGCTGAAGGATATCCCGGACGAGCTCAAGCTGGAATACTCCTCCCTGCTGCGCACGACCACGCGCGTCAGCCGCAAACACCAGTACTTCCGCATGCTGGAGGCCGAGCCGGAGCGCCTGAAGCTGGATCTTCAGCCGCGCTGCAATCCCAAGATGGTGTACTACGGCGGACTGCCCGCCTCCTATCAGGAGATGGCCTGCGCGGAGCTGTTTCCCAACGCGCAGCGCCGCCCGATGGAGTCGTGGGAGGACGTCTTCCGCGCCGTCGAAAACGGCGAAGCGGACGCCGGCGTCGTCCCGGTCGAAAACTCCACGGCCGGCACGGTCAACGAAATCTACGACCTGCTGCAACAGTACGGTTTGTACATCTCTCACTCACATGTCAAGGTGATCCGGCACTGTATCGCCGCGTGTAAAGGCACTTCGCTTGACAGCATCACGGACGTCTATTCCCACCCGCAGGCGCTCCGCCAGTGCCAGCAGTACATCAAATCCCACGGTTACGCGGCGTGGGACGAGAGCAACACAGCAGTCGCCGCAAACAAAATCGCGCAGTGCGGCGACCCGACCAAGGCGGCCATCTGCTCGGAGGCCGCCGCCCGTCTGTACGGCCTGGACATTCTCGACACCCACGTCAACGACGGCGACTACAACCAGACGCGCTTCATCGCCGTGCAGCGCGCGCTGTCCGCGCAGCCGGAGGACACGCGCGTGAGCCTCGTGCTGACGCTCCCGCACGTCGTCGGCAGCCTGTACGGCTCGCTCGCCGTCTTCGCGGACTATGGGCTGAACATGACGGAAATCCATTCCCGCCCGCTGCGCGACATGCCGTGGAACTACTGCTTTTACATCGACTTTGACGGCAATCTGCTCGATCAGGATACGCGCGCGCTCATCTATCAGCTGACGCAGGAGTGCGCCTACGTGCGCGTGCTCGGCTCGTATCCGGTCAGCCAGGAGGAGGGTACCCGATGCATCTGACACGCTTTCCCGTTTCTTCCCTGCGCGGCACGGTGACCGTGCCGGGCGACAAATCCATCTCGCACCGTGCGGTCATGCTCGGCGCGCTCGCGGAGGGCACAACCCGCATCACCGGCTTTCTGATGGGCGAGGACTGCCTGTCCACCATCTCCTGCTTCCGCAAGATGGGCGTCGAGATCGACGTCTCCGACGAGCAGGTTGTGGTACACGGCGCCGGCCTGCACGGCCTGCGCGCGCCGTCTGAGCTGCTGTACACCGGCAACTCCGGCACGACGACCCGCCTGCTGTGCGGCATTCTCGCCGGTCAGCCGTTTTCCTCGGTGCTCAACGGCGACGCCTCCATTCAAAAGCGCCCGATGGGGCGCATCATCCAGCCGCTGCGGCAGATGGGCGCAGACATCGACGGCAAGGACGGCAACCTCTGCCCGCTGACCATCCGCCCCGCCTCCCTGTCCGGCATCCGCTATGTGCTGCCCGTCGCCAGCGCGCAGCTGAAATCCGCCATTCTGCTCGCCGGTCTGTTCGCCGACGGACAGACCACCGTCATCGAACCGGCGCCCTCCCGCGACCACACCGAACGCATGCTGCGCGGCCTGGGCGCGTCCGTAGAGACGGACGGCAGCGCCATCACGCTGACCCCGCCGGAGACGCTGCGCGCCGTCGACGTCGAGGTGCCCGGCGACATCTCCTCCGCGGCGTATTTCCTCGTCGCCGGACTGATTCTGCCGGACAGCGAGCTTATTATCCGCAACGTCGGCGTCAATCCCACGCGCACCGGCATTTTGGACGCGCTGGAGGCGATGGGCGCGGACATCGAGCGGCTGAACGAGCGCGGCGAGGTGGAGCCCATCTGCGATCTTCGCGTGCGCTCCTCCCGCCTGCACGGCACGGAAATCGGCGGCGACATCATCCCCCGCCTGATCGACGAGCTGCCGGTGCTGGCGGTCGCGGCGGCGTTCGCCGAAGGGGAAACGGTCATCCGCGACGCGCAGGAGCTCAAGGTCAAGGAATCCGACCGCATCGCGGCGATGACCGCGGAGCTGGCGCGCGCCGGCGCCGATGTGCGCGGCACGGAGGACGGCATGATCATCCGCGGCGGCAGACCGCTGCACGGCGCGGACTTTTGCAGCTACGCGGATCACCGCATCGCCATGAGCATGGCGATCTGCGCGCTGGCCTGCGAGGGCGCGTCCTCCATCGACGACCCGGCGTGCGTCGCCATCTCGTATCCGGCGTTTTTTGACACGCTGGACCGCCTGCAACACAACGAATAATCGAAGGAGCTGGAAGCCATGATTTTGACAATGGAAGAATTTCGGAACTACCGCCCCGAAAAACCGACCTTCGCACTGTTCGGCCACCCGATTTCCCACACGATGTCGCCCGAACTGCACGCCCTGCTGTTTCAGGCGTCCGGACAGGACTGCACCTATTTCGCGGTCGACGTGCCGCCGGAACAGCTCGGCGAGGCCATGCGCATCGCCGCCGGAAAATGCGGCGGCCTGAACCTGACCATTCCGCACAAAAAAGCCGTGTTCGACTATCTCGACGCGGTGGACCCTGCCGCGCGCGATCTCGGCAGCGTCAACACCGTGCACTTTCAGGACGGCAAGGCCATCGGCTACAACACCGATATCCTCGGCTTCGCCGGTTCGCTGGAATTTGACGGCATCGACCCGCAGGGCGCCATCGCCGTGGTGTGCGGTTATGGCGGCGTCTCCCGCGTCATGGCGTACCATCTGGCCAATGCGGGCGCCAAGGTGCTGATCACCGGGCGCAATCTGGCGAAAGCCAAGACGCTGCGCAACGAGCTGCGCGGGTATCTGCCCAACGCCTCCGTCGACATCATGCCGGCCACACAGCTGCCGCGCGCCACACAGATCGTCGTCAACGGCACGCCGCTCGGCATGTATCCGCACGAGGACAGCGCGCCGCTCGACAAGCTGCCGGTCGGCACGACCTACGTCTTCGACGCGATTTACAATCCCCCGCTCACCGCCACGATGAAGCGCGCGCCGTACAGCGCCAAACGGCGCAACGGCCTGCTCATGCTCGTCCTGCAGGCGGCGTACGCGCAGACCATCTGGTTCGGCACGCAGTTCGATCAGCCCAGCCTGACGCGCATCCTGCGCCTGCTTTCGGGCGATATGGCGAAAAAGCGCCTTCAGTCGGTCTACGGCAAGAGCAACATCGTCCTGTGCGGCTTTATGGGGAGCGGAAAGACCACCATCGGCCGCAAGCTGGCGCGGGCGCTGCGCTGTGAATTTATCGATATGGACGACTACCTCGAAAAGCGAGAGGGCAAAAAAATCTCTGAGATCTTTGCCGAATCCGGCGAGGAGGGCTTCCGCGACATCGAGACACAGTGCGCGCGCGAGGTCTCGGACAAAACCGGCTGTGTCATCGCCCTGGGCGGCGGCGCGGTTCTGCGCGCGGAAAACGTCGAATTGTACAAGAAAAACGGCTTTTTAATCCATTTGAACACGCCGTTTTACCGTATTGTGCAGAATCTCAGCCGCGACACCTCCCGTCCCCTGTTGCAGGGCGACAAGGAGAAGCAGACGCGCCTGCTGTACAACCGCCGCAAGCGCATTTACGTATCCTGCGCGGACCGCTCGGTTTCCGGCGCGCGCATTTCCGAAATCATGGACGCCGTTTTCAACGCCATCTGAACGCGGCGAAATCAAGCAATCGCACAGCTTTCAATCGGTTGATTTTCCCGCGTGATTCGCCGTATTTTTTGGTTGTATTTGCAATTGTAAAGGCCATGCGATCGTGATAAGATAATCTGGTGCTCCAACGACAGGACACCAGATTATTTTTTTTGCAAAGGATGCAAATCACCATGAAGGATATGACAACGGGAAATCCCACCAGACTGATCCTGCAATTCGCCATTCCGCTGCTCATCAGCAACCTGTTCCAGCAGCTGTACAACCTGGCTGACACGCGCATCGTCGGCACCTTTCTCGGCGAGCACGCGCTGGCGGCTGTGGGCGCAACC
This sequence comes from Candidatus Butyricicoccus stercorigallinarum, assembly GCA_019112985.1. GTDB lineage: Bacteria > Bacillota > Clostridia > Oscillospirales > Butyricicoccaceae > Butyricicoccus_A > Butyricicoccus_A stercorigallinarum. The sequence continues at coordinate 3,218 of DXIG01000009.1, read as the reverse complement.
GCCTCGCTCAATTCGCTGGTCATCGGTCTGCTGATGGGCATGACCAACGGCTTTGCCATCGTCACCGCGCGCTTTTTCGGCGCGAACGACCGCAAAAGCATGAAAAAATCCATCGCCGGAACGATTGTCCTCTCAGTCGGCACGGTCGCCGTCCTCACCGTTCTCTCGGTGCTCTTTCTCACTCCCCTGCTGCGCATGCTCAACACGCCGGACGATCTGCTCGCGCAGGCGGCCTCCTATTTCCGCATCATCCTGCTCGGCATGCTGGTCACAGTGCTGTACAACGGCTGCGCGTCGACACTGCGCGCTGTCGGCGACAGTGTGACGCCGCTGATCTTTCTCATCATCGCCACGTTTGCGAACATCGGCCTCGACCTGCTGTTTGTCTGTGTGTTCCACACCGGCATTCCGGGCGCCGCCATCGCCACCGTGCTCGCACAGGGCATTTCCGTCGCGCTGTGCCTGCTGTTCATCGTGCGGCGCTATCCGGAGCTCGTGCCGTGCCGCGACGACTTCATGCGCCTGTTTCACGACCGCCATCTGCTGCGCTGGATGTACAGCCTCGGGCTTTCCATGGGCTTTATGCTCTCGCTGGTCAATATCGGCTCGGTCGTGCTGCAAAGCGCCATCAACACCTTCGGCGCCAACATCATCGTCGCGCACACCGCCGCGCGCAAGCTGACCGAGCTGTTCATGATGCCGTTTTCCGTGCTCGCCACAACCATGGCGACCTATTGCAGCCAGAATCTCGGCGCGGGCAAATTAGAGCGCATCCAGACCGGCATCTGGCGCGCGCTCCTTCTGTCGTGGGGCTGGTGCGGCATTGTCGTCGTCCTCTGCTACTCCATCGTGCCGGCGCTGCTCTATATGGTGACGGGCAGCACCACGCCGGCCATCCTCGACACCGCGACGCAATACCTGCACATCAACTGTATCTTCTATTTTGTCACCGTCGTCATCTCGGTGCTCCGCAACTCGCTGCAGGGCATGGGTGACCTGGTCACGCCGCTGATTTCCAGCAGCATCGAGCTGGCCGGCAAGGTTCTGATCGTCCTGCTGCTCGTCCCCCGCCTGGGTTACATGGGCGTCATCGTCTCTGAACCGATCGTCTGGTTTGTCATGGTGATCCCGCTGATCGCACAGGTTCTGTTCGGCAAGACCTTCCGCCTGATCCGTGAAAAGCAACCGGCGGCGTGAAAGCCTGTATCGGATTGGGTTATCCGAAACGCCATAAGTATCATCAGTATCATCGAAATCAAACGCCAACACACAGTAGAAAATAAGGATGGTGATCGTGTGCAGACGATAAATCGGTTGTTGGAAACCCCGTGTTATATCATTGATTTTCTCCCGCAGCAGGTTCCGGCGGACTGCGGCGGACAGTTTTTCAAAGTGGAAAACTATTTGCTCAATCACTATGACCGATACGGAATCAGAGACCGCGTTATTCGCATCATTTTGAAGGCGATGTGCTATTATCCCGTGTCTGTGCAATGGGGCGAATGGATGGAAAACCCCACGCCTGAACAGGTCGCGGACATCATTGATACCATCATGCGCAACCACTCCGGCGATGTGAACATGATATTCACAAGCAAGGACGCACTGCTACAGTTCGGCTGGGATTGTCTGAATATCAGCATTTATCATCCAGATGAAGAAATGTGCGCATTGTTTGAGAAGCTCGCCGCCTCTGAGGGAATGTTCTGGAGGAGAGCGGGATAGAGAAAATAACAGATGGATGGAAAAAAGCCCGTACTGACGTTCGATCAGTACGGGCTTGCATGTTGATAAGTTTTTTCAGTATTTCACTTTCACCGACCATTCTAACGAATAGTAACCGGTACCGTCAAGAGTTATGCGCAAATTCGTTTGCAGACTCCGGGTGAATGAAGTCAACCGGCAATAGAGACGTCTTCCAGAGCCGCCTCCAAGTGCTTCATATTCATATACTTCTTGTTGCCCCACTGGGTACCGGCCACATGGCGCAGGCGGGCGCAGACCAGCATGAGGGCAGAGTTGCCATCCGGGAAGGTCCCTACCACACGAGTCCTGCGGCAGATCTCCCGGTTCAGCCGCTCAATGACATTGTTGGTGCGAATCCGGGTCCAGTGCTCATAGGGGAAATCACAGTAAGTCAGTGTTTCCTCAACACTGTCCTCCACTTTCTTGGCGGTCTCTTTTAGCTTCATAGAACGAAGTTCTGCCACCACAGCTCTGGCCTTCTCCCTGGCGGCTTTCTTGCTCTCCTGAGCGTGGATCGCCCCCAGCATCTTTGCCACCAGCTTTACTTTGGATCGAGGAGTGACCGAGAACACATTACGGTAGAAGTGGACGGTACACCGCTGGTATTTTGCATCGGGAAACACTTCTCCCACAGCTTCCAGCATTCCCAGGCACTTGTCCCCAACAATGAGTCTCACGCCGCTCAATCCACGGCCTTTGAGAAACTTACCCAACTGGCTTTGTCCTCTTTCATACCCTCAGCGGCGCCCAAAACCTCACGGTATCCATCCGCATTGACTGCGATTGCCACCAAAATGGCCATATTTTCGTACTCTCCACCCCAGTTGCGCCGCAGATAGATGCCGTCTACATAGACATACGGATACTTTCCGCCCTGCAAAGGGCGATTCTGCCAATCCTCAATGTGAACATAGGCTTTCTTGTTCAGTTCACTGATAGTGGCTGGAGATACCTTGCTGCCCCACAGAGCCTCGGTAATGTCCTCCACACGGCGTACGGAAACGCCGGCAAGGTACATCTCAATGAGGGCTTCCTCCACGCTGCTCTCCCGGCGGCGATACCGCTCAATGATAGCCGTTTCAAAAGAGATGCCCTTGAGACGGGGCACATGGAGCGTAACGTCTCCGGAGGTAGTGGTAAGGTTCCGGTCATAGTGCCCACTGCGGTAGCCCTGGCGGGTCTCGCTGCGCTCGTAGCGGGCCGCCTGGGTCAGCTTCTCAGCCTCCTGCTCCAGCAGTTCATTCAGCGTTTCTTCCACGCTGCCCCGGACTAATTCCTTGATCTGCCCCTTGATTACTTCCTCGTTCAGTTGTACAATTTTCTCAGACATGGTTTACAGACTCCTTTCAGAATGGTGTGTCGCAACTTCATTCTACCAGAGTTCTGCAAACCTTGTCTCTTTTTATCCGCTTTTTAATTTGCGAAAATTATTCTACCTTATCCTGCACTAAGAACCTCTCGGTAGCCCTCCT
>DXIG01000106.1 GCA_019112985.1 Candidatus Butyricicoccus stercorigallinarum | reverse complement strand
CGGACGCGCCGGTCTGGGTGGTGCACCTGTCGACCAAAGAAGGGCTGGAGGAGATCCGCCGCGCGCGCCGCCGCGGGCAGACCGTCATCGCGGAGACCTGCCCGCAGTATCTGCTGATGGACGAAAACCTGCTCGCGCGCCCGGACGGCGACAAATTCATCTGCGCGCCCCCGCTGCGCACGCAGGAGGATCAGCAGGCGCTGTGGGAGGCGCTGCAAAACGGCGAGATTCAGATCGTCTCCACCGACCACTGCTCGTTCACAACCGAACAGAAAAAGCTCGGCGCGCACGATTTCCGCAAAATCCCGGGCGGCCTGCCCGGCGTGGAGACGCGCGGCGTCCTGCTGTACACCTTCGGCGTCTCGCAGGAGCGGCTGACGCCCGGCGACCTGTGCCGCCTGCTCAGCGAAAATCCCGCCAAGCTGTTCGGCCTGTATCCGCGCAAGGGCGTGCTCGCGCCCGGCTCGGACGCGGACATCGTCGTGCTCAACCCCAACCGCCCGTCCGTCGTCTCCGCCGCCGCGCACCACAGCGCGTCCGACTATGAGCCGCTGGAGGGCACGCCGCTCACCTGCTCGATCGAGCGCGTCTATCTGCGCGGCGCGCTCGCCGCGCACGACGGCGCGCTGACCGCCGGCGCCGTCGGCCGCTATCTGCCGCGGCAGCGCCCGGCGCTCGCCGCGCTCCGATAAATATTTTTTAGATGTTCTCAATTTTATTCTGATTTTGCGTTGCACAATCCACTTCAGCGTGATACAATAAACTAACGCTAAATCGCACAAGAAACCTGCCGATTTGCGGCAGAATTTTGGAGGAATTATCCGTTATGATCGATCTCACCCGCGACGAGCAGGGCCTCGCCCGCAACGTCCAGACGGCAAAGGAAAACCATATCATCATCCCCACCATCGCCCAGATGAAAAACCCGGAGACCATTCCGGAGGCCATCCGCGAAAAGCTCCGCACGGTCGGGCTGTGGGATGTCAATCCGCTCAATCTGTTCCGCATCACGTGGAAAAACGAGGCGAAGGAATCGGGCGGCCTGTTCCGCAGCGTCCCGAACTACATCGAGCTGCCGAGCGAGCTGACCGGCGTGCCGTGCCGCATCATCGCGATGGTCGGCAAGTGGTTCCCGACCGGCTGCCACAAGGTCGGCGCTTCGTTCGGCTGTCTGGCGCCGCGCCTGGTCACCGGCCAGTTCAACGTGGAAAAGCACAAGGCGGTCTGGCCGTCCACCGGCAACTACTGCCGCGGCGGCGCGTTCAACTCCAAGCTGCTCGGCGCGCAGGGCGTCGCCATCCTGCCGGCGGAGATGAGCCAGGAGCGCTTTGACTGGCTGCATTCCATCGGCGCGGAGGTCATCGCGACGCCGGGCTGCGAATCCAACGTCAAGGAAATCTTTGACAAGACCAACGAGCTCAAGCGCGACCCGCAGTACATGATCTTCAACCAGTTTGAAGAGATGGGCAACCCGCTCTGGCACTACAACGTCACGGGCAACGCGCTGGCGGACGTCTATGAGGCGGTCAAGCGGCCGGGCGACCGGTTCGCGGGCGCCTGCTTCACCTCCGGCTCCGCCGGAACGATGTCCACCGGCGACCGCCTCAAGGAGCTGTATCCGCACCTCAAGCTGGCGGTCGGCGAGGCGCTCCAGTGCCCGACCATCCTCAACAACGGCTTCGGCGGCCACCGCATCGAGGGCATCGGCGACAAGCACATCCCGTGGATTCACAACGTAAAGAATACGGACATGGCCATCGCCATCGACGACGAGGACTCCCAGCGCCTGCTGCGCCTGTTCAACACGCCGGAGGGACAGCAGTACCTGCGCGAGGAGCTGAAGCTGGACGCGCAGCTGATCGAGACGCTGACCTGGCTCGGCATCTCCGGCATCGCCAACGTCCTGTGCTGCATCAAGATGGCCAAGTACTACGAATTCACCGCGCGCGACGTCGTGGGCACCGTCCTGACCGACTCCGCCGCGATGTACGGCAGCCGCGTCACCGAGCTGAACGACGAATACGGCGCGTACACCTGCACCGAGGCGATGCTCGACCACCATCTGCACATCCTCGGGCTCAAGACGGACAACATGATGGAGCTGACCTATCAGGACCGCAAGCGCGTCCACAACCTCAAGTACTACACCTGGGTCGAGCAGCAGGGCAAGACCGCCGAGGAGCTGAACGCCCTGTGGTACGACACCGAGGGCACTTGGGACGCCGTACACGCGCAGGCGGACGCGCTCGACGAGCTCATCAACGAATTCAACGAGCGCACCGGACTGCTCAAGGAGCTGTAAGCGAAAGGAAGGCAAGCCATGAAACAGGTGATTTCCGCCGTCTGCATCCACTGCGGGCACGAGGTCGCGGCCACGCCCTCCATCACGACCTGTCCGAAATGCGGCGGCATTCTGGACATCCAGTACGACTACAAGTGGATTGCCGCGCACGTGACGCGCGCGGACATGGCGTCCCGCGCCGAGCGCACCATGTGGCGCTTTCGCGAGTTTCTGCCGGTGGAGGGGACGGCGCGCCGGCCGCGCCTGCGCGTCGGCTGTTCTCCGCTGTATGACTGCCAGAACCTCGCCGATCAGCTCGGCATCCGCAAGCTGTACGTCAAGGACGACGGCATCAACCCGACCGCCTCGCTCAAGGACCGCGCCTCCGCCATGGCGGTGGTCAAGGCGGAGGAGGCGGGCGCGGACACCATCGCCTGCTCGTCCACCGGCAACGCGGCCTCGTCGCTCGCGGGCAACGCCGCGGTCGCGGGCTTCCGCACCTATATCTTCGTGCCGTCGCGCGCGCCCAGGGGCAAGGTCAGCCAGCTGATGATCTTCGGCGCGAACGTCATCTCGGTCAACGGCTCGTATGAGGACACGTTCCGCCTGTCGGCGGAGGCCATCGACCGCTGGGGCTGGTACAACCGCAACGCGGCGATCAACCCCTACCTGATGGAGGGCAAGAAGACGGTCGCGCTGGAAATCGCCGAGCAGCTCGACTGGAAGATGACCGACTACGTCGCCATCTCCGTCGGCGACGGCTGCACGATCTCCGGCGTCTGGAAGGGCTTTACCGACCTGTACGCGGCCGGCTTCATCGACAAGCTGCCGCGGCTGATCTCCGTCCAGGCGGAGGGCTGCTGCCCGCTCAACCGCGCGATTGAAACCGGCCGGCCGTGGGCGCCGATGGAGGAAAACACCATCGCGGACTCCATCGCCGTCGGCGTGCCGCGCAACCCCGACAAAGCGCTGAACGCCATCCGCGCCTCCAACGGCGTGTGCGTCAACGTCTCGGATGAGGAAATCCTCGCCGCCATGCGCCTGCTCGGCACGACGTGCGGCGTGTTCGGCGAACCCGCCGGCGTCACCGGCACGGCGGGCGTCAAAAAGGCCGTTGAGCTGGGGCTGATTCCCTCCGACGCGACGGTGACCAGCGTCGTCACCGGCAATGGGCTGAAGGACACGGCGAACGCCATCGCCGCCGCCGGAGAGCCCATCGCCATCGCACCGGATATGGATCTGCTGCTCGCCGCCTTCCGCAGCACCGGCGGCCCGCAGTGACCGCATAAAAATTTCAGCACTGTCGACAAGGATGTTGACCCGCATTCGGTGCCTGGTACCCCGCGTACATGGGCGCCGCTGCGCGCGGCCGGCATCCTTGTTTTTTCTGGTATATGTGCTGGGGAACTTCTGGTATCTTCGCCAGGAACATGGTATACTATTCTTACATTCCGTAACACTACGGTCTCACACAGGAAAGGGGACTGCTGCAATGTTTACCGTAACCATAAACGGACAGATTTATCAGACCACAACCGACAAAACCCTGCTCCGTTTTCTGCGCGACGATCTTCATCTGACCGGCGCCAAGGACGGATGCAGTGAGGGCGCCTGCGGCGCCTGCACGGTCATCATAGACGGCGAAACCGCGCGCGCCTGCACCTTCCGCCTGTCGCAGCTCGCCGGCCGGCAGGTCACGACCATCGAGGGCCTCTCGCCGCGCGAGCAGGACGTGTTCGCCTATGCGTTCGCGGAGGCGGGCGCCGTCCAGTGCGGCTTCTGCATTCCGGGCATGACGCTGTGCGGCAAGGCGCTCATCGACCGCGTGCCCGACCCGACCGACGCGCAGATCGCCTACGCCATCCGCGACAACTACTGCCGCTGCACCGGCTATGTCAAAATCAAGGCCGCCATCAAGCTCGCGGCCAAGCTGATACGCGAAAACCTGCCCGTGCCCGAAAAGACGCCGTGCACCGGCATCGGCACGCGCACGCACCGCATCGACGCGCGCGAAAAGGTGCTCGGCACGGGCAAATACCCGGACGACCTGTATCTCGACGGCATGCTGATGGGCGGCGCGGTGCGCGTGCCCTATCCCCGCTGCCGCATCATCGACGTCGACGTATCCAAGGCGCTGGCGCTGCCCGGCGTGCGCGGCATCTATTTTGCGGAGGATGTGCCCGGCTCCAACGTCACGGGACACATCATGCAGGACTGGACGGTGCTCGTGCCGCGCGGCGGCATCAGCCACACGATCGGCGACGCGGTGTGCCTGATCGCGGCGGACGACGACGAGACGCTGCAAAAGGCCAAAAAGCTGGTCAAGGTGACCGCCGAGCAGCTGCCCGGCGTCTTCAGCCCGAAGGAAGCGCTGGCGGAGGGCGCGCCCATCGTTCACGAGGGGCATGAGAACAACATCCTGTCGCGCCAGCACCTCGTGCGCGGCGACGTCGATCTGGAAATCGCGCGCGCGGCGCATGTCGTCACCCGCCACTACTCCACGCCGTGGACGGAGCACGCCTTCCTCGAGCCGGAATGCGCCGTCGCGGTCGCGAACAAGCAGTCGGGCGAGTGCACGATCTATTCGACCGATCAGGGCGTGTACGCGGTGCAGCACGAATGCTGCAACATCATGGGCGTCCGCCCGGAGCAGATGCACGTCGTCAACATGCTGGTCGGCGGCGGCTTCGGCGGCAAGGAGGATCTGACGGTGCAGCACTACGCCTGCATCATGGCGTGGCACACCGGCAAGCCGGTAAAAATGCGCCTGTCGCGCCAGGAGTCGCTGCAAATCCACCCCAAGCGCCACCCCATGGAAATCGAAATGACGACCGCCTGCGACGACAACGGCTACATCAAGGCGGTCAAGGCGACGGTCATCTCGGACACCGGCGCCTACGCTTCGCTCGGCGCACCGGTGCTGCAGCGCGCCTGCACGCACGCCGCCGGCCCGTATAACTTCCAGAGCATCGACATCGACGGCATCGCCGTCTATACCAACAACCCGCCGGCGGGCGCGTTCCGCGGCTTTGGCGTCACGCAGACCTGCTTCGCCTCGGAGAGCAACCTCAACCTGCTGGCGGAGATGGTCGGCATCTCCCCCTGGGAGATCCGCTTCCGCAACGCCATCCGCCCCGGCCAGGTGCTGCCCAACAACCAGGTCGCCTTCCCCGGCACCGCGCTGGCCGAAACGCTGCTCGCGGTCAAGGACGTCTTTGATGCCAACCGCGGACACGTCGGCATCGCCTGCTGCATGAAAAACGCGGGCACGGGCGTCGGTCTGGCCGACTGGGGGCGCTGCCGCCTGACGGTCGAGAACGGCAAGCTGTACATCCGCTCGGGCGCGAGCTGCATCGGACAGGGTCTCGGCACCGTGCTGACGATGATCGCCATCGAGTGCACCCACCTGAAGGAGGAAGAGATCGTCTACGTTCCGGCGGAGACCATCTATTCGCCCGATTCCGGCGTCACCTCCGGCTCCCGCCAGACGCTCGTCACGGGCGAAGCGCTGCGCCGCGCCTGCAAGCTGCTCTACCGCGACCTCAAAAACTACCGCTCGCTCAAGGCGCTCAACGGCAAGCAGTATTTTGGCAGCTATCTCGCCAAGACGGACAAAATGGGCTCCATCAAGAAAAACCCGGTGTCGCACGTCGGATACGGCTACGCGACCCAGCTCGCCGTGGTCGACCCGCAGACGCGCCGCATCTCCCAGATCTACGCCGCGCACGACGTCGGCCGCGCCATCAACCCGCTCAACGTCGAGGGACAGATTGAGGGCGGCGTGCTGATGGGCATGGGCTACGCCGTGCAGGAGCGCTTCCCGCTGGAGGGCGGCATCCCGCAGGTCAAGTACGGCTCGCTGCGCGTGCCGCGCGCGCACGAAGCGCCGGAAATCATCCCGGTCATCGTCGAGCAGAACAAGGAAGAGCTCGCGCTCGGCGCCGTCGGCTGCGGTGAAATCACCTCCATCCCGACCGCTCCCGCCATCGCGGGCGCCTATTACGCGCTCGACAAACAGCTGCGCACCTCGCTGCCGCTGGAAAACACGCCGTATCTGCCCAAGGAGCGGGTGCCGTATGACGCGCTCGCGCCGCAGGACGGCGACGTCGTGCTCAACCCGCAGGACTGCATCTTCTGCGGCATCTGCATGCGCAGCTGCCCCGCCGAGGCCATCGCGGTCAACCGCGCGGACAAGTCGTGGGCGATCAACCCGGACGCCTGCCTGCACTGCGGCATGTGCGTCTCACACTGTCCCAAACAAGCTCTCTCATTTTTCCGCAAATAATCACCTGTAAGGAGGCGTTATTGATATGAGCATAGAAATGAAGCCGATTCCGTTCCGCGCGCTGCTCAACCAGGCCGTAAAGGAATACCGTCTCAAGGGGACGATGTTCGGCGTGCCCCCCATCTCCATCATCGAGTACCGCAATTACGCGCCGCTGTTCGGCCAGACGCTCAACAGCCCCGTCGGCCCGGCGGCCGGCCCGCACACCCAGCTCGCCCAGAACCTGATCGCAGCCTACGCCACCGGCGGCCGCTTTTTCGAGCTCAAGACCGTGCAGGTGCTGTGGGGCGAGCAGCTGGGCATCCAGCGCCCGTGCATCTATGTGCGCGACGAGGCGTACAACACCGAGTGGTCGACCGAGCTGAGCCCCGAGCAGGCGGCGGCGGAATACATCAAGGCGTGGATCGCCATCAAGCTGCTGCTCAAGGAATTCCGCCTCGGCGAACCGGACGCTTTTCTATTCAACATGTCGGTCGGCTACGATCTCGAGGGCATCAAGAGCCCGTCGGTGGACGCCTTTATCGAAACGATGAAGGACGCCTCCTCCTCCCCGGTCTGGCAGGAATGCATCGCGGTGGCCAAGGACATGGTGTTCGACGTGGTGGACGAGGAGTACATCGACGCGATCTCCCCGCACATCAGCAACAACGTCACGATCTCCACGATGCACGGCTGTCCGCCGGAGCAGATTCAGGCAATCGCCGAATACATGATGCGCGAAAAGGGACTGCACACCTACGTCAAGTGCAATCCGACGCTGATCGGCTACGACAAGGCGCGCGCGCTGCTCGACGAGCTGGGCTACACCGACGTGGTGTTCGGCCGCGAGCACTTTGAGCACGACATGCAGCTGCCGGACGCGGTGCGTATGCTCGGCGAGCTGATGGAGGTCGGCGAATCGCTCGGCCTGCGCTTCGGCGTCAAGCTGACCAACACCTTCCCCGTCAAAATCACGCGCGGCGAAATGCCGGGCACGGACATGTATATGTCCGGCAAGGCGCTGTTCCCGCTCGCCATGCACACGGCGCTGCTGCTGTGCGAGGCCTTTGAGGGCTATCTGCCCATCTCCTATTCCGGCGGCGCGGACACGGAAAACATCGCGCAGATCTATGCCGCCGGCATCTATCCGATCACCGTCGCGACGCTGCTGCTCAAGCCGCAGGGCTACAAGAACCTGCGCAAGCTGGCGGAAAAATGCGCGAACATCAAGCCGGACTTCTGCGCCATCGACACCGCGCGCGTGCGCAATCTGGCCAACCGCTGCACGGCGGACGAGCACCTGCGCCGCAAGCCGCGCAAGGTCGCCGTGGGACAGACGCCGCCGTTCGCCTGCGGGCGCTGCACGACCTGTGTCGACGTCTGCCCCAACCGCGCCAACTACTTCGTCGACGGCCTGGAAAAGAAGGTCATCCATCTGGACGGCCCGTGCAACGACTGCGGCAACTGCGCGAGCCTGTGCCCGTTCGGCTTCACGCCCTATGCGGACAAATTCGTGCTGTATCCCGACGTCGAGACGCTCCGGCAGAGCGAGCGCGACGGCTTCGCGATCACGAAGGACGGCTACTACGTCCGCTATGCGGGCGCGGTGGGCGCCGACGTCAGCCAGCTGCCCGCCGAGGTGACCGAGCTGATGGACGCGGTGCGCCGGATGCACCTGGCCACGTAACACAACAACCCGGACAGCAAAAAAGCAGACGCCTTTTCGCGTCTGCTTTTTCTGTCTCTGTATCGCTCAGCAGTGGCCGCCGCACGAGCCGTGCCCGCCGCACGAGCCGCAGGAGTGCCCCTCGCCGTGATGGTGCTCGTGGTGGTCGCAGGTCACGTCCGGATTGGGCGCGAGCATGCCCGCCAGCAGCGCGCCGACCTGCAGATCCGCCTCGCCGCGCGCGCCGGCAAAGACCGCGATGCCCGCATCCATCAGCGCCGCGCGCGCGCCGCCGCCGATGCCGCCGCAGATCAGGATGCCGACGCCCTGCTGCTTCAGAAAGTCCGCCAGCGCGCTGTGGCCGCTGCCGTTGGTGTCCACGATCTGCATCCCGGTGATGCGATCGTTCTCCACCGTGTAGATCTTAAACTGCTCGGTGTGACCGAAGTGCTGGAAAATCTGTCCGTTTTCGTAGGTTGCTGCAATTTTCATGTGTTTTTCTCCTTGATTCGTCAAAAAGTCCGCCATCTGATCGATGCGGCCGCGGCACGCCGCATGGACGCCGCAGCAGGACGGCTCGCTGCGGCGGCACAGGCTGTAGTTTCCGCCCGTCACCACCAGCTTTCTGCCGTTGACCAGCGCCTCCGCCGTCTTGCGGCGGGCGCGCGTCCAGATCCCCGCGACGGTTGCGCGGGCGACGCCCATCTGCGCGGCGCATTCCTCCTGCGTCAGTCCCTCGAGGTCGATCAGGCGTATGGCCTCGTATTCGTCCACCGTCATGGCAAGCTCCGGCGCGTCCTCCCGCCCGACGGGCGCGAACGCCGTGTGATCCGGCAGGCCGCACACGCGGCGGCATTTGGTCGGCCTCGGCATGACCGCACCTCCATTTCTGACATATGTCATTTACTACACCCTCAGCATACTCCTTTTTCCCGCTGCTGTCAATGCCTTTTGCGCCGCGGCGCAAAAAAATCCGCCCTCTGCTGGAAGGGCGGATGCAGGTGCTTACGCCGGCTGCGCAATCGGCGCCGAGGCTCCAAACGGGAGTTCTGCAATGACGTTGCAGGTGATGCGAACCATCGACACCACTACGGTGGTGAGAATCCGGCAGATGTGCCAGACATCATCGCTGATGCTGTGCTGCGGCTGTGCGACATAGCGCCGGTGCTGTTCGGAGATGGAAGCGATAAGCGCTTCCAGCGTCTGCGGGATGTCCGCCAACAGGGGCTTGACCCAGCCGTCAAACTTGACCTCATCGATTCGCTTCGATATCGTCAAACTCGTGCGTTTCTCGTATACGTAATGGGCAAATAAGCCGTGCTCGTAAATATCGTCGTTGTGTGGAAAGCTAAAGAAATCCGTGATATAGTGACAGATGACACCGAGCTCCTCGCTGAGCCGGGCGCCGTTGACTTCACAGATACAGAACCTGGATGCAAAATCGCGGATGCGCTGCATCACTTCTTCAAACATAAGGGACGGATAGTGACGTTTGGTCAGGTACTCGCCCTTCAGGTCGGGTTTCAGATTGCCAAAAACGAATGCCTTTCTATCGAACGAAATGCCGTGTGTCTTTTCCACGTAGTCCAGCAGGTAGTGCGCCACCGTCGTATGAGCCACTGAATCCATCGGCATCACTCCTCTCTTTTGTTGTACTCAGTGTACCATATCCGGCGCGCGAAGAAAACGGCAAAACGGTGAATTGTTTGTAACATTTTTTGTCGTCGTCTTCAAATTTCCACCAAAAAAGCCTCAGACTGCCGGTTTGTCCGGCAAAATCTGAGGCTTTTGCACTTTTTTGCTGTTTTATACACAAACGCCGTCACAGCGCGCGGAAATATTCGCTCTTGTAGCCCAGCTCGCCGTCCAGCGCGCGGCGCAGCGTCTCGCACAGCGCGTCGCGGTCGCGGTTGAGCGTGCCCTTGAGCGAAAGATAGTTGGAGGCGTGGTTGGAGCGGAACACGCTGCCCTCGCTGTCGATGTACTCGAGCATCAGCAGCGTCTCCTGCGCCACCTGCGGCGCGGTCAGCAGCTGGAAGGTGCCCGCCTCCCATTCCTTTTGCAGCGGCGTGCCGCCCTCGAACATCAGCGTCAGCAGGCCGATGTAGTCCGGCTTCATGCGCGAGAAGGCGTCCGCCGTGCCCAGCGCGTGCTCGCGCCACAGTTCGGTGCCGCCGAGGCCGTTGATCGCCGTGACCGACAGCTTCATGCCCGCGTCCTTGACCATCTGCCCGGCGCGCACGATTTCGTCCACCGTCGCGCCCTTGTTGACGTGCGTCAGCACGTCGTCGCAGCCGGACTCCAGGCCGAGATAGATCATCTTCAGGCCGAGCGCGCGCAGCAGCGCGAGCTGTTCCGGCGTCTTGGTCAGGATACTCTTGGGCGAGCCGTAGCTGGTCACGCGCGTGCACTCCGGGATGGTGTCGCGGATGTGCTGCAGGATGATCGCCAGATCCTCCGTCCGGCGCATCAGCGCGTCGCCGTCGGCGAGAAAGACGCGCTCGATGTGGCTGTACGCGCGGCGCGCCAGCAGGAAGTCCTCCAGCACGTCCTCCAGCTTGCGCAGGTGGAACTGCTTTTCCTTGTACATGTCGCAGAACGTGCAGCGGTTGTGGCTGCATCCGATGGTCACCTGTACGATCAGGCTGTACGCTTCGCTCGGCGGACGGAACACGCGGCCTTCATATCTCATAGATCTTCATAGCTCCTCAGGGAAATATTTTTGCGCAAAAAGCAGGCGGAGCGCCGCGCAAGCGTGCCCCGCCCGGATTGGTTTCGGGAAATCAGTCCTCGTCGGAATCGGAAGCCTCAACTTCTTCGTCTTCCTCTTCGTCCTCGGTCTCCTCCTCGCTGTCCTCGACAGCCTCTGCTTCTTCTGCCGGCTCCTCGGCTTCCGCCTCCGGCGCCTCCTCCATGCTCATCTGCTCTTCGGCAGCTGCGCACTCGCAGGTCTCGTCGCCCGCCGCGCACAGATCCGCGCACTCGCAGGCTTCGCACTCGTTCTCGTTCTCTGCGTTCATATCATCCAGCTCGCTCATCGCCTTGAGCTCCGCCTCGTGATAGACCTGCTCGCTCTTGCTGCGGCGGTATGCCGCGACGCCTGCTACAACAGCACCGGCGACGGCGCCGGCAGCGGCAATACCGATGCCAATCTTCTTTTTGTTGTCACTGTTCATGGCTTTCATTGCGAAAAACTCCCTCTCGTCGCCGCGGTACTCCGCGGATAATTCAACATGCTGCTCCCCGCCGCCCAGGCTCGGTCAGGTCGCGGACATATCTTTGTTCTATAATAGTTATATGTTACCACATGTTGTTTCAATCTGTCAATCTCTCGATGAAATATTCCCAATCTCTCTTGTATCTTCCGCCGGTTTTCACAGCAAATGCACCAAGGTTGCCGAAAAAGGCGCGTTCTCCGATTGACGCATGCGCCCAATGTGCTATAATAAGCCAAGTTTGGAGTATGTTTTTCGGGATTGCAGGTGATTCAAATGATTGCAGGAAAACGAAAAGCGCCGTTCCACATCGGAATGCGCACCATCAAGACCGCGCTCGCCGTCGGCCTCTCGCTGCTGACCGCCGTCGCCATCCACAGCGAATACCCGCCGTTTCTGGTCATCGGCGCGATGGGCGCGATGGAATCGTCCATCACCGCCTCGATCCGGGGCGCGCGCCATCTGACGATCGGCAACCTCGTCGGCGCGCTGCTCGCCATGGCGTTCTCGATCGTCTTTTCGGGGCATCTCGCCATCGGCTGCTCGATCGGCGTCGTCATCATGATCGTCGTGTGCAACCTGATGCACATGCGCCCCTCCACGACCAGTCTGGCCTGCGTCGTGTTCTGCTGCTGTCTGGCCGACCTGCTGTCAACGGGCAACCTGTTTTACGGCCTGCTGCGCTTCCGCGACACCGTCGTCGGCACGGTCATCGCGCTGGCGGTCAACATGCTCATCCGCCCCTACAGCGGCGCGGCGCACACGCGCGACAGCATCGTCAAGGCGCAGCGCGCCATGCTGCCGCTGCTCGAGCAGCGCGTGCTGCGCGGGCGCATCCCCGATCTGCGCGACCTGCGCGCGAGCATCAACCAGCTTGACCGCAACGTCGATGTGCTGCTCGACGAGCGGCTGAACAAATCGCTCAAAAAGTCCGAGGTCGCCCATCTGCGCGGCTGCCAGCAGCTGCTCTGGAAGATGCGCGACGCGCTCATCGGCATCTGCTGCATCGACACCATGCCCAACCCGTCGCGCGAAAACCGCGCGCGGCTGGAGGCGCTCGGGCTGACGCGGGGAAGCGACGACCCCGACCTTCTGCTCGACACCGCCTGCGCGCCGGAGGACGCGGCGGTGCTCAACTACTACCTCCGCATGTTCCTCGACGCCAACGACTATCTGACCATGCTGCTCGAGCAGTGAGCCGCAGGCAGGCCAAACGGCCTGCCTGCTTCAAAAAAACGCAGGCGTTTTTTGAGAAAATGCAGCCCGCGGCAGCGCACGCGCACGGCGCGCACGTTTGCGGGCTGAGCGGTGTTTTTTCCGACGCGCATGTCGCCGGAAAAAACGATTTGAATCGCCGCCTGCGGGCGGCAAAACACTGCCGGGAGCGATTTACACACGCAAGAAACGTTTTATTCCCGTCATTGCTTTTTCGACAGTCTGCGCAGGCAGGCCAAACGGCCTGCCTGCTTTTTTTGTGCTCAGTGCAGGTTGAACCATGCGCTGCGCCCGGCATAGCTGCCGCAGCCCTCCAGCTCCTCCTCGATGCGCAGCAGGCGGTTGTACTTCGCCACGCGGTCGGTGCGCGACGGCGCGCCCGTCTTGATCTGCCCGGCGTTGAGCGCCACGGCGAGGTCGGCGATCGTCGTGTCCTCCGTCTCGCCGGAGCGGTGCGAGATGACCGCCGTGTACCCCACGCGGTGCGCCGCCGCGACCGCGTCGACCGTCTCGGTCAGCGTGCCGATCTGGTTGACCTTGACGAGAATGGAATTGGCCGCGCCCGCCTCGATGCCGCGGCGCAGCCGGCCGGTGTTGGTCACGAACAGGTCGTCGCCCACCAGCTGCACCCGGCCGCCGATGCGCGCGGTGAGCTGCTGCCAGCCCTCCCAGTCCTCCTCCGCCAGGCCGTCTTCCAGCGAGATGATCGGATAGCGCTCCGTCAGCCGCACCCAGTGATCCACCAGCTGCGCGCGGCTCATGCGGACGCCCGCCTTGGGCAGCTGATAGCAGCCGCCCTGCTCCGCCCGGTACCATTCGGACGACGCGGCGTCAATCGCGATGAGAAAATCCGTCTCCGGCGCATAGCCCGCCCGCTCGACGGCGGCCAGAATCAGCTCGAGCGCCTGCTCGTCGCCGCGCAGGTCGGGGGCAAACCCGCCTTCGTCGCCTACGCCCGCCGCAGGCGCCCCGTGCTGCTTCAAAACGCCGCGCAGGGCATGGAATACCTCCGCGCACTGGCGCAGCGCCTCGCGGAAATTTGGCGCCCCGACGGGCACAATCATAAACTCCTGAATGTCCACGTTGTTGGCCGCGTGCGCGCCGCCGTTCAGAATGTTCATCATGGGCACGGGGAGCGTCTTGGCGTTCGCGCCGCCGAGATACGCATACAGCGGCAGACCACAGGCGCGCGCCGCCGCCCGCGCCGCCGCAAGGCTGACGCCGAGAATGGCGTTCGCGCCGAGGCGCGCTTTGTTCTCCGTGCCGTCCAGCTCGCACAGCGCCGCGTCCAGCTCCGGCTGCCGCGCGGCGTCCATGCCGAGAATGGCGTCGGCGATCTCCCCGTTGACCGCGCGCACCGCGCGCAGCACGCCCTTGCCGCCGTAGCGCGCCGCGTCGCCGTCGCGCAGCTCGCACGCCTCATATTGCCCGGTGGACGCGCCGGAGGGCACGGACGCGCGCCCCACGGCCAAGCCCGCGCCGCCGGACACGCACACCTCGACCTCGACCGTCGGATTGCCGCGCGAATCCAGAATCTCGCGCCCGTTTACGTCTACAATTTCCATCGCCTGTCTCATGCTGTTCTCCTTTTTTTGCGTTTTTGGGACGGCGGCGCGCGCAAAAAAGCGGCAGACCGCAGCTGGCCTTTGGAAGCCATTGCAATCTGCCGCAAAGCATACAGAAGAAACTCAGTCCATCAGCGACTTGCCGTCCATCTCCGCCGGCTGGGGCAGGCCGAGAACCTGAAGCATCGTCGGCGCGATGTCCGCCAGACGGCCCTCGTGCAGCGTGCACGGATGTCCGACCACGCAGAACGGAACCGGGTTGCACGAATGCGCCGTGAACGGAGAAACGCCGTCCTCCTCCAGCATCTGATCCGCGTTGCCGTGATCCGCCGTGATCATCGCGACGCCGCCCATCTCGAGAATCGCGTCCACTGTTCTGCCGACGCAGGTGTCCACCGCTTCGACCGCCTTGACCGCCGCGTCAAACACGCCGGTGTGGCCGACCATGTCGCAGTTGGCGTAGTTGAGGATGATGACGTCGAACTTGCCGCTCTTGATCTCCTCGACCACCTTGTCGCACACCTTGTAGGCGCTCATCTCCGGCTGCAGGTCGTAGGTCGCAACCTTCGGCGAGGCGATCAGGTCGCGCGACTCGTTGGTGTACGGCGCCTCGACGCCGCCGTTGAAGAAGAACGTGACGTGCGCGTACTTCTCGGTCTCCGCGATGCGCAGCTGGGTCAGGCCGTTCTCCGCGATATATTCGCCAAACGTGTTGGTCAGCGACTGCGGCTTGAACGCGATCTGGACGTTGGGCATGGTCGCGTCGTACTGCGTCATGCAGACATAGTAGACCGGGAAGCAGCCGTTGCGGCGCTCAAAGCCGGAGAACTCCGGATCGACGAACGTGCGGGTGATTTCGCGCGCGCGGTCCGGGCGGAAGTTGGCAAAGATGATGGAGTCGTTGGCGCGGATCTGCGCGTCCTTCGCCGTGACGACCGGGACGACGAACTCGTCGGTCACGCCCGCGTCATACGACGCCTGCATGGCCGCGACCGGATCCGGGTTGAATTCGCCCTCGCCGTAGACCATGGCGGCATACGCCTTGGCGACGCGCTCGAAGCGGTTGTCTCGGTCCATCGCGTAGTAGCGGCCCTCGATGGTGGCGATCTTGCCCACGCCGGCCTCGTCCAGCTTTTCCTTCATCTGGCGGACGAAATCGATGCCGGAGGTCGGCGGCACGTCGCGGCCGTCCATGAAGCAGTGGACGAACACCTTGGTCAGCCCGCTCTTTTTCGCCAGGTCGACCAGGCCGAAGATGTGCTCGATGTGCGAGTGTACGCCGCCGTCGCTCATCAGGCCGTAGATGTGCAGCGCGCTGTCGTTCTTTTTGCAGTTTTCCACCGCGCCGAGAAACGCCTCGTTTTCAAAGAACGTGCCCTCGTGAATCGCCTTGGAGATGCGGGTCAGCTCCTGATAGACGACGCGGCCCGCGCCGATGTTGGTGTGGCCGACCTCGCTGTTGCCCATCTGGCCGTCCGGCAGGCCGACGTCCAGGCCGGACGCGCCGAGCTGGGTGGTCGGATTTTCCGCGAACAGGCGGGTCAGGTTCGGATGCTTTGCAGCGTGGATTGCGTTGCCCATGTCGCTTGCGCGCAGGCCAAAGCCGTCCATGATAATGAGTATTAACGGTTTTTTCATAATTAACCTCGTTTCTGAAAATTCCCTGCGCGGCGCGGGAAGGGGAGGCTCGCCGCCGCGCGAAAACGCGCATCGGCGGACCGCTCAAACAGATGAAACAGCCCGCCGATGAGATGTGCAGTTAAATTACTGGTTTGCTGCCTCGATGATTGCGAAGAAATCGTTCGGCTTCAGGGAAGCGCCGCCGATCAGGCCGCCGTCGACATCCGGCTTGGAAAGCAGCTCCGCTGCGTTCTTGGCGTTCATGGAACCGCCGTACTGGATGGTGATAGCGCGGGCAGCACGGGCGCCGTACAGCTCTCTCAGGCAGTCGCGGATTGCGCCGCAAACTTCGTTCGCCTGGTCAGCGGTAGCGGTCTTGCCGGTGCCGATCGCCCAGATCGGCTCGTAAGCGATGACAACCTTCTTGACGTCGTCAACCGATACGCCCTGCATGGCGCACTTGACCTGCTTGCGGACGATCTCCGACCAGATGTCCTGCTCGCGCTCGTCGAGAGACTCGCCGACACAGACGATCGGGCGGAAGCCGTTCTCCAGCGCGACCTTGACCTTCTTGTTGACGGTCTCGTCGGTCTCCGCGAAGTACTCGCGGCGCTCGGAGTGGCCGATGATGACGTACTTGACGCCGCATTCCTTCAGCATATCAGCGGAAACCTCGCCGGTGTACGCGCCCTTCGGCTCGAAGTGCATGTTCTCGGCGCCGATGGCAATCTTGGAGCCCTTGGCAGCCTTGACAGCGGTCGGGATGTCTACGTACGGTACGCACAGTACCATCTCACACCACTTGACCTTGCTGACCAGCGGCTTGAGCTCCTCGATCAGGGCCTTGGCCTGGCTCGGCGTCATGTTCATCTTCCAGTTGCCTGCGATGATGGTTTTGCGATATCTGCGATTCATGTTGGTTTTCCCCTTCCTACGAAAATCCTTTGTGATCGGCAGAAAAATGCCGAAACGGTTGATATCTCAGCGTCCCTGCGGCGCACAGCCGCAGGGACGGGCTGAACGGAATTTACTTGTCCTCGAGGCACGCGATGCCCGGAAGAACCTTGCCCTCCATGAACTCCAGCGAAGCGCCGCCGCCGGTGGAGATGTGGGTCATCTTGTCGGCGTAGCCGAGCTGCTGAACCGCCGCTGCGGAGTCGCCGCCGCCGATGATGGTGATCGCATCGGTCTTGCTCAGCGCCTCTGCGACCGCCTTGGTGCCGACTGCGAACTTCTCGAACTCGAAGACGCCCATCGGGCCGTTCCAAATGACGGTGCCGGCGTCGGCAACCGCGTCGCAGTACAGCTCAACGGTCTTCGGGCCGATGTCCAGACCCTGCCAGCCGTCCGGAATCTCGCCGGAGGCGACAACGTCGCTGTTCGCGTCGGGCGCGAAATTGTCCGCGATGACGGTGTCAACCGGCAGCAGCAGCTTGACGCCCTTCGCGTTTGCCTTCTCGATCATCTCGAGCGCATAGCCCTTCCAGTCTTCCTCCAGCAGGGAGTTGCCGATCTTGCCGCCCTGCGCCGCGGAGAAGGTGTACGCCATGCCGCCGCCGATGATGATGGTGTCGGCGATTTCCAGCAGGTTGTTGATGACGCCGATCTTGGACGAAACCTTGGAGCCGCCCAGGATTGCGACCAGCGGACGCTTCGGAGCCGCCAGCGCGCCGCCAATGATCTCCAGCTCCTTCTGAATCAGGAAGCCGGAAACGGCCGGCAGGTATGCGGCAACGCCCGCGGTGGAGGCGTGTGCGCGGTGTACGGTGCCGAACGCATCGGAAACATAGACGCCGCCCTCGCCGGCCAGATCAGCCAGCGCCTTGGCGAAGTCCGGATCGTTCTTGGTCTCGCCCTTGTCGTAGCGAAGGTTCTCGAGCAGCAGCAGCTGACCCGGCTGCAGCGCCGCGGCCTTGGCCTTGGCGTCGTCGCCGATGATGTCCTTGGCCAGGATGACTTCCTTGCCGAGCAGCTCGCTCAGGCGCGCCGCAACCGGCGCCATGGACAGCTCCGGCTTCCACTCGCCCTTCGGCTTGCCCATGTGCGAGCAGGCGATGACTGCCGCGTTGTTGTCCAGCAGGTACTGGATGGTCGGCAGCGCCGCGCGGATGCGCTTGTCGTCGGTGATGACACCGCTGCCGTCCTTCGCCATCGGGACGTTGAAGTCACAGCGCAGCAGTACCTTCTTGCCGTTTACGTCGATGTCTACGACACTCTTCTTATTGTAGTCCATGATATAACACTCCTCATTCCTTTTTTATTTATTGGAACAACGTACTGTCTGATATGGAAAAACGCAAATACGAGCGTTTCTACCCAAAAATTATACCGTCTTGCGGCGTAGTTTGCAAGATACTTTTGTTAAAAATCACCGAATCCGGCGATTTTTTCAACCGGTCCGCGGGTTATTCCCGCAGCTTGCCGCGGTAAATCACCGCAATCGACTGCGGACCGGCATTTGTCGTGACCGCCATGCCGATCGGATAGCGCTCCACCGCGCCGAAGCCCGCCTGCATCACCAGTGTCTCCGCGAGCGCAATCTGCTCCTCCGGCACCGCCGCATATACCACATACGCGGTCTGCTCCGCGGGGTTGTCCGCGCGCTGGCGCGCCAGCTCCACCATCTTGGGCACGACGTTTTTGTCCCCGCGCACCTTGGCGCACACGTCGACCGAGCCGGCGCACACGAGTGAGATCGGGCGCAGGCCGAGCGCCTCGCCGACAAAGGCCGCGCCGCCGGAGATGCGCCCGCTCTTCTTGAGGTGGCGCAGGCTGTACACGCCGAGATAGGCCTCCATGCACTTGACGTCGTGCCGCATGGTGCGCACGATCTCGTCAAACGACGCGCCCGCCGCGCGCAGGCGCGCGCCCTCGACGACCACGCTGCCGTACATGAGGGTGTAGCCCTCCGAGTCGATCAGCTCGATCGTCATATCTTTCCCGCATTCCTCGTAAAACATGTCGCGCACGATGTTCGCCGTCTGGAAGGAGCCGGAGCCGGCGGCGTTGATCATGACGCCGACGCAGTGCGTGCAGCCCGCCGCCTTCGCCTTTTTGTACTGCGCCATCAGATCCTCCATCCGCACCTGCGACGTGCGCGGAATCTCGTCGTTTTCCAGCAGAATCTTCCAGTATTCCTGCGGCGTGATGTCGTAGTATTCGCGGTACACCCTGCCGTTCGCCTCAATCTGAATGGGGACGATGTCGATGTCCCAGCGCTCCGCCAGCTCGTGCGTCAGGTCGGACGTCGAATCGGTAAAAATGCAAATCTTTTCCATCTCGTGCTACCTCTCAAAGCTCCGGGAACGGGCCTGCGCTGACCAGCCCCGCAAAGTCGTTCTGGCGCAGCGCCTCGTAGACGAGCACCGCCGCGCTGTTGGACAGGTTCAGGCAGCGCGCGCCCGCGCGCATCGGGATGCGCACGCAGCGCTCCGGGTGCGCCGCGAGCAGTTCCTCCGGCAGCCCTTTGGTCTCCCGCCCGAACAGCAGATAGGCGTCCGGCGGGTAGGTCACGTCGGTATAGCGCTGCGTCCCCTTGCTCGTCGCGTAGAAATAGGCGCCGCCGGGGTTTTTCTGCCAGAATTCGTCCAGTGAGTCGTAATAGCGCACATCCAGCAGATGCCAATAATCCAGCCCGGCGCGCTTGAGCTGCCGGTCCGTGATTTCAAACCCGAGTGGTCCGACCAGATGCAGCGTGCAGCCGGTGACGGCGCAGGTCCGCGCGATATTTCCGGTGTTCTGCGGAATCTCCGGCTCTACCAAAACAATGCCAAGCATATCCATTCCCTTTCCGTCTGATACAGCGCGCAGCTCCTGCGGCTGTCTTGTAATAATAATATGATATTTTCTCCGCTATTTCAAGCAAATCTTGCGGCAAAACGCGAAATTTTTGCATGTTCCTCCCACTTTTTCGCGTTTTTTCCCGCAAAAAGAACAGCGCCCCGCAGCCGGGCGGCCGCAGGGCGCAGATTGCGATGTCATTTGTGTCACATGTTGTCGTTTTTGAACCAGGCGCGCGTCTGCGCGATGTCGTCCGCGATGGCCGCGCGGAGCTGTTCGCTGTCGTCGAAGCGGCGCTCCGGCCGCAGAAACTGCAGCAGCTGCACCTGGATGCACGCGCCGTACAGGTCGCCGTCGAAGTCCAGCAGGTGCGGCTCGATGCAGGCGGCGGCCCCTTCCCCGAAGGTCGGGTGCACGCCGATGTTGGTCACGGCGATGTGCGCCTGCCCGCCCGCGAGCACACGCGAGACATAGACGCCGAACGGCGGCGCCTGCATCTCCGGCGGCAGCGCGAGGTTGACCGTGCGGTAGCCGAGCGTGCGCCCGACGCGCCGCCCGTGCTGCACAACGCCGGAAATGGTGTACGGATGGCCGAGAAACCGGGCGGCGCGCGCCAGATTTCCCGCGGCGATCTGCTGGCGGATATACGTCGAGCTGACGACGATGCCGTCGATTTTCACGTTGTCCACGATGTCGCAGCCGATGCCCAGCCGCGCGCATTCCGCGCGCAGGCGCTCCGGCGTGCCCTGTCCGCGGTAGCCGAAGCGGTTGTTCTCGCCCGTGATGATCCAGCACGCGCCGAACTGCCCGACCAGCACATCGTCGACAAAGCTGCGCCAGTCCATGCTGCGCATCTCCGCGTTGAAGTGCCCGAAGATGACCTCGTCCACGCCGCCCAGCTCGCGGATCTCGTCCCTGCGGCGCATCTCCGACGTGATGAGCGGCACCGGCCGCCCGGTGATGACCGTGTCGGGATGCACGTCAAACGTGAACACCGACGAGATCGCGCCGGTTTCCCGGGCGCGCTGCACGGCGAGACGCATCAGTGCCTGGTGCCCGCAGTGCACGCCGTCAAAATATCCCAGCGCGATGGCGCGCTTTGCGTCTTTCTCTCTCATGATTGGTTGATCCTCTTCCCCCCGGCTTGCGCGCACGCATCACCGGAATCTTTTTTCATAAAACAGCGCGAGCCCGCCGCGCTCCAGCTCGTCCACGCGGCCGAGCATCCAGAATTCGCCCCGATGGTACACGCGGCACAGCGCGCCCGCCTGCGCGGGCAGGCCGGTGACGTGCGGCGGCGCGATGAACGCGCCGTTCTGCGCGCGCGCGAGGCCGTAGTCGTCGATGTGCACCGCCGGGTACGCCGCGAACAGGCTGTCGGTGGGCAGCAGCAGCGACGCGATCCGGTCTTCGTCCGCGGCGCGCTGAATGTCCGCCAGCGTGTGGCTCTGCGCCAGCGTATACCGCCCGGACGCCGTGCGCCGCAGCGCGGTCATGACCGCATACGTCCCCAGCCGCTCGCCGAGGTCGTGCAGCAGCGTGCGCACATAGGTGCCCTTGGAGCACACGACGCGCAGCCTGCCGCACTGCGTCTGCTCGTCAAACGCCAGCAGCTCCGCCTCGTGCACCGTGATGGGGCGCGCCGCGCGCGCCACCTCCACGCCCTGGCGCGCCAGGTCGTACAGCCGCCTGCCGTCCACCTTGACCGCGGAGTACATCGGCGGCACCTGCATCTGTTCGCCGCGCATGGCGTCCACCGCCGCCTGCACATCGGCCAGCGCCGCGCGCCGATCCGAGCGCGCGGTCTCCGCGCCCGTGCTGTCCTGCGTGTCTGTCGCATAGCCGAGCGCAAAGCAGGCGTCATACGCCTTCGCCTGCGCCGCCGCCATGTCCGCCGCGCGCGTCGCGCCGCCGACAAAGACGGGCAGCACGCCGGTCGCCATCGGGTCGAGCGTGCCGCCGTGGCCGATGCGGCGCTCCCGCAGGATGCCGCGCAGCTTGGCGACGACGTCAAACGACGTAAAATCCTGCGGCTTGTCGACAATTAACACGCCGTTGTAGCGCGATTCACGCCGTTTCACCGGCATACACCCTTTCTGTCGCCTCGATCATGCGCCGGATGGCCTCCGCCGAATCGCAGTGCAGCGTCGCGCCCGCCGCGCGCAGATGCCCGCCGCCGCCGACCAGCGCGCAGATGGCGGAGGCGTCCACCTCCTTCGTCGTGCGGACGGACACCTTCGTGTCGCCGTTCTCCAGCTCGGTCAGCGTCAGGCCGACCTCCACGCCCTCGATCTGGCGCGGCACGCCCGCAATCGCGTCCAGGTCGTCCCAGTCCGCGCCGGTCTTCTGTCTGGCCTCCCGCGTGATGAGCGCGACGGCGATTTTCCCGTCGCGGTAAAAGCGCATGCTGGAAAACAGCATGCCCTCGATCTCGTACCGCGCGCGCGACTTGGTCTCGAACAGCGCGCGGTTGATCTCGCCGCCGTCCACGCCGGCGTCGAGGCACTTGGCGGCCACGCGGTGCGTGTTGGCCGTCGTATTGGAAAACTTAAAGCAGCCGGTGTCCGTCGAGGCGCCGATATAGATGCCCTCGGCGATGCTGCTGTCCAGCGCGACGCCCATCTCCTCGATGACATCGCAGACGATTTCCGCGCACGACGCGCGCTGCCCCATGACGAGGTTTTCCGCGCCAAAACCCTCGTTGGAGCGGTGGTGGTCGATGACCAGATCGATGTGCTGCGCGTACTGCGCCATGTCCGCCGGGATCATCGTCCGGTCGGCGCAGTCCACCGTCACGACAAAGCGGGGTGCAAAGCCCTCATACGGCGCATACGGCGCCAGCAGGCGGACATAGCGGCGCGTGATCTCGCTGTTGGGCGCGAGAAACGCCTTTTTGCCCAGCTTGCGCAGGGCGAGGCACAGCGCGTTGGCGCTGCCCACCGTATCGCCGTCCGGGCGGCGGTGCGTCAGGATGAGGATGTCTTCCGCCGACCGGAGCACTGCGGCGGCGCGGGCCACGGTTCCGATCACAGCTTCCCCTCCTCTTCCAGCTCGTGCAGGACGGCGTTGATGTGTGCGCCGTGCGTGATCGATTCGTCCAGCGTAAACAGGATCTCCGGCGCATAGCGCAGCCGGATGGACGACGCCACGGCGCGGCGCAGGTAGCCGGAGGCCGACTTCAGCCCGCGCATCACGTCCTTTTTCTGCTGGTCGGAGCCGTAGACGCTGATAAATGCCTTGGCATAGCGCAGGTCGCCGGTCACCTCGCAGCGGGTGACCGAGACCATGGCCTCATGCACGCGCGGATCCTTCAGCGTGCGGATGCACTCCGACAGCGCCTTCTGGAACTCCTCGCTGATGCGTTCACTCCTCTGAGACATATATTTTTCTCCTTCTTTTGAACGGAAAAAACCGCGGGCGGGCGGCGGCCAGCGGCGCGCACCCCACCCGCGGTTCGGATTGCTTACGGTTTGACCTGTTCCATGACGAACGACTCGATGACGTCGCCTTCCTTCAGATCGTTGTAGTTTTCAATGCCCATGCCGCATTCGTAGCCGCGCGCCACTTCCTTGACGTCGTCCTTGAAGCGCTTGAGCGAATTGAGGTGACCCTCGTGGATGACAATGCCGTCGCGGACAATGCGCACCTCACAGGCGCGGACAATCATGCCGTCCGTGACGTATGCTCCCGCAATCGTGCCGACGCCGGACACCTTGAAGGTCTGGCGGATCTCGGCGTGGCCGACGACCACTTCCTTGAACTTCGGATCGAGCATGCCCTTCATCGCCTGCTCCATTTCCTCGATGCAGTCGTAGATGACGCGGTACAGACGGATTTCCACATCCTGCTGATGGGCGGAATCCGCCGCGACGCGATCCGGACGGACGTTGAAGCCGACGATGATCGCATTGGAGGCCGCCGCCAGCATGACGTCCGACTCGTTGACCGCGCCGACCGCGCCGTGGATGACGTTGACGCGCACCTCGTCGTTGGACAGCTTGAGCAGCGAGGAGCGAACCGCCTCGACGGAGCCCTGTACGTCCGCCTTGATGATGATGTTCAGCTCCTTCATGTTGCCCTGCTGGATGGTGTCGAACAGGTTCTCCAGCGTGACCTTCTGCATCGCCTTGTTGCGCTCTTCCTTCTCCTGCTCCTTGCGCTGCTCGACCAGCTCGCGCGCCATGCGCTCGTCGTCGACCGCGTAGAAGATGTCGCCGGCATCCGGCACTTCGCCGAGGCCGATGATCTCAACCGGCACGGACGGGCCCGCCGTTTCCAGCTTGCGCCCGCGCTCGTCGGTCATGACGCGGACACGGCCGACCGCCTTGCCCGCGATGACGGTGTCGCCGGCGTGCAGCGTGCCGTTCTGCACGAGGACGGTCGCGACCGGACCGCGGCCGCGGTCCAGCTTCGCCTCGATGACGGTGCCCTTGGCCTGGCGGTTCGGGTTCGCGCGCAGCTCCTGCATGTCTGCGGTCAGCAGAACCATCTCCAGCAGGTTGTCGATGCCCTGACCGAATTTCGCGGAGATCTTGCACACGATGGTGTCGCCGCCCCAGTCCTCCGGCACCAGCTCGTACTCGGTCAGCTGCTGCAGAACGCGGTCGGGATCGGCGTTTTCCTTGTCGATCTTGTTGACGGCGACGATGATCGGAATGCCCGCCGCCTTGGCGTGGTTGATCGCCTCGATGGTCTGCGGCATGATGCCGTCATCCGCCGCGACAACCAGGATCGCGATGTCCGTGACCTGTGCGCCGCGGGCGCGCATGGAGGTAAACGCCGCGTGACCCGGCGTGTCGAGGAAGGTGATCGGGCGGTCGTTGACCTTGACGCGGTAGGCGCCGATGTGCTGCGTGATGCCGCCCGCTTCGCCTGCCGCGACGTCCGTCTTGCGGATGGAGTCGAGCAGCGACGTCTTGCCGTGGTCGACGTGACCCATGACGACGACGACCGGGCTTCTCGGCTCGAGGTTCTCCTCTCTGTCCTCGCTCTCGTCAAACAGCTTTTCCTCGATGGTGACGAAGACTTCCTTCTCCACCTTCGCGCCCATCTCCTCCGCGACGATGGCGGCGGTCTCAAAGTCAATGGTCTGGGAGATGTTCGCCATGACGCCCAGCTTGAGCAGCTCCTTGATGACGTCCGCCGCCGTGCGCTTGAGGCGGGACGCCAGCTCGCCGACGTTGATCTCGTCCGGGATCATGACCTTGAGCTGTACCTTCTTGATCTGCTGCTGCTGGCGCTGCAGGCGCTTGAACTTCTCCTGCTCCTCCTGGCGGCGCTTGCTCGAGAACTGCTTGCGGTTATCCGCCTTGCGGGTGATCTTCTGCTTGCCCTGCTTCATGCGGTCCGCCTTCTGCGGCACGAGCGCGTCGATGCGCTCGTCGTAGCGCGCGAGATTGACGTTGCCGCTGCCGCGCGTGTCCACGCGGTGAATCTGCTTGCCCTTGCCCTGCTGCTTGTTCTCGTCGGTGGTGACGGTGGACGTCGCCTGCTCGTTCGAGCCCTGCGGGCGGAGAATCTGGCGCTGCTCATGCGGCTTGGCCGGCTGATGGCGCTTTTTGCCGTTTTCGCGCTTTTTGCGGTCGGCGGGCGCCTGCTCTTCCTTCGCGGGCTGCGGCGCGGCCTTCTTCTGCGGCTCGGCCTTTTCCTTCTTGCCCTCCGCTTTCTTGCCTTCGCCCTTCCCCGTCTTCTTCACGGACTGCTGGCGGACGACCTGCGTGGTCGGCGCCTTGCGCTCGGCGGCCTGGCGGCTCAGCACTTCCTCCATGTTTTCCACCGGATGGTGCTTGGTCATATAATCAAAGATCAGATTCAGCTGCTGCGGCTCCAGAACCTGCATGTGGTTTTTCGGAGCCTGGAAGTATTCGGTCAGCACATCGGTAATTTCCTTTGTGCTCGCGCCAAAGTCCTTGGCTACTTCATGTACACGGTATTTATTGTCAATACTCATGCGCGTTCACCTCCACGTTTCGTATGGGTTGACGGTTTCACATCGCCGGCGGGCTGCCCTCCGGCGGATTTCCGGCGCGGTTTTTTCACCCCGCGCCGCGATTGGATGCGCGCTTTTTTCTGTTCCAGCTGCTGTGCGAGCGCTGCGTACTGCGCATCCTGCGCCGCCGCCTTGGCGGCGGCGGAAGCGGCCAGACCGATGTCTGTGATACAGCAGATGGCGGTCGCCCTGCGGCCGATGGCCCAGCCCAGCTGCGCCGCGTCCTGCGCGATGCGGAGAACCGGTACGCCCGCCGTCTCGGTGTGGCGGGCGGCGCGGCGGCTGATGTTTGCGCCCGCGTCCGCGGCGAGCACAAGCAGGCGGGCGTCCCCTGCGGCGACGGCGGCGGCTACCGCGTCATCGCCGTACACGAGCTTGCCCGCGCGCAGGCAAAGCCCCAGCAGGCGCACGATTTCATCCATCGGCATGCGCCTCCAGCTGCTGCGCGAGCTGGTCATACACCTCGTCCGGCACAGGGATGCCGAAGGCGCGCTCCAGCGCGCGGGTCTTTTTCGCGCGCGCGAGGCAGGCGGTGTCCGGGCAGACATACGCCCCGCGCCCCGGGTTCTTGCCGCGGAAGTCGAGCGCGATCTCGCCCTCCGGCGAGCGCACCGCGCGCAGCAGCTCCCGCTTGGGCTTCATCTCCCGGCAGCCGACGCATTGGCGCATGGGAATTTTCTTTTTCTGCACTGTGCCGGCCTCCTTTTATGCTTCTTCCGCGATCAGGTCGTCGTCTTCCTCCGCTTCCTGCTGACGGGCAGCGCTCTCGGAGCCGATGTCGATCTTGCAGCCGGTCAGCTTGGCGGCAAGGCGCGCGTTCTGGCCCTCCTTGCCGATGGCGAGCGACAGCTGGTCATCCGGCACGGTGACGCGGCAGCTCTTGCCGTCCGGCAGCATGACCGCGCTGACCACGTCCGCCGGGCTGAGCGCCTCGGAGACGAAGGTCGCGGTGTCTTCGGAATATTTGATGATATCGATCTTCTCGCCGGACAGCTCGTTGACAATGCTGCCGACGCGCGCGCCGCGCGGGCCGACACAGGCGCCGATCGGGTCAACCTTCTCGTCGTGCGTCATGACGGCGATCTTGGTGCGGTTGCCCGCCTCGCGCGCAATCGATTTGATCTCCACAATGCCGTCGTGGATTTCCGGAACCTCCAGCTCAAACAGGCGCTTGACCAGACCCGGATGGGTGCGGGAAATGAACACCTGCGGGCCGTGGCTGCTGCGGCGCACCTCTACGACATACACCTTGATGCGCTGTCCCTCGTGCAGCTCCTCGCCCGGCACCTGCTCGTTCTGCGCCAGAATGGCCTCGGTCTTCTCGCCCTCGCTGATCATCTCTAAAATGATGTTGCCGCTGCGCGGGTCGATGCGGCTGACCACCGCGCTGAGAATCTCATGCTCGCGCGAGCTGTATTCGTTGTACGCCATGCCGCGCTCCGATTCTCGGATGCCCTGAATGATGACCTGCTTGGCCGCCTGCGCGGCGATGCGGCCGAACTTTCGCGTCTGCACATCGACGCGCACGGTGTCGCCCAGCGAGACGCGCGGGCTGATGAGTTTGGCGTCCTCGAGGGAGATCTCGGTCAGCGGGTCCTCCGCCTCGTCGACGACCTCCTTGGCGACGTACATGTGAATGGTTTTTTCGTCCATATCCGGCTCGACGTAGACATTGTCGCACTTCAGGCCGTCGTTGTCCTTTTTATACGCGGTCAGCAGCGCCTGACAGACGCGGTCGAGCATATAGTCTACCGGTATCCCCTTTTCCTTTTCCAGCTGCTCCAAAGCTGCAAAAAATTCTGCGTTCATGTTTTTGGTATTCACTCCTTATTGTGTGCGGCATGGCGCGGCGCCATACCCGATTGCGAACAACTTCAGATGGTGACGGACAGGCGCACGGCGGCGATGTCCTTCGGCTCATACACCGTCTCGACGCCGTCTGCCTCCAGCGTGACGCGGCCGTCGTCATAGGCGCACAGCCTGCCGACGGCGAGCTTGCTGCCGTTGACCGGGCGGTAGAACCTGACCTCCACCTCGCTGCCGAGGAAGGCGGCAAAATGCTCCGGGCGCTTGAGCCGGCGCGTCAGGCCGGCGGAGGAAACGCACAGCGTATACGGCGGCAGCGACGCGAACTCCCTGCCGTCGAGCAGCGGGTCGACCGCGCGCGACAGCGCCTCGCAGTCGTCGATATCGGTATGTCCATCGCGGTCGATGGTGATGGTCAGCATATACTGCCCGCCCTCTTTTTCAAACGTGACGTCCCACAGGGTCACGCCGATCTCGCGCGCAAACGGCTCGCTGAGCTCCCAGACGCGCTTGCAGACTTCTTTTGCCGTCATGTTTACCTCCGTCACAAAAGCAATAAGAAAGAGTGGGTCGCCCCACTCTCCTCGGATCGAAAATTCTTACACTAACAAATATGATTATAGCACGTTCCGCCGCAGCATGCAAGAGAAATTTTTCCGTTTGCGTGCGCGCGGCGCGCCGCCGCGGCGTCCCGGCCGTCAGGCCCGGCGCAGCAGCTTGTTGATCGAGAGCAGAATCTCGCGCGCGTTGAGCACGAACAATGCGGCGAACAGCGCGGGAACCACGACGATCCACAGCGGCGCCTGGATGGACATATACAGCGCCTGCACAAACAGGAGCACGATGCTGGCGACGGTTTTGCCGATGTTCCAGCGGATTTTCAGGTAGCGCTGCGTGTTGAACGCGCGGATGAGGAACAGCACGAAATAGCTGATGCAGGTCGCGATGCCCGCGCCGAGCGCGCCGTAAAACGGGTCGATGCGGCCGAGCAGCGGGATCAGAATCGCGTTGAGCACCACATTGACCGCCGCGCAGATCACGGTGGTGATCATCGAATTGCGGCTGCGCAGCTTGAGCATGTACACGCTCGCGAGGAAGGTGGACAGCAGGCCGAACGTCGTCGCCAGCGTGAGGGTCGGGATAAACCGCCACGAGATGAAGAAATCCTCGCCGACCATAAACGTCATGACAAATTTGGACACCATAATCAGTCCGGCGCTGCAAATAAACGCGATGGACGAATAGGCGCCGAGCACCTTGCTGAAGAAGTCGACCTGTTCCTTGGGGTCGCTCTCCTTGACCGCCGAGATCTGCCAGGCGTCCGCGAACAGATTGGCCACAATGAGCAGAATGTTGGGGATTTTATTCGCCGCCGCGTACAGGCCGTTGGCCTCCGTGTTGATGAAAAAGATAATCATGTAGCGGTCGGACATGTTGATGATCCACTGGCAGACGGTCTGCGGCACGAGCGGCAGCGCGTAACGGCGCATGCGTCTGGCGAGCGGGCGGTCGTATTTCGCGTGCAGCGGCGAGCGCAGGTAGCGGTGTTCCTTCGCCAAAAAGAAGCACAGCAGGCCCATGAGCAGATCGGAGATGATGTTCGCCAGAATATATCCCATGATGCGCAGATGCGGCAGCAGCAGGATATTGAGCATGATGTTGAGGAAGGTGTTGGCGATGCCGTTGGCCGCGTACATCTTGCTATACCCCAGGCTGAGCGCGAACTGAATGCACAGCGTGCGCAGGCTGGAGGCGAGCACGAAGGCGAGCACGGCGATCGTATACCCCGACATGAAGTCCATCAGGCGCGGCAGAATGGGCGCGACCGCCGCCAGCACCGCAAAGCCCATCAGAATGGTGTACAGGCCGTTGCTGAACACCGTCTTTTTGTCCGATTCGTTTTCCAGGCCGAAGCGGATGACCGCGTTGTTGATGCCGACCGACGCGATCGGAATCATCAGCTGGCCGACGTTGATGAGCGCGTCCACCGTGCCGTACTCTCCCGTGGAGAGGATGTTCGTGTAGTACGGCAGCATGAAGAACACGAGCACCTTGGAGGAAAACGTGCCGATGGCGAATACCAGCGTATTCGACAGCAGCTTTGTGTAACGATTTTGTGCCATGTAGCTACTTCCTTACTGTAAAAATTCGCAATGGTTCGGTAGTGTATTATTATAACACCGGCATTTTTCCGTTTCAATACGCGATGTTGCACAAATTGCCCGCGCGGCAAACAGGAAAAAGGGATTGTTCCGATAGCATGCGCTCGAAACAATCCCCTTTAATCTGTCTTTTACGTCAATCAGACAAGCTCAATGATCGCCATTTCAGCAGCGTCGCCGCGGCGCGGGCCGATCTTTACGATGCGGGTGTAGCCGCCATTGCGCTCTGCGTACTTCTCGGACAGCTCGCCGAAGGTCTTCGCGACCACTTCCTTCTTGGTGATGAAGGCAGCCGCCTGACGGCGGGACGCGAGCGTGTTCTTCTTACCGAGCGTGATCATCTTCTCAGCGAGAGGACGAACTTCTCTGGCTCTTGCAACAGTGGTCTCAATGCTGCCGTTTTCCAGCAGGTAGGTCACCATTGCTCTGAGCATTGCCATTCTATGGTCAGTGGTTCTGCCGAGTTTACGGTTTCCGGCCATGAGAAAATTACCTCCTTTGGGTTCAGGTCTGTCTATTCCCTGCGGGGCGCCCGGCAGAGGATGCCGGGGTCCGCGGATATGGTTTCATAAAATCAGTCTTCGCTCTTGGCAAGGGACAGACCCATTGCCTCCAGCTTGAGGATCACTTCTTCGAGCGACTTCTTGCCGAGGTTGCGCACCTTCATCATGTCGTCCTCCGAAGTGTTGATAAGATCTTCTACCGTGTTGATACCGGCGCGCTTGAGGCAGTTGAACGAGCGGACGGACAGATCCAGCTCCTCGATGGTCATCTCAAGCACCTTATCATGCTGTGTCTCCGCCTTCTCAACAACGGTGGAATGAGAACCGATTTCCTCAGAGAGGTCGACAAACAGGGAGAGATGGTCGGTCAGAACCTTGGCGCCGAGCGATACCGCGTCCTTCGCGGTGATCGTCCGATCCGTCCAGACCTCCAGCGTCAGCTTGTCATAATCGGTCATGTTGCCGACACGAGTATTCTCAACTGTGTAGTTTACCTTATAGACCGGCGTATAAATCGAGTCGACCGGAATGACGCCGATGGCAGTCTGATACTGCTTGTTGCGCTCCGCGGAGACGTAGCCGCGACCGTTCGTCAGCGTGATCTCCATGGACAGGCGCGCATCGCTCATCAGCGTCGCGATGTGCAGCTCCGGGTTGAGGATCTCAACCTCGCCGTCGGAGTGAATGTCCCCGGCGGTCACCGTGCCCTCGCCGCTCGCCTCAATATAGACGGTCTTCGGACCGTCGCAATAGAGCTTCGCAATAATGCCCTTGACATTGAGCACGATTTCGGTCACGTCTTCCTTTACACCGGGAATGGTGGAGAACTCGTGCTGTACGCCGGCGATCTTGATGCTGCTGGCGGCCGTGCCGGGCAGGGACGACAGCAGGATGCGGCGAAGGGAGTTGCCGAGCGTGGTGCCATAGCCGCGTTCCAGCGGCTCAACGACGAACTTGCCGTAGGACCCATCTTCCGCAAGGTTTTCGCAGTCTATACGGGGCTTTTCAATTTCGATCATTTAATGATACCCTCCTTATCAGTCGGCGAAATAATGAAACAAACAAATGAGGGCAATTGTTACTTGGAGTACAACTCGACGATGAGGTGTTCCGCAACTTCAAAGTCGATGTCGTCGCGCTGCGGCAGAGCGGCGACCTTTCCTTCAAAGCTGTCCTTCTCGCGCTCCAGCCACTTCGGGGTGGAAACCGAACCCAGCTCCTCGACCAGGGCCTTGAACTTCGCAGAGGAACGGCTCTTCTCGCAGACAGCGACAACGTCGCCCGCCTTGACGAGGTAGGACGGAATGTTTACCTTCTGACCGTTGACGGTGAAATGACCGTGGGAGGTCAGCTGACGCGCCTCGCGGCGGGTCTTCGCGAAGCCCAGACGGAATACGACGTTGTCCAGGCGGCGCTCCAGCAGCTGAAGCAGCATCTCGCCCGTCTTGCCTTCCATCTTCTCGGCCTTCTCGTAATATCTTCTGAACGGAGTCTCCAGGACGCCGTAAATGAACTTAACCTTCTGCTTCTCGTTGAGCTGCAGTGCATATTCCGACTGCTTTCTTCTCGACTGCTTCGGGGTTCTCTTGGTTTCCTTGGAAATGCCCAGAACCGCCGGAGAAATGCCCAGAGTCTTGCATCTCTTGAGAATCGGCTGTGTGTTCTTTGCCATAGGTCTGTGTCCTCCTTATTAAACTCTTCTTCTCTTCGGCGGGCGGCAGCCATTGTGCGGGATGGGGGTGACATCCTTGATCATGGTTACTTCCAGACCGGTCGCCTGAAGTGCGCGGATGGCAGCCTCACGGCCGGAACCCGGGCCCTTTACGTAGACTTCTACCGTCTTCAGGCCGTGCTCCATCGCAGCCTTGGCAGCGGTCTCCGCCGCGGTCTGCGCCGCGAACGGGGTGGACTTTCTCGAACCGCGGAAGCCCATTTCGCCGGCGGAAGCCCACGAAATCGCGTTGCCGTTCAGGTCGCTGATGGTGACAATGGTATTGTTAAAGGAGGAACGGATATGAGCCGCACCCTTTTCGATGTTCTTGCTAACGCGGCGCTTACGAGAAACGGCGCCCTTCTTCTGTGCCTTTGCCATTTTTCAGTACGCCTCCTTACTTCTTCTTGTTCGCAATGGTCTTCTTCGGGCCCTTGCGCGTGCGAGCGTTGGTCTTGGTGCGCTGACCGCGAACCGGCAGGCCGCGTCTGTGGCGCAGGCCGCGATACGAGCCGATTTCTACCAGACGCTTGATGTTGAGCGCAACTTCACGGCGCAGGTCGCCTTCTACAGTATAATCATGAATGATCTCACGCAGCTTGATCTCTTCTGCTT
This sequence comes from Candidatus Butyricicoccus stercorigallinarum, assembly GCA_019112985.1. Taxonomy (GTDB): domain Bacteria; phylum Bacillota; class Clostridia; order Oscillospirales; family Butyricicoccaceae; genus Butyricicoccus_A; species Butyricicoccus_A stercorigallinarum. Next base: position 30,494 of record DXIG01000106.1, on the reverse strand, counting down.
CGGTCAGATCCTTGACACGGGTATCCGGATTGATTCCGGCCTTTGCTAAAATTTCGTTGGACAGCTTCCGTCCGATGCCGTAGACGTAGGTCAGGCCAATTTCTACGCGCTTTTCTCTCGGAAGGTCTACACCGGCAATTCTTGCCATTTATTAACGCACCTCCTGTGTGGTTGACTGGGAATTAGCCCTGCTTCTGCTTATGCTTCGGGTTCGTGCAGATTACCATGACACGACCCTTGCGGCGAATGATCTTGCACTTTTCGCAAATCGGTTTTACCGACGGTCTTACTTTCATTAGAATAACCTCCATCGTAAGGTTGTGTCGAAGCCCGGGCGCAGAAAGCCCCCGCCCGGGAGCAAATCAGCTGGAGCGTTACTTGGATCTCCAGGTAATTCTGCCCTTGGTCAGGTCGTACGGGGAAACCTGAACGGTCACTTTATCGCCGGGCAGGATGCGGATATAGTTCATTCTAAGCTTACCGGAGATGTGAGCCTGAATGACCGGCTTGGCCGGGTTGTTCAATTCTACCTTAAAGGTAGCGTTTGGCAGCGCCTCTATGACGGTACCTTCCAGTTCAATTAAGTCCTCTTTCGGCATCTCAATTCCTCCCTTTGTCAATGAAGTCTACAGCCCTGCAATTTGCTTGGGCCCCGCGCAATTTGGACGGCGCTGTGTCCGCCCACAGCCGCACGCGGGATGGATCAAATTTTGTGGGTTCGGTGCTCTGTGTCACCATTCTTCTCCGTTTTCCAGGAGAGTCAGAATATACGGCTCCCCCTCGGTGATCGCAACCGAATTTTCGTAGTGCGCAGACAGCTTTCCATCCTTCGTCTTGACGGTCCAGCCGTCAGACAGGCATTTGACTGCATACGTTCCTACATTTACCATAGGCTCAATGGCGAGGGTCATTCCCGGCAGAAGCCGCACGCCGTGTCCGGGCTGCCCAAAGTTCGGCACTTCGGGATCTTCATGCAGCTTTGCGCCGACGCCATGCCCGACGTAATCGCGCACCAGCGAGAAGCCGTGCGCCTCGACATAGGTCTGGATGGCGTGGGAAATGTCTGATATTCGATTGCCCTTGCGGGCAAACTTGATGCCCTCATAGAAACTCTGTCGGGTCACTTCGATGAGCTTTCTTGCCTCTTCCGACACCTCTCCGCAGGGGATGGTGGCGGCACAGTCGCCGTGGAAGCCGTGGATGCAGGCGCCGACGTCCACCTTGACGATATCTCCCTCGTGAATGACACGGGAACGCGAGGGGATGCCATGGATTACTTCATCGTTGATCGAAATACAGGCGCTTCCCGGGAACCCCCCATAACCGAGGAAAGACGGGGTTGCCCCTGCCTGCTCAATGGTTCGCCGCACGATCTTGTCGATCTCGCCTGTCGTGACCCCTGGCCGGACAGCACGAGCCGCAGCGGCGCGTGCCGCTGCGGTGATTCGTCCTGCCTGACGCATAAATTCCAACTCTTTGCTGGACTTCAGTCTGATCATCTCGTTTAGATCCCCAGTGCTTCGCAGGCCAGCTTCTTCGTGCGGTCGAAATCGTTGTCGATCTCGATGCTCTTCAGCTTGCCGAGCTGTGCATAGAAGCCCTTGACCGGCTCCGTCTGCTTGTGGTAGGTTTCCAGGCGAGCCAGCACGGTTTCCGGCGCGTCGTCCTTGCGGATGACAACCGGGTCGCCGCACACGTCGCAGATGCCCTCCTGCTTGGGAGCCATCTCCGCGCTGTTGACGTTATACGTCGCGCCGCACTTGAGGCATACGCGTCTGCCGCTCATGCGCGCCACGATCGTCTCGTCGGGAAGCTCGATGGACAGTGCACAGTCCATCGGGACAACCTTCTCCAGCGCTTCGGCCTGGGGAATGTTGCGCGGGAAGCCGTCAAGGATGCAGCCATTGGCGCAGTCGTCCTGCGCAAGGCGTTCCTTAATCATGCCGATGACCACCTCGTCCGGAACGAGGTCGCCGGCATCCATGTACTTCTTCGCGCTCAGACCGAGCTCGGTCTGATTCTTGATTGCCTCTCTGAGCATGTTGCCGGTGGAGATGGACGGAATGCCCATCTTATCAATGAGATACGCCGCCAGCGTACCCTTTCCGGCGCCCGGAGCACCTAATAAAACGAGTTTCATTTTTTCGATCTCCTCTATTATAGCCGCTTATTCCTGGAATTGCAACATTTTTATTCAAGGAATCCCTTATAATTTCTCATCATGAGCTGGCTTTCCAGCTGACGAACGGTTTCCAGGGCAACACCGACGACGATCAGGACCGAAGTACCGCCCAGCGCGACGCTGCTCAGGTTGGAATTGAGCGCACCGACGATCAGCGGAATGCCTGCGACGATGCTCAGGAAAATGGCTCCGAGGAACGTCACCTTGCCAAGTGCCTTGGTGATGAAGTCGGAGGTCGGGCGACCCGGACGGAAGCCCGGAATAAAGCCGCCGTTCTTTTTGAGATTATTGGAAATCTCCACCGGATTAAACTGGATCGCTGCATAGAAGTAGCTGAACATGAAGATCAGCAGGACATACAGCACAATGTAAACCGGATTATCGGACGAGAACAGATCGAAAATCTGCGCGCTCAGCGAACCCGCCTGCGGGTTCACCATCATCTGGATGGTCGCCGGCAGCGACATGATCGAAGCGGCGAAGATGATCGGCATGACGCCGGAGGCGTTGACCTTGATCGGCAGATGCGTCGACTGCCCGCCGTACATCTTGCGGCCCACCACGCGCTTGGCGTACTGGATCGGGATGCGGCGCTCCGCGTCCGAGATAAAGACGACGAAGATGACGATGGCCAGCGAAACGATGACCGCCAGCACCGCGATGAAGACGCTCAGGCCGCCGCGGACCATCTCAACCAGAGAGGCGACCATCGAAGGTCCTCTGGAGATGATGCCCGCGAACAGCAGGATGCTGATGCCGTTGCCGACGCCGTTCTTGGTGATGAGCTCGCCCATCCACATGATCAGCGCCGTGCCCGCGGTGAAGGTCAGTACGATAATCAGTCCATGCCAGAAGTCTGTATAGGCAATCAGGTCGTTGCTTCTGAGCAGGACGTAGTAGGAATAGCCCTGGAGCAGACCGAACGCCACGCCGACATAGCGGGTGATCGCCGAGATCTTCTTGCGGCCTTCCTCGCCGCCATCGCGCACCAGGCGCTCCAGCGCCGGAATGGCGACTGTGAGCAGCTGGATGATGATGGATGCGTTGATATACGGCGTGACGGACATGGCGAAAATCGTCGCGTTCGACAGGCCGCCGCCCGAAAATACGTTGATGAAGCCGAGCATGGTGTTTGCCACGGAATCAAAGTACTGTGCGAGCGCTGTGATGTCGATATAGGGTACAGGGATCGAGGAGCCGACACGGAACAGAACGAGGATGAAGGCTGTATACAGCAGCTTCTTCTTCAGCTCCGGCACATGCCACGCGGCTTTTAAGGTCTCAAACACCTTATACCACCTCGGCCTTTCCTCCTGCCGCTTCGATTTTCTCCTTTGCGGAAGCGGAGAAAGCGGCCGCCTGGACCGTCAGTTTCTTGGTGATTTCACCGTTGCCCAGAACCTTGACACCGTCCAGCGTCTTCTTGACGAGGCCCGCTGCGACCATGTCCGCGACGGTGACTACCGCGCCGTCTTCAAACCGATTCAGATCGGAGACATTGACCACCGCATTCTCGGTACCGAAAATGTTGTGGAAGCCGCGCTTCGGCAGGCGGCGCGCCAGCGGCATCTGGCCGCCTTCAAAGCCCGGACGGACACCGCCGCCGGAACGAGCCCACTGACCCTTGTGTCCGCGGCCGGCCGTCTTGCCGTTGCCGGAACCGTGTCCGCGGCCCTTGCGGTATGCAGGCTGGGTAGAACCTTCCGCCGGCTTGAGATCCTGTAACTTCATGTTCTACACCTCCTTATGCGTTTGCCTCGACCTTGAGCAGGTAGCCGATCTGAGCGATCTTGCCACGGGTCTGCGCGTTGTCGGGCTGGATGGTTACGTCGTTAATCGTCTTGAGTCCCAGGGAATGAGCCGTGGCAATGTGCTTCTGCTTTCTGCCGGACAGGCTCTTAACCAGGGTAATCTTCAGGTTTTCCATGATGAACTACCCCTCCTTATTAAAGTTCGTCAACCGACTTGCCGCGAACAGCAGCAACCTGGGATGCGTCGCGCAGCTCCTTCAGGCCCTCGATGGTTGCGGAAACAACGTTCTGCGGGTTGTTGGAGCGCAGGCACTTGGTACGGATGTCCTTGATGCCCGCCATTTCCACGACGGCACGAACTGCACCGCCGGCGATAACGCCGGTACCGGGAGCCGCCGGCTTGAGCAGGACGCGGCCTGCGCCAAACTCGCCGATGACCTCGTGCGGGATGGTGGTGCCCTTCAGGCTGACCTTTACCAGGTTCTTCTTCGCGTCCTCGATGCCCTTGCGGATTGCATCCGGAACTTCGGAAGCCTTACCAAGGCCGAAACCGACAGTACCCTTCTGGTCGCCAACGACTACGAGCGCCGCGAACTTGAAGATACGGCCGCCTTTGACGGTCTTCGATACTCGATTTAATGCGACGACTCTCTCCTGAAATTCGGATTCGCCGCGATCATACTTACCAGCCATGTAATAACCTCCTTCCGATTAAAACTTCAGGCCGCCCTCGCGGGCGCCTTCTGCGAGTTCCTTGACACGGCCATGGTAAACGTAGCCGCCGCGGTCAAACACGACTTCTTCGATGCCCTTAGCCTTGGCGCGCTCGGCGATCATCATGCCGACCTTGCGAGCCGCCTCCTTGTTGCCGCCGTACTCGCTGAAGTCCTTCTCGGTGGAGGATGCAGCGGCAAGCGTTACACCCTGAACATCGTCGATCACCTGAGCGAAGATGTTCTTGGAGCTTCTGAATACGTTGAGACGCGGGCGCTGAGCAGTACCGGAAACTGCGCCGCGTACTCTCTTATGGCGTCTAAGACGCTGCTTGTTAGAGTCTTTCTTTGAAACCATTTAGGCACACCTTCCTTTACTTCTTCTTCGCGCCGGTCTTGCCTTCCTTGCGGCGGATGACTTCGTCTGCGTACTTGATGCCCTTGCCCTTATACGGCTCCGGCGGTCTCTTCTCGCGGACTTCCGCTGCGAACTGGCCGACCTTCTGCTTGTCCGGACCGGAGATGATGATCTTGTTGGTGCCTTCGACATCAATCGTGATTCCATCGGTCTCCTCGACGATGACCGGATGAGAATAACCCAGGTTCATGGTCAGCGTCTTGCCCTGCTTCTGCACACGGTAGCCGACGCCGTTGACTTCCAGAACCTTCTTGAAGCCCTCGGTGACGCCGATGACCATGTTGTTGATCAGGGTGCGGGACAGGCCGTGCAGCGCACGGTTCTGCTTCTCGTCGTTCGGACGGGTTACGGTGATGGTGTTGCCCTCAACAGCAACGTTCATTGCCGGATGAATATCACGGGTCAGGGTGCCGTTCTTGCCCTTGACGGTGATGGTATTGCCGTCAAGCTTGACCTCGACGCCTTCCGGTACTGTGATCGGCATTCTACCAATTCTTGACATATCAGTACCTCCTTACCATACGAACGCCAGGACTTCGCCGCCGACATTCAGCTCGCGCGCCTTCTTGTCGGTCATGACGCCCTTAGACGTGGAAATGATGGCAATACCGAGGCCGCGCAGAACCTTCGGCAGCTCCTGTGCGCCGGCATAGACGCGCAGGCCCGGCTTGGAAACGCGCTTGAGGCCGGTGATTGCCCTCTCATTGTTTGCGGTGTACTTCAGGGTGATGCGGATGGTGCCCTGGCCGCCCTCGATGATTTTGAAGTCCTTGATGTAGCCCTCGTCCAGAAGAATCTGAGCAATCGACTTCTTCATGCCGGAAGCCGGGACGTCAACCGTCGCGTGACGCGCAGTGCCCGCATTTCTGATGCGGGTCAACATATCCGCAATCGGGTCTGTGATCTGCATTACTTTGTCCTCCTTACAGAAGTTAGAGAGAGTCTCTCTCCACTTTTCCGAACCGGGACGGCGCCTGCGCCTCCCGGCTGCGGGATGATGCTTACAGAATGATGCATATAGAGAAACAGTCAACAGACGGCGTCAGACGCCCTCTGTCAGCTGTTTTTCACGGATAAAATTACCAGGATGCCTTCTTTACGCCCGGGATCTGACCCTTGTAGGCCAGCTCGCGGAAGCAGATGCGGCAGATACCGTAGTTGCGCAGGTAAGCGTGCGGACGGCCGCAGATCTTGCAGCGGTTGTACGCGCGCGTAGAGAACTTCGGCTTCGCCTGCTGCTTGAGAACCATTGCCTTCTTAGCCATTTTCTACGCCTCCTTACTTCGCAAACGGTGCGCCCAGAGCTGCGAGCAGCTCGCGCGCTTCTTCGTCGGTCTTCGCGGTGGTGCACATGACGATGTCCATGCCGCGGATCTTGTCGATCTTATCGTACTCGATTTCCGGGAAGATCAGCTGCTCCTTCAGGCCGATGGCGTAGTTGCCGCGGCCGTCAAAAGCGTTCGGATTGATGCCGCGGAAATCGCGGACGCGCGGGAGCGCGATGTTGAAGAAACGATCGAGGAACTCCCACATGCGGTTGCCGCGCAGCGTGACCTTGACGCCGACCGGCATGCCCTCACGCAGCTTGAAGTTCGCGATGGACTTCTTGGCGTAGGTGACGATCGCCTTCTGGCCGGTGATCGCGGTGATGTCGCGCACGATTGCGTCGAGTACCTTGGCGTTGCCGTTGGCCTCGGTGCCGCAGCCGACGTTGATGACGATCTTGTCGAGCGTCGGGATCTGCATCGGGCTCTTGTACTCAAACTTCTTCATCAGAGCAGGAGCAACCTCTGCCTGATATCTGTCCTTCAATACTGGCATTTGTTACAACCTCCTCTTAAAATACTTCGCCGCAATGCTTGCAGACGCGAACCTTGGTGCCGTCCTCCAGGAACTTGTGCGCCGGGCGGGTCGGCTTGTCGCACTTCGGGCAGACAGCCATGACCTTGCAGGCACGGATGGCGCCCTCGCGCTTGATGATGCCGCCGGTCTCGCCCTGGCGGCGCGGCTTGACGTGGGTGGTCAGCATGTTTACGCCCTCGATGACAACCTGTGCCTTCTTCGGGGAAACAGAGGTGATCTTGCCACGCTTGCCCTTTTCCTTGCCGGAAAGAACGACTGCGGTGTCGCCCTTCTTAACGTGCAGAGTATTCATTACCGGACGACCTCCTTACAGTACTTCCGGAGCCAGCGACAGGATCTTCATGTAGTCCTTATCGCGCAGCTCTCTTGCAACAGGCCCGAAGATACGGGTGCCCTGCGGGTTTTTGTCTTCTCTGATGATGACGGCCGCATTCTCGTCGAAGCGGATGTAGCTGCCGTCGGCGCGGCGCACGCCCTTGCGGGAACGGACGATAACGGCCTTGACGACCTGGCCCTTCTTCACGCCGCCGCCCGGGGTGCACTTGCGAACCGAGCAGACGATAACGTCACCGATGTTGCCATACTTGCGTGCGGAGCCGCCCAGAACACGGATGCACTTCAGCTCCTTGGCGCCGGAGTTATCGGCCGCACGGAGAAATGTTTCCTGCTGAATCATGTGCGCTCCTCCTTACTTCGCCTTTTCGATGACTTCTACAAGTCTCCAGCGCTTGTCCTTGGACAGCGGGCGGGTCTCCATGACGCGGACGGTGTCGCCGATGCGGCACTCGTTGTTCTCGTCATGCGCCTTGAGCTTGTAGGTTCTCTTGATGATCTTCTTATACAGCGGATGCTGAACGCTGTCCGCGATCGCAACGACAATCGTCTTGTCCATCTTGTCAGAAACGACCTTGCCGACTCTTGTCTTGCGGAAAGCTCTATCAGACATTAGTAGTTACCTCCCTTACGCCTTTTCCGCCAGCTGACGCTCGCGGAGAATAGTGTTGACTCTGGCAATATCGCGCTTGACATCGGAAATTCTCGTCGGGTTGTCGAGCTGGTTGGTTGCGTGCTGGAGACGCAGGTTGAAGAGGTCCTTCTTCAGCTCTACGAGCTTGACTTCGAGCTCTTCTGCGCTCAGCTCTCTGATCTCTTTCGCCTTCATTATTCTTCACCAACCTTTTCTTCACGCTTGACGAACTTCGTCTTGAGCGGCAGCTTGTGGGATGCCAGACGAAGCGCCTCGCGGGCCTGCTCTTCCGATACGCCTGCGATCTCAAACATGACGCGGCCCGGCTTAACAACTGCTACCCAGTACTCCGGCGCGCCCTTACCGGAACCCATTCGGGTGCCGGCCGGCTTCTTGGATACCGGCTTATCCGGGAAAATCTTGATCCAAACCTGACCGCCACGCTTGGTGTAACGGGTCATGGCGATACGAGCTGCCTCGATCTGGTTCGAGGTTACCCATGCCGGCTCCGTGGCCTGCAGGCCGAACTCACCATGGGATACGAAATTGCCGCGCTGAGCCTTGCCCTTCATGCGGCCTCTGTGTACTCTGCGGTACTTTACTCTCTTCGGGAGAAGCATTAGCGGTTGCCTCCTTCCTGTCTCTGACGACGGAAACCACCGCCGCGGCGGTCACGGCGATCGCGGCGATCACGGCGATCGCGGCGGTCGAACGCCGGCTTCGGCGCCTCGATGTTGCGGTTCAGACGCGGGCCGCCCTGCAGGACCTCGCCCTTGTAGATCCAAACCTTGACGCCGATTCTGCCGTAGGTGGTGTTCGCCTCGGCAAAGCCGTAGTCGATGTCTGCGCGCAGGGTCTGCAGCGGGATGGTGCCCTCATGGTAGGTCTCGCTGCGTGCGATTTCGGCGCCGTTCAGGCGGCCGCCGCACTTGATCTTGATGCCCTTCGCGCCCATGCGCATGGCACGACCCATGCACTGCTTCATCGCGCGGCGGAACGCAATGCGCTTTTCCAGCTGAGAGGCGATGTTCTCGGCAACCAGCTGCGCGTTGGTGTCCGGGTTCTTGATTTCGATGATGTTGAGAGATACCGGCTTGCCCAGCATCTTCTCCATTTCCTTGCGGAGCTTCTCGATGTCCTCGCCGCCCTTGCCGATGACGATGCCCGGACGCGCGCAGGAGATGAAGATCTTGACTCTGCCGTTGCTGCGCTCGATCTCGATGGTCGGAACGCCCGCCGCGTACAGGGTCTTCTTCAGATACTTACGAATGTTGTAGTCTTCCACGAGAAGGTCGCCGAACTCGTTGTCCTTGGCGAACCAGCGGGAATCCCAATCTTTAATTACGCCGACACGGAGACCGTGCGGATTAACTTTCTGGCCCATAACCTACCTCCTCGTCTTATTCTTTCTCTTTGAGTACCAGAGTGATGTGCGATGTTCTCTTCAGGATGCGGAACGCACGGCCGTGCGCACGCGGACGGATGCGCTTGAGCACCGGACCGGGAGAGACAGACACTTCAGCAACGTAGAGCTTTTCCGGATCCATGTTATGGTTGTTCTCTGCGTTTGCGACAGCACTCTTTAAGAGCTTGATTAAGAGCTCGGATGCAGCCTTGGGAGTATTCATCATGATCGCATTTGCCTCGGCGGCGGACTTGCCGCGAACCAGGTCACAGACGACCTTTACCTTGCGCGGAGCGATGCGAACATTTCTTAAATATGCTCTTGCTTCCATTTTCTAATTATCCTCCTTCAGCCTTACTTGCCGTTGTTGGAGGTCTTGCTGCCAGCATGACCCTTGTAGGTGCGGGTCGGGACGAACTCGCCCAGCTTATGACCTACCATGTCCTCGGTGATGTAAACCGGGACGTGCTTGCGGCCGTCATGCACGGCAATGGTATGACCAACGAATTCCGGGAAAATCGTGGATGCACGGGACCAGGTCTTCAGAACCTTCTTTTCACCGGTCTCATTGAGTGCGATAACCCTTTTGATAAGCTCAGGAGCCACAAAAGGGCCCTTCTTAACGCTTCTGCCCATTCTTTATGTTCTCCTTTCTCACTTACCGTTGCGGCGTCTGACAATCTGCTTGTCCGTGCGGTTCTTGGTCTTTCTGGTCTTGTAGCCCAGTGCCGGCTTGCCCCACGGGGTCACCGGTCCCGGACGGCCGACCGGGCTCTTGCCTTCGCCGCCGCCGTGCGGGTGGTCACACGGGTTCATGACAGAACCGCGGACGGTCGGGCGGATGCCCAGGTGGCGGGTCTTGCCGGCCTTGCCCAGTTTTCTGTTGCTGTAGTCGACGTTGCCGACCTGGCCGATGGTCGCCTTGCAGTTCAGGCGGATATAGCGGTACTCGCCGGACGGCAGACGAACCTGCGCAACGCCGTTCTCCTTCGCCATCAGCTGCGCTGCGCCGCCGGCGGAACGAACCAGCTGCGCGCCCTTGCCCGGGTACAGCTCGATGTTGTGGATGACGGTACCGACCGGGATGTTCTCGATCGGCAGGCAGTTGCCCGGCTTGATGTCCGCCTCGGCGGAAGAGAGGACGACGTCGCCGACGGACAGACCCTGCGGCGCGATGATGTATCTCTTCTCGCCGTCTTCATACTGAACCAGCGCAATGTTTGCGGAGCGGTTCGGGTCGTACTCGATGGTCAGGACGCTCGCGTTCATGTCCATCTTGTCGCGCTTGAAGTCGATAATTCTGTACTTCTGCTTGTTGCCGCCGCCCTGGTGGCGTACGGTGATTCTGCCATAGCTGTTTCGGCCTGCGTGCTTCTTCTTCGGTGCGAGAAGGCTCTTCTCAGGCTTGACCTTGGAAAGACCGCTGTAATCGACGACGGTCATGTTGCGTCTCGACGGAGTGGACGCAGTATAGGTCTTTATCGGCATGTTATTCAACTCCTTTAAGTGATATCAAACGTGTGCCGCGCGGGCACGGTTCGGGTTCCCGTTGACCGGGACTTAGAGCATACCCTCGAAGATCTCGATCGGCTTGGAATCGGCCTTCAGGGTGACGATGGCCTTTTTCATCGCCGGAGTCTTACCGGTGTGAACACCCATTCTCTTCCACTTGCCCGGAAGCTTGATGGTGTTGACGGAAGCGACCTTGACGCCGAAGATTTCCTCGATCGCCTTCTTGATCTCAACCTTGTTTGCGCTCATCTGCACTTCAAACACATACTTGTTGTCGCCGATGCCGGACATGGAGCGCTCGGTGATGACCGGCTTCTTGATGATGTCGTAAGCCGTCTTCATTATGCGTACACCTCCTCGAGCTTTGCAACCGCTGCCTTGTCGATGATGAACTTGTCAGCGTTCAGGATGTCGTATACGTTCAGCGTCGCGACCGGAGTCGTGCGCACGCCCGGGATGTTCGCCGCGGACTTGACGACGTTCTTGCGGACCTCCGGGGTGACAACCAGGCTCTTGCCGGTGCTGTCAACCGCCTTCAGGAAGGCAGCGAACGTCTTGGTCTTGATCTCGCTCATGTCCAGACCGTCGACGACGATGATCTCGCCGGCAGCCGCCTTCGCGGACAGCGCGGACAGCAGCGCCAGACGGCGGGTCTTCTTGTTCAGCGAGTAGTTGTAGGATCTCGGCTTCGGGCCGAGGGCAACGCCGCCATGCGTCCACTGCGGCGCGCGGATGGAACCCTGACGGGCACGGCCGGTGCCCTTCTGACGCCACGGCTTGATGCCGCCGCCGCGAACCTCGGTGCGGGTCAGGGTGGACTGGGTGCCCTGTCTCTGGTTTGCAAGATAATTCTTGACAGCAGCATGAAGGACAACTTCGTTCGGCTCGATGCCGAATACGGAAGCGCTCAGCTCCATCTCGCCGGTCTTTGCACCGGTCATATCATATACTGCTACGTTAGGCATGATGTATCCTCCTTTCCCTTTCCTCAGGCGTTCTTAACGGTATTCTTGAGGAACACGATTCCGCCCTTCGGGCCCGGAACGGCGCCGCGAACCGCGATCATGTTCATCTCTGCGTCTACCTTAACAACGTCCAGATTCTGCACGGTAACCTGCTCGTTGCCCAGCTGGCCAGGCATCATTTTGCCCTTGAAGATGCGGGACGGATCGGAGCAGGAGCCCATGGAGCCCTGATGTCTGTGCATCGGGCCGGCGCCGTGGCTCATCGGGGAGCGATGCGCGCCATAGCGCTTGATGACGCCCGCGTAGCCCTTACCCTTGCTGATGCCGGTGATGTCTACGCAGTCGCCCTCGGCGAATACGTCAGCCTTGAGTACGTCGCCCAGCTTGTAGGACGACATGTCGTCAAGACGGAACTCCTTGAGGTACTTCTTGACCGCGTCGCCCGCCTTCTTCAGGTGGCCGAGCTGCGGCTTGTTGAGCTTGCGCTCCTGAACGTCGGCAAAACCGAGCTGTACTGCGTTGTAGCCTTCCTTCTCCTCCGTCTTGATCTGGGTGACGGAGCACGGGCCAGCTTCGATTACGGTAACCGGGATTACCTTGCCGTCAGCGTCGAAAATCTGGGTCATGCCAATTTTCTTGCCGATGATTGCCTTTTGCATTTGTTTTTCCTCCTTGTAGGTTATTGGTTGATGGGCGGTTTCCGCGCACCAACTTGACCTTGCCGCTCTGCTGCGGCGCAGGCATTAAAGCTTAATCTCGATCTCAACGCCAGCCGGCAGGTCGAGGGTCATGAGGGTCTCAACCGTGTTCTTGCCTGCGTTCATGATGTCGATGAGTCTCTTGTGGGTACGGCGCTCGAACTGCTCGCGGCTGTCCTTGTACTTGTGTACCGCACGAAGGATGGTAATAACCTCGCGCTCGGTCGGCAGCGGGATCGGACCGGATACCTTGGCGCCGGTGCGCTTGGCAGCCTCAACGATCTTTTCCGATGCCTGATCGATCAGCGAATGGTCATAAGCTTTCAGTCTGATTCTGATTTTCTCTGCGTTCGCCATTGTGTTTTCCTCCTCGAACACTACATTATTAAAATGTGTCCTCGCGTTCGGAGAGATACTGCAACCCGTCCGTGTGTATCACGTCAGGGCATAAGAAAAACCGGACAAAACGATAGTGTTGTTCAGCGATCCGGCTTGTGTTGCACCGCATTGGTTCCGGCTGTCGGCTTTCCAGCGCACGCGCTGGCAGTCCCGAACTTACGTGGGAACATTCCGGTGATAGGTTAGCAGTTGTCTCAACCGCCCGATTGTCGGACTTACTCCGCCGAAGTTACCTGCGCCTGGCAGCAATCTCCGGCATCATCGCTCACACGCTCTCGCGAGTGCCTCTATATTCTATCTCAGTTTTCCCGCCTTGTCAAGAAAATATTTGCTGATTTTTGCAAAAAATCCGCCGTTCTTTTGTGATTCCCGCACAGCGGGCACGTGCACGGTTTTCGGCCGTCCCGGCCGCGCAGAAGAGCGGCGCACTGCGGCGCCGCTCACGGGTCCTTGTGGATAACGACGAACAGCCCCTCCGACGCGCTGGACGAGATGACCAGCTGGTTGTTGTTCACCGTCTCGATCTCGTAGCCGACCGATTCCATGCCGTCGATCAGCTTCTGCACCAGATTGAAGTCGTTGTCCACCAGATAGTACTCCACGCCGCGGCTCGTATCGCTCGCGAGCAGCACCGCGGAGGTGGAAAGCTCGGGCAGGTCGGTGTTGCCCTCGGCGGCGATGACAAACGCATAGCTGTTGACCGCGACCGCGTCCGGAACCACGAGCCTGCCCTCCTGCACGGGGGAAATCTGGCTCTTCCCGTCCTCATCCGTATCCCCGTCCGTGTCCCCGTCCGCGCTCTCCGCCTGCGGCGGCGTCACGTCCTGATAGGAATTGACAAACACGCCGCCCAGCGCGCCGCTGACGAGCAGGCCGAGCACCAGCGGCGCGAGCAGCAAAACCGCAATCTGCGGCCAGTGCGCCATTTTGCGGCGCCGCTGCTGCATATGGCCGGCCTGATCGCGCGCGACGGCGAGGATTTTCTCGCGCAGCTCCTCCGGCGGCGCTTCCTCCTCCATGTGCGCCAGCGAGCGGCCGATGCGCGTCAGATCGGCCAGATAGGACGCGCACGCGCTGCACTCCTGGATGTGGTCGAGCAGCGCCTCCTTGTCCGCGTCGGAGATGCACTCGTCTACATAGCGGCTGCACAGCTCGCGGTAATCGGGGCAGTCCTTTGTCTGCGCGGCGTGCAGCTGCTCCGCCGAGCCCAGCACGCCCTGCTTGAGCAGCAGCTGCCGCAGGTTTTTGCGCGCGCGCGACAGGCGCTGCCGCACGCTGTTCTGATCCAGGCCGAGCACCTGCCCGGTCTCCTCGTCGTTCAGGCCGCACAGGTCGCGCAGCAGCAGAACCTCCCGCTCCTGCCGGGTCTGCCGCAGCAAAATGGCCTGAATCGCTTCGTCGAGGTCGATCTCCCCGCGCCCGTCGCCGTCGCGCTGGCGGAACATCTCCGCAAAGACCGCGCCGCGCGCCCCGCGCTTGCGGTGCTGGTGCTCCGCGCACACGTTCGCCGCGATGCGCAGCACCCAGGTGGACAGGCTGGCGTCCGTACACGTCTGAATTTTGCGGGAGATCTGATAAAATGTCTCCTCCGTCGCGATGCAGGCGTCCTCCTTGCGCCCGAGAAAGCGCAGGGCGTACTGATAGACCTTGCGCTCATAGCGGTCGATCAGCCGCTCAAACGCCGAGAGGTCGCCGTCGAGAATGCGGTCGACGATGCTGTTTTCATCGAACATGTCCTTCCTCCAATCCGGACGCCTCCGCGAGCAGCGCGTCCAGCTCCGCAAACGACGTCAGCGCGGAGATGCGCGCCTTGAGCTTCTTGGTGCCGCGCACGCCCTTGAGGTACCAGGCGAAGTGCTTGCGCGCCTCCAGCAGGGCGATGCGCTCGCCCTTGTGCTGCGCCGCCAGCTCGATCTGCCGGCGCACCGTCTGCATGCGCGCCGGCAGCGGCGGCAGCGGCGGAACGGCGCGACCTTCGTCCAGCGCGGCGCACTGCGCGAACAGCCACGGGTTGCCGAGCGCGCCGCGCCCGATCATGACCGCGTCCGCGCCCGTCTCGCGCAGGATGTCCTGCGCGTCCTGCGCGCACATCACGTCGCCGTTTGCGATGACCGGGATGGACAGCGCGCGCTTGACCGCCGCAATCGCCGCCCAATCCGCCCGGCCCGCGTACATCTGCGCGCGCGTGCGCCCGTGCAGCGTGACCGCCGCCGCGCCGCAGTCCTCCGCCATCTTGGCAAAGTCGAGGTAATTCTGGTGCTCCTCGTCCCAGCCCTTGCGGAATTTGACTGTCACCGGCACATCGACCGCTTCGACCACCGCGCGGATGATGCGCGCCGCCAGCGCCGGGTCGTTCATCAGCGCGCTGCCGTCCCCGCCCTTGACGATTTTGGGCGCGGGACAACCCATGTTGATGTCGACCAGCGCCGCGCCGGAGATGTCCAGCGCCTTGCGCGCGCCCGCCGCCATGTAGTCCGGATTGCTGCCGAAAATCTGAATCCAGCCCGGCGTCTCGTTGGGCGCGAGCGACAGCAGCCCCCGCGTCTTCCTGTCCTGAAACAGCAGCGCCTGCGTCGAGATCATCTCGCTGACCGTCATCGCCGCGCCGCATTCGCGGCAGATCTGCCGGAACGCGCGGTCGGTCACGCCCGCCATCGGCGCCATGATAAAGCGCCCCGCGATGTGCACATTCCCTATTGTAAAGCCAGCCATACGGTCACTCCTGCCAAAGATAAAATCATTGATAGTGTAGCATTGTTCGGCACAAGTTGCAAGATCGGGCGCTTTTTCCCGCCGCCCTCCGGACAAAAAAAGCGGCGGAGAGAGGTCGCCCCCCGCTCCGCCGCGCGTCAGCTTTTCGGTCAGATCTCGATTTTCGCGCCCAGCAGGCGGACAAACTCGCGGCAGATCGCCGTGTCGCCCGGCCAGGCCGGCGCCGTGACCAGATTGCGGTCGACCACTGCCTGATCGACGGGCACCTCTACATAGGTGCCGCCCGCCAGCGTGATGTCCGGCCCGACCGCCGGATACGCCGTGGCCTGATAGCCCTTGAGCACGCCCGCCGCCGTCAGCACCTGCGGGCCGTGGCAGATCGCCGCCACCGGCTTGCCGCCGGCGAAAAACGCCTGGACAATCTCAATCACGCGCGGGTTGAGGCGGATGTACTCCGGCGCGCGGCCGCCCGTGATGAACAGACCCGCGTAGTCCGCCGGATCGACCGCGTCGAAATCCGCCGTCAGCGCAAAGCGGTGACCGGGCATCTCGGCATAGGTCTGCGCGCCCAGAAAATCGTGCACAGCGGTGGCGACGGTGTCGCCCGCCTTCTTGTCCGGGCACACGGCGTCCACCTGATAGCCCAGCATGGACAGCGCCTGGAACGGCACCATGGTCTCGTAATCTTCGGTATAATCTCCGCAGAGAAGCAGAATTTTCTTGCTCATCGAACAGCCTCCTTTTTTGTCCAAAGCCCTGCGGGCAGCGCGCCCGCTCCTGCTGTCAGTATAGCATATCCGCTGTTTCTTTTCAACACCGCGCGCGGCGCAGAAAAGGCGGCGGAGCCGCTCGCCCCGCCGCCTCCGCTCCGTTCAGAGGAATGCATGTCCAAAATAGTAGCCCGCGCCCACGCAGACGATGTTGTAGCACGCGATGCCGAGCGTGCTGGCGGTCAGGAACGGCCACACCGCCACGCGGAACGCGCCTGCCGGCAGAGGGAAGATCGTGCGCACGACCGGCACGATGCGCCCGACAAACACGGCGAAAAAGCCGCCGTCGCGCAGCACCTGCTCACAGCGCTCGGAGGCGCGGCACACATGCCGGCTGCGCTTTTTGAGCCATTCCAGCAGCGGCTGGCCGCCGACGCGCCCGACAATATACAGCACGACGCTGCCGACCATGCCGCCCAGTACGGTCAGCGCGATCACGTGAAGCAGCGACGCGCCGCTGTGCGAGGCGTACATGCCAGCCGCAGGCAAAATCACGCCCGCAGGCATACCCGGACAGTTCAGCGCCTCCAAAAAGGTGACGACCAGCAGAACCAGCACACCATATTGAGACAGGATTCCCAGAATCGTGCTGAATTCCATTGTTTTCCTCACTTTCCGTTGTCCGCGGCGTCGGTTTGCTCCGGTACCGGCTGCGCCGCCTCCTGCTCCGGTACCGCGCCGTCCTGCCTGTCCGCGTCTTCCTCCTCGTCCCAGCTCTCGTGCAGGATCTCGTCCAGCATGGAGCCGGGCTTGCGCGGCACGCGCCGGAGAATGCCCCCGCCCAGGCCGAACACGACGAAGAACATGACGAAGAACAGCACAACCGGCAAAAGCTCTTGTTTGATGAGCGCGCTCAGCTGCATCGGCAGCAGGCGCGCGTCCAGCAGCTCCATCGGCATGTGGTCTCCCTCTCACAAGTTTCCTGTCTTTATCATATCGTCTTTTCCGCCCGCTTTCAAGCGGATTCCCGCGATTTTACATTCTATTCACCTTTTTTCCGCGAACACAGCGAAGGGTGCGCCGCGGGCCCACCCCCGTGCGCACCCTCCTATGTAAAGCGCCGCGCTCAGCTGTTCCGGCGGTTGAGATAGACCACCGCCGCGCTCATGTCGTCCGGCGCGCCGCGCGCAGAACCTTCGAGCACAATGCGCGCCGCCAGCTCGCGCGCGCTCAGGTGCAGGCTGCCCGCCAGCAGCTCCTCGAGCCAGCCGGAATTGGCGCCGTCCGCATCCACAATGCCGTCGCTGAGCAGCACGAGCGCGTCGCCATCCCCCATGCGAAACTGCGTGACGTCCATCTCGCCCGATTCCTCCAGCCCGGCGGGCAGCGTGGACGACAGAATGCGCCGCACGCACACCGTGCCGTCGCCGTCCACCGCGCGCACAAAGCTGGGCGCCGCGCCGCATTTGACCGAGTCCACCGCGCCGGTGAACAGGTCGATGGTGCTGACATCCAGCGTGACAAACTGCCTGCCCTGCGTGCGCAGCTTGAGCGCGGGGCCGATGGTGCGCACGCTGTCCGCCGCCGAAATGCCCGCGCGCAGAAACTGCTCCGCCATGCGGACGGCGCGCGCGGCGTCCTCGCGCGCCTGCTCGCCCGAGCCCATGCCGTCGGACAGCAGCACGCAGGCGACGCCCTCCTCCGTCGTAAACCAGCGGACGCAGTCGCCGGACACCTTCTGCCCCTCGCGCGTGCGCGTGCCGACGCCGGCCGTGATGGCATACGGCTCGTATTCGCGGAACAGCAGGCTCATGCCGCCCGGCCCATGCACGCTCTCCGGCCCGGTCAGGCGGACGTTCATCAGCGCGCTCAAGCCGGACAAAAAGCCCTCCCGATTGCGCGCGATGCGCGCCACGCATTCGCCAGACAGCTCCAGATGCATCCTCCCGCGCCGGTCGCGCCACGCCGCCGCCGTGCGCACCCGCCCGAACGCCTCCGCATAGGTGCGCAGCTCGCGCTCGCGCGCCGGCAGCGCCTCCGGCCCCGCGCTCATGCTCTCGCCCACCTGCTTCAGAATCCCGGTCACGCCCGCGTACTGCTGGGCGATCAGCCGGCGCCCGGCCTCATTTCTGCGCTGCGCCTGCCGCCGCTGGTACAGCGCGTCCATGCCCTCGTTGACCGCCACGACAAAGTCGGAAAAGCGCAGGCACTGCGCCGCGAAATGGCCGGGAAAATCGCTCGCCACCACGTGCCCGCTGCGCAGAAGCGGGCCGGAAATGGCGTCCAGCGTGCGCAGTGTGGCCAGCTTATCGCGCTCCCAGCACGTCGCTCGCGCGCTGCACCGGCGGCACACGCGGTCCGCCGCCCGGTCGAACACCGCGCCGAGGTCGTTTTCCTCCTTATGCCGGCTGCCGCCCGCCAGCGCCTGATACATCTCGGAAAACGCCTCGGACACCACCGACGCATAGCGGTTGGCGATGCGGCACACGCGCGCCGCGTAGTCGGTCGGCGCCGGGTCGGGCGGCAGCAGCCTGTCCTGTATGGCGCGCCACGAGCGGTCGGGCACGAGCACAAAGCACACGGACGCCACAAAGCATTCGTACAGGCCGGACAGATAGGCCTCCTGCCCGCCGAACAGATTGACCGCCGCATGCGTCAGCACAAACACAATGGCGAAGATCACGCGGCCGGAGCGCTGAAAAAAGCCCGCGATCATGCTGGAAATGGCGTAGACGCCCGCGTAATACAGCCCCGCGCCGCCCGCCGCGTCCATCGAGACGCCGAGCCCCACGCCGCCCGCCGCGCCGTAGGAAAAGCCGCCCATATAGCCGACCGCCATGGCCGAGAGCAGCGCCGCGATGCGCGCCGGGCGGATGAGCTGCGCCACCTGGAGCGGATACGCCGCCATGAGCACAGTCGCCGCCAGCGCCAGCATGCCGCCGAAGCGCACAAGCTGCGGCCGCCCGCGCACAAGATCGAGCGCCGCCTCATAAAAATAGGCCGCGCCCGCCGCCAGCGCCAGACGGCAGGCAAACAGCACGACCACCTGCCAGTCCCACGCCGCGCCGATGAAGAAGATGCTCCCGGTCACGCCGCACGCGCCCGCCGCGCAGACCGGAAAAAAGCCCCGGCTCGCCGCCACGCCGACGCCGGAAAACACCGTCGCCGCCGTCAGCACGATGAGCGCCGCCCCTGCGTACTGCACGCCCTCCGCGCCGGGATGCGACAGCAGATAGCCCGCAAACGTCCCGAGCACAGCGGCAAAGCCGTTCCCCGCCCGGCAGGCCGCCGCCGCAAACGCCACGCCGAACGGCGCGCCGACGCCCGCCGCCTCCGCGCACGACAAAATCCCGGCCGCCGCGAAATAGAGCAGCGGCACCCCCGCGCGGCGCGTGCGCCCCGCCGTCTTCCGTATGTTCCGCCTTTCCAACATAATGTTCCTGCGCCTCCTGTTCCGTACCTATAGTATAGAGAAGCGCAGACAAAAAATTTGCCGAAACGGTTGGACAAGCGGCGGCGCGGCAAAAAGAATTCCGCCCGCAGGGCTTGCGCGCCTGCGGGCGGACGGTTTTTCCTGTTCAGGGGCAGCCGTGCTGTTTTTTCCACGCCTTGATGCGCTCCAGCCGCGCCTTGTATTTCGCCTCCACGCCCTGTTCGGTCGGGCGGTAATATTCCCTGCCGAGCAGGGAGTCCGGCAGGCACTGCATGTCAGTCAGCTTGTCCGGCGCGTCGTGCGCGTACTGATAACCCTTGCCGTAGTCCAGTTCCTTCATCAGCCGGGTCGGCGCGTTGCGGATGACGAGCGGCACCGGCTCCGCCAGCTGGGTCAGCGCGTCCTTTTTCGCGCGCTCATACGCCACATACAGCGCGTTGGATTTGGGCGCGACCGACAGATAGACGACCGCCTGCGTCAGATTGACCGAGCACTCCGGCATACCGATGAAGTGGCTCGCCTGATAGGCCGCCACCGCGAGCTCCAGCGCGCGCGGGTCGGCGATGCCGACGTCCTCGCTGGCGAAGCGGATGAGCCGCCGCGCGACGTACAGCGGGTCCTCCCCCGCCTCCAGCATGCGCGCCAGCCAGTAGACCGCCGCATCCGGATCGGAATTGCGCATCGACTTGTGCAGGGCGGAGATCAGATTGTAGTGCTCCTCCCCCTTTTTGTCGTACAGCAGCGATTTTTTGGACAAACACTGCGCCAGCGTGTCCTCGGTCACCGTCACCGTCTCGCCGTCCACGTCGCCGTTGAGTACCACCATCTCGAGCGTGGACAGCGCACTGCGCGCGTCGCCGTTGGCAAAATTGGCGATCATTTGCAGCATATCATCGGAAATTTCAATCTTCTGCCCGCCGAAGCCGCGCGGGTCGCGCAGGGCGCGCGCCAGCAGCGCCGTCAGCTCCTCTGCGGACAGCGCCTGCAATACAAATACCTTACAGCGCGACAGCAGCGCCCCGTTGACCTCAAACGACGGGTTTTCCGTCGTCGCGCCGATGAGCACAATGCTGCCCTTTTCGACAAACGGCAGAAAGGCGTCCTGCTGCGCCTTGTTGAAGCGGTGAATCTCGTCGACAAATACGATCGTCCGGTCGCCGAAGCGCCGGTTTTCCTCCGCGCGCTGCATCACCTGCCGGATCTCCTTGATGCCGCTGGTCACGGCGGAAAAATCGATAAACGAAGCGCGCGTGCGCCGGGCGATGATGCGCGCGAGCGTCGTCTTGCCCACGCCCGGCGGCCCCCAGAAAATCATGGAGGAGATGCGGTCGCCCTCGATCAGGCGGCGCAGCACCTTGCCCTCGCCGAGCAGGTGCGTCTGACCGGCAAACTCCTCCAGCGTGCGCGGGCGCATGCGCGCCGCCAGCGGCTGCAAATCGTCCCCGCCGAATAAGCTCTGCTGTTCCATGGCGCATCCTCCTCCGTCCGTGTTCTACCGCACATGCTATCACACCCGCCTGCGCTTGTCAAACGGGGGGACAGCTGCACGCGGCGCCCCTCCTCCCCGGCGGACATCGCGCCCGGCTGTCCTACTCAAACAAAAGAAAAAACCATCCTGACTACTCAGAATGGTTCCTTGGTGGAAGTTACAGGGCTCGAACCTGTGACCCTACTGCTTTGGTAGATGACGAGCACAGCTGTCCGCCGAAAAAAAGAAAAACCACTCTATTTTAGAGTGGCTTCATGGTGGAAGTTACAGGGCTCGAACCTGTGACCCTCTGCTTGTAAGGCAGATGCTCTCCCAGCTGAGCTAAACTTCCGTTGGTGACCCGTACGAGAATCGAACTCGTGTTACCGCCGTGAAAGGGCGGTGTCTTAACCGCTTGACCAACGGGCCAAAATGGTAGCGGTAATTGGACTTGAACCAATGACCTTCCGGGTATGAACCGGACGCTCTAGCCAACTAAGCTATACCGCCATATCTTCGCCCTCTCACGAACCCGCCGTTCTCGGCTCTCGTCAGATGACGATGATTATTATATCTTCTGCCGCGCCAAATGTCAACACTTTTTTTCAAAAACTTTTTTGTTTTTTTCCGTATCGCACCGGCGCGCCGCCGCGGTGTCAAAAGCCCATCTTGCGCGCCGGGAACGGCGGCACAATATAGGCGTCGATCAGCCGCTCGATGCGGCGGCAGCCGTCGACCTCATCCCACAGCGCTTCATAGCCGAGCCGGTACAGCTCCCCGCGCGTCATCGCGCTGTCCTCACTGTCTTCGCCGCCGACCGACTGCGCCAGCTGCGTGCCCAGCGTCTCGTTCAGCGCGTCCAGCTCCTCCTGCGTCGCCGGGGTGTCCGTATCCGCCGCGCGCAGCGACGGGTCGGCGAGCAGCAGATCCTGCATGCGCTGGATATACGCAAAATTCTCCGGGTATTTGCCGTCAAGGAAGGCCTCATACAGCGCCTCATCCCAGCTGTGATCCGCGCGCAGCTCGTCCGCCGTCAGCATGAAATAGTCGCGGCTGACGCGCTGCCCCTGGTCGGGCACCGGATCGTCATACGTGCAGTCGATGAAATACGTCTCCCCGTACAGGCGGATGACGTTCCATGCGTGCGTCATGTCGTCGTCCTCGACATAATAGACGTCGATGCCCGCGCCGTCGCACATGGCCTGAAACGCGCGCGCATAGCCCGCGCACACGGCGCGCCCGTCCTCCGACACGCCCGCCGCCATCTGCACGCGGTCGCTGCCGTCCTCCGCGTACACGCAGGCGCGGATCAGCGCGTCGTGAATCGCCGTGAGCCTGCCCGCAATGCTCTTTTCGTCCGCAGCGGCCTGCGCGCCCGCCGCGCGCGCCGCCTCCAGCCCCGCGTCCTGCTCCTCTTTTTTCAAAATCTCGTAGGTCAGCGACAAATTTCCGTTTTCATACGCCGCCGTGGACAGCGTGGACAGATACGGGTACTGCGCCTGCAACAGGTGATACACCTGCCGCTCGTCGATGTCCGGACTGTGGAACAGCAGCGTATCGCGCCCGGCGGCGTAGGCCGCCGCCAGCTCGTCCGCCGCCTCCACGCTCGTCTTCGCCAGCGAGACCGTCTCGTGCTCCGGCGCCTTGAGCTTCCACAGGCCGAAAAAGGCCGCGGCAATCAGGACAATCAATATGATCTTTTTTTCTATCGCCTTCACTGCCGCTCTTCCTCCCTCGTTTTTTCTTCCGCGTTACGCCAGATGCAGCGTCATCGCGACCCAGTCGCCCGACTGGTCGCGCCGGTCGAGCGCAAAGCCCGCCGACAGCAGCGACTGCTGCACCTCGTCCGCGCGCGGTGCGAGAATGCCGGACACGATCAGCGTGCCCGCCGGCTGGAGCTTGTCCTTCAGGATGTCCTGCATGCCCATGATAACGTCCGCCACGATGTTCGCCACGATGATGTCGTAGCCGCCGCCAATCTCTTCGGACAGCGCCGCGTCCCCGATGACGTCGCCGACGTGGGTGCGCAGCGAAAATCCGTTCTTCTGCGCGTTTTCCGCCGCGATTTTGGCGGCGTTCGCGTCGATGTCCACCGCCGTGATATCAGATGCGCCCAGCATATGCGCCGCGACCGACAGAATGCCGCTGCCGCAGCCCATGTCCAGCAGGCGGTCGCCCGGGCGCACCAGGCGCTCCAGCTCGCAGATGCACAGCTGCGTGGTGTTGTGCGCGCCCGTGCCGAAGCTGGACGACGGATCAATTTCCAGAATTCTGCGCCCTTCCTCCGGCTCGCAGGTCTCCCACGAGGGCTTGATGAGGAAGGTCTCTCCGACGCGGAACGGCTTGAAAAACTGCTTCCAGTTGTTCTCCCAGTCCTCCTGCCGGATGGACGCCAGCTCAGCCGTGCAGCGGCCGAAGGCGTGCGCCGCGTCGCGCGCGCGCAGACCCGCCAGCCCCGCGTTGACCTGCGCAAGCAGCTCCGCGCCCGCCGGGCTGTCCTCGACGTAGATTTTTACATTGGTCTCGGCGTCCCGCTTCTGTTTCGACAGATCCTCGTCCACATAGTCCCAGTATATCTCCGTATCCTGCAAAAAATCCGCGAAATCCTGCGCGTCTTCGATGACAAAGCCGTCGATGCCGAGATCCATCAGCATGCCGGTCACAGCGTCGATGCCCGCGCGCGACGTCCAGATGGTCACTTCCGTCCAGTTGTTCACAAGCCGTCCTCCTCCGTAAAAAGAGCGCAAGCGAGAGGGTGCCCCGCCTGCGCTTTTCTGTTTCCGCTCACAGGGCAACCATGCCGTAATGCCTGCGGAAATACTCAATCGTTTCTTTGTCGAGCTCCCATGTCCCGTCGTACAGGGCGATGCCGTCGAACACGCACAGCGCCTCCTCCAGCAGCTCCGGATTTTCCGCCGCGAGGCAGACCGGGCGGTTGAGCATATACTGCACCTCCGCCAGCAGATGGACGTCCTCCGGCGTGTTGATCTCCAGCTTGAGCGCGCCCGACCACTGATCCTCCAGCTCGAGCAGCGTCTCGCCGAACCGGTCCTCCAGATCGATCGGGTCGGAAATGTCGATCGTGACGTCCACAAAGTGCGCGTGCATGCCGACCGGCGCGAGGATGTAATCGTCGTCCGCCTCCGGCTCGTCGCGGCCGCTGCTCGGCGGCGCAAGCTCCAGCAGGCGGCGCACATCGTCCGGCTCGTGCGTGTGGTAAAACTCCACGCTCGCCAGCTCGCGCATCTCGCGCAGCTCACGCGGCTCGACGGACACGCCGAGCGCCACGCTGGCGTGCGGCGCGAGCTCCTCGATGGTGTCGTCCAGATCCTCCGGCTCCCCGGTCAGGATGAGACCGGCCACGCCGATGCGCTGCAAAATGCCCATGACCGCCATCGCGGATGAGCCGTCCGCCGTGCGGCCGTCCTCGTCCACCGGCAGCTCGACAAACACGCCCAGCCCGTCCAGCTCGGTCGCTGCCAGCACGGCGGCGCGCAGCACGTGCAGGTTCTGCCGCATGCGGATGTAGACAAAATCCGCCTCCTCGTGCATCGCGCGGCGGGCGATGTTGCGAAAGCGCCCGATCAGCCGTTCAGACGGCCATTTCGCGCCGGTGTCCTCCTCCGCGTTCCAGCCGTCCGCGTTGATCAGCATGCCGACGCGCCGGTCTCCGACCGAGCGCTTCGCCATCTCCACGCTCACCGGATCGGGCACGACGACCGCAGCCGCCCGGCAGTGCTTCCACTTGACGGACATCATCTGCTGCGGCTGCTCCATGGTTAAAATGACTTCCCCTCTACATAAAGGAACGGGTTCCATAGCTCTCCTTCCGCCCTCGACGGGCCTGCTCACATATGTTCCGGCGCCTCAACGCCGATGATGCTCAGTGCATTGTAGATCACCTGCCGCGCCGCGCAGCAGAGCACCAGGCGCGCGTCGCGCACGTCCGCCTCCGCTTCCTTGATGCGGCACGCATTGTAAAAGCGGTGGAACTGCGCGCACAGCGCAACCGCGTACTTGTTCAGGCGCGACGGGTCGCGCTCGGCGGCCGCCAGCGCGATTTCCTCCGGCAGCAGGCTGATCTGCTTGACCAGCGCCAGCTCCTCCGCCTCGTGCAGGGCGGTCAGATCGGCGCGCGCGGGCACGCGGATGCCTTCCTCCTCCATCTTGCGCAGCAGGCTGCAAATGCGCGCGTGCGCGTACTGACAGTAGTACAGCGGGTTGTCGCTGTCCTGCTTGACCGCGAGATCGAGATCAAACTCCATCTGCGTCTCCGCCGCGCGCGAGTTGAAGAAATAGCGCGCCGCATCCACCGGGATCTCGTCCAGCAGGTCGGACAGCGTCAGCGATTTGCCGGTGCGCTTGGACATGCGCACGACCTCGCCGCCCTGCATCATGCGCACCAGCTGCATGAGCACGATTTCCAGGCGGTTGGTGCCGTCCAGTCCGAGCGCGTCCAGCGCGCTCTTGAGGCGCAGCACGTGGCCGTGGTGGTCGGCGCCCCAGATGTTGATGACGCGGTCAAAGCCGCGCACCTCGAATTTGTTGCGGTGGTACGCGATATCCGCCGCAAAATACGTGTAAAAGCCGTTGGCGCGGCGCAGCACGTCGTCCTTGTCGCAGCCGAAGTCGGTCGAGCGCAGCCACAGCGCGCCCTCCTTCTCGTAGGTCGCGCCCTTGGCGGTCAGCAGATCGACGGTCTCCTTGACAAAGCCGGAATCGTGCAGGCCGCTCTCGCGGAACCACACGTCGTAGTGAATCTTATAGCGCTCCAGATCGCGCTGCATGCGCGCGATGTTGGCCGGCAGGCCGTATTCGACGATGATGCGGCGGCGCTCCTCGCCGTCCATATCGAGCAGCTTGTCGCCGTGCAGCCTGACGAGATCGGCCGCCAGCTCGCGGATGTCCGCGCCCTGGTACCAGCTCTCGTCGAACACAATCGCGTCCTCTCCCCTGAGCTGCTGGATATAGCGCCCCTCGACCGAGTGCGCGAACTTATCGACCTGATTGCCCGCGTCGTTGATGTAAAACTCGCGGGTGACCTCATGCCCCGCCCAGGCGAGCACCTCGGACAGGCAGTCGCCGAGCACGCCGCCGCGGGCGTTGCCCATGTGCATCGGGCCGGTCGGGTTGGCGGAGACAAATTCCACCATGATCTTCTCCGGATGCGCCGCCTTGCTGCGGCCGTAGTCCGCGCCCATGTCCGTCACGAGCTGAACCGCGTCGGCATACCACTGGCTGCCCAGGCGGAAATTGAGAAAACCGGGGCCGGCGATGGAGAGCTCTGTAAAATACGTGCCGTCCAGCGCGGCGTGCGCCGCCAGCGCCTCCGCGATCTTGCGCGGCGCCATGTGCAGCGCGCGGGCGCACTGCATCGCAAACGACGAAGCGTAGTCGCCGTTTTTCGTATCCTTCGGGATTTCGACGGCGACCGCCGGCACCTCGCCCTGCGGCAGGTCTCCCGCGGCGACCGCGGCGCGGTATGCGTCCAAAACTGCCTGTGCCGCCTGCTTCTTCGCCTGTTCGATCAAATTCATGTTACTCTAAGCCTTTCTGTTTGTGATCTGTACGGCGCTGCATAAGCGCCCGAAACGGGCGGAAGCTATCCTCCGCCCGCGTGGTTTCCTGTTTACGACAGATGCGGCGCGCCGTCCGACGGCGTGACCGCCATTTCAAAGCGGTGCGTGCCCGCAAGCGTGGAGTC
This sequence comes from Candidatus Butyricicoccus stercorigallinarum, assembly GCA_019112985.1. Classification (GTDB taxonomy): domain Bacteria; phylum Bacillota; class Clostridia; order Oscillospirales; family Butyricicoccaceae; genus Butyricicoccus_A; species Butyricicoccus_A stercorigallinarum. The sequence continues at coordinate 3,594 of DXIG01000106.1, read as the reverse complement.
GATCTCCACCGTGTAGTCGATGGCGAGACTGCCGCCGTTCTCCCCGATCGTGTTGACCAGATGGGAGGTATGGGTGGAAATCGCCATGGCGCCGACGTCGGTCTGGTACAGGCCGACATGCCGCTTGTTTTTGGCAAACAGCATCTGGGTCGGGTGTGTGCCGGTGCGCGTCATCGTCACCTGCTGATCCTCCAGCTTGAGCGTGGTGCGCGTGCCCTCCATGCCGGTCAGCTCGCTCTCCTCATAGGAGACGAAGTACTTGCCGCCGCGGCGGTACAGCCGCCCCGCCGTGATCAGGTTGATGCGGTCCGGCTCGCAGCCCTCAAAATCCTGACTGCTCGCGATGGTGATGATGACGTCCTTTTTCAGTGATGTGTCCTGTTCCATAGCGCTCACCCCTGTTCCTTTCCGTAGGCTGCGATGTCCTTGACCAGGCTGGCGTGCACGCCGGCCGGTTCGCCCAAAAACATCTCTGCATAGGTATCAAAGCTGTCCGGGTCGTCCGAGACGAAGTATTCCGTCCGCCCGTTGCCCGGCTCCGCCGGCTCCAAAAACGTCCGCATGTAGTCGGCCGCCTCCGCGCCCGGATCGATGAGCGCGACGTCCTCGCCGAGATGCGCGCGGATCGCCGAGCGCAGCAGCGGATAGTGCGTACAGCCTAAAATCAGCGTGTCCACGCCGAAGGCGCGGATCTCCTCCAGATATTCCTCCACCACCAGCTGCACGACCGGGTCGTCCGGCGAAAACCGCCCGTTTTCCACCAGCGGGACAAACAGCGGGCAGGCGCGCGCGATCGTGCGCACCGACGGGTCGAGCGTGTGCAGCATGGCCTCGTAGGAGCCGCTGTGAATCGTGCCCTTCGTGCCGATGATGCCGACGCGGTTGCTGCGCGTCAGCTTCATCGCCGTATAGCAGGCCGGCTTGACCACGCCGACCATCGGCACGGTGTTCTCCGTGCGCACCGTGCCGAGCGCGACCGAGCTGACCGTGCCGCAGGCGACGACGATCGCCTTGATGTCGTGGCTGCACAGAAACGCGACGTCCTGCCGCGTGTAGTTGATGATGGTCTGGCGGCTGCGCGTGCCGTAGGGGACGCGGCCGGTGTCGCCGAAATAGATGATATGCTCGTCCGGCATAATGCGGTGCAGCTGCCGCACGGCGGTCAGGCCGCCCAGGCCGGAGTCGAAAACGCCGATCGCCCTGTTATCCATCGAACCGCTCCATGGCCAGCGAGACCAGCTCGTCAATCAGCGCGGAATAGCGCAGACCCATGTATTCCTGCAATTTGGGGTACATGCTGATGCTGGTAAAGCCGGGCAGCGTGTTGATCTCGTTGAACACAATCGCGTCGTCCGCGTAGGTGCAGAAGAAGTCGACGCGGGACAGACCCTTGCAGCCGAGCGCGGTGTACACGCGGATCGCCGCCTCGCGGACGTCCGCCATGGCGCGCTCGCTGATGTGCGCCGGGATGTACAGGCCGGACGTGCCGTCGACGTACTTGGCCTCAAACGTGTAAAATTCCTGGCTCGGCGCGATTTCGCCCGCCACCGACGCGGACGGCGCGTCGTTGCCCAGCACGGCGACCTCGATCTCGTGCCCGTCGATGAACTCCTCGACCAGCACCTTCGCGTCGTAGCGGAACGCGTCCTCCAGACCCTTCTTCAGCGAAGCGCGGTCGGTCGCCTTGGAGACGCCGACGGACGAGCCCTCGCTGCACGGCTTGACAAAGACCGGATACGCGCCCAGGCTGCGCTCCGCCTCGGCACAGACCGCCTCGGCGTCCGCACGGAACGCGGCGCGGCGCGCCAGATAAAAGGCCGCCTGGCGCACGCCCTCCTGCTGCACGATGATCTTGGTCAGGCTCTTGTCCATGCTGCACGCGGACGCCGCGACGCCCGGTCCGACATAGGGGATGCGCGCCAGCTCCAGCAGACCCTGTAACGTGCCGTCCTCTCCGCCGATGCCGTGCAGCACGGGGAACACGCAGTCCGCGCGGATGACCTCCGCGCCGCTCTCGCGCAGCACGAGCAGGCCGTGCGTCTCGCGGTCGGGCGACAGCAGCGCCGGAACCGCCTGTTCGCTGGTCTCCCAGCTCCCGTCCTCCACGCTGTCGTAGTCTGTCGATTCAAACAGCTTCCAGCCGCCGGATTTCGTGATGCCGACCGGATAGATGTGATATCGATCCGCATCCGCATTGCGCAGGATAGACGCCGCGGAAATGCAGGAGATGTCGTGTTCGGAAGAAACGCCGCCAAAGACGACAACCAGGTTCATTTTATTCATAAAATTCCGTTACCTCGCTGTTCTCAGGGATCCTGTGCCCGCGCCGGGCGGGCGGGTGCGGCAGCTCTGCGCCGCGTCAGCCTACACTGATATAGTTTTTATTATACGGCAAACCTGTCTGATATGCGAGACAAAAACAGCCCAAATTTTTGGCGATTCGCTCAGTTGTTTTTCACAATTTGCCGATATCCCCGCGCGCGCCGCGCAGATACGCCACAAATGCGCTACAAAAGTCCCAAACAGACGCACGCGGCCGCATCCTCCAGCGTCTGCCCCTCGAGGCAGCGCACGCCCAGCTTCTGCATACGCCGTCCGACGGCGTACACCGAACAGTCCGCCGCGCCGGACGCGCACTGCGTGCCGAGATAGACGCGCGTGCCCGAACGCACCACCTGCGCCACCGCCTCCGCGAGCGCCTCCGGCACGCCGCCCACGCCGTAGCCGTACAGCAGCAGCACATCGCGCCCGCAGCAGGCGCGCACCGTCTCCGCGTCCAGCAGCGGCGTGACGGTCAGCACCGCCGCGCGCTGCGGCACGGGCGTGCGAAAGCCGGGCGTCCCCGCCGCCGGCCTGTCCGCGATGCGCGGCACGCCGCCTTCGATCACGCCGTCCGGCGCCGCCCCCGTGTTCCCGCCGGAAAATGCGTCGAACGCCGCCGTGTCCGCCTTGGTCACGCGCGTGCCGCGCCGCAGCGTCCCGGCAAAGCACACCGCCGCGCCGCGGTAATCGGACGCCGCGCAGGCGAGCGCGTCGGCAAGATTGCCCGGCGCGTCCGAGCCGTCCGCCTCCATCGGCAGCTGAGAGCCGGTCAGAATCACCGGCTTGTCAAAATACGGCAGCGCGCGGCATAAAAAAGCGGCCGTGTACGCCATGGTGTCCGTCCCATGCGTCAGTACAAAGCCGTCATATTCCCTGCGACTGTGCCAAATCGCCCGCGCGATGGCCAGGCGGTGCTCTGCCGTCATGTCGGTGGAATCGACACACATCAGATCGCGCACGCTGACGCGCACGCCCGCCGGCACGCGCACCGCGCGCAGCAGCTGCTCGCCCGCCTGCTGCGGCGCAAGCCCGTCCGCGCCCGCGCGGCAGGCGATGGTGCCTCCCGTGGACAGCAGCAGAATCTGTTTCATCAAAAGCGTCCACCTTTCTGCACAAATCGTAATATATATTAAAATTTATACTATTCGTAATCTTGCGTATACCCCTCAACATTTTTATTATACCACATAACGCTGTAAGAAGCAAGAAAAGTTGCGAAATTTGTGAAAATCTTTTTCTCGTCCCGGTTTTTTTCAAAAAAATCGGAGAAAA